>USEU01000001.1 GCA_900553805.1 uncultured Eubacteriales bacterium
CTGCTCAAAAGTGAACTGTTGTACTTACAAGAGTTTCAGTCTATGGAACACTTCAAGCAGGAACTCGTTGCATATCTGGATTACTACAACAACCGCAGGATCAAGGCAAAACTGAAGGGCTTGCCGCCTGCAATGCACAGACAGCAAGCCCTTTCGGCTGCTTGAACAATTTTTACTTCAAAATATTGTCTAACTTTTTGGGGTCACTTCAGTGCGGCATTCTCCGGGTGATTTTATGTAAGTTCTGCGGTCAGGCGTTGGGTCAGCAGGCAGCAGGCGCGGAAGGCGTAGTCTGTGTCGGTCTCTACGCAGCCGGGGAGCCGGGCGTAGGCGGTGTGCATCCAGCGGATCAGCGCGGCGGGGGAGCCGCGGTAGCGGCAGGAGGGCACCGGGCGGCGGCGCACCTGGGCCAGAAAGTAGTTTTGCAGTCCGGCCTCATAGGCCCGGTGTTCCTTCAGATTCTTTACAAAACGCTCGTCGTGGGCATAGGTAAAGGCGTCTATGGTATAGTGGACCAGCTTGCCCAGGCAGTAGTAATCCCAGGAGGTATAGTGCTGCTTCCCGTCCAGCCGCATGGCCAGCCGCATCATGAACCGATTGGAATTGCTGTAATTGTGCCCCCGCATCCACTGGCTGCGCAGGGAGCCCTTCAGATAGGTCGCCGGGTTTTTATCCGGCTGGGTGCACCCCAGCAGAAATACCTTTGCCTGCCCTGGGGTGGCCACCGGCAGATATTCCCGCAGCAGGATCCGCCCCATGGCCGCATGGCTCTTATTCCTCATTTCCCACACCTCCCAGGCCGCGTCATTTTATTTCCGGCTGCAATTATACCACGCTCATTGGGGAAATTGTGAATATTCCACAAATATTTCCCTGGAAAAAACCACCCCGCGGCGCTTGGCCGCGGGGTAGATCAAATATGGCCTACGAAATGCTCAGGCTCACGGAGGCGGCGGTGGTGCCGTTGAAGTAGATATCCAGCGTGTAGTTGCCCGGCGCACTGGGGGTGGTGGGGACATTCAGCCCGGCGTAGGGGGAATTGGCGAACATGTCGCGCCACACCAGCGTTTCCTCGCCCACCAGCTCCGGCGCGACCTGGCCCTGGCTGTCCCGGTAGACGTACAGGACGTTGATCTCCTCATCGTCCAGGTACACGCCGTAGCTGTTTTGCAGCAGGACGGAAATGGACTGCCCGGCGGTGAAGCTCTGGGTGAAGCGGTCGCTGGAGACAGCCCCGGAGGCCCAGCCGGCTTCCGCAGGCGTCTCCAGCAGCTTGACCGACAGGCTGCTTCTGGAAATGCCGTGGCCGCTGTAATCGGGAGCGTCGGGGCAGGTATAGACCTGGGTGCCGCCGAAGACGGAGACGCCGTCGGAGGTCTGGATGGTGAAGTGGTAGACCGCGCCGGGGATCCGGGGCGCCACGGTGGCGGTGGTGCCGTTGGCGGTGACGGCGCTGGGCAGGTCGCTGTCGTCCAGCGTGTAGATGACCTGCCAGTTGCCCTCCGGGGGATTGCCCCGGAACTGCCAGTTCAGCGTCAGCAGCTGCCGGTCGGTGTCGTCCACCTGGAAACTCGTCAGCGTGATGGGGTTGGCGGAGACGGAGATGCGGGTGAACTGGGACATGCCCTTGGCATAAACATCCACATTGTAGGACTTGCTCTCGGACAGGCCGGTAAACACGGCCTTGGTCTCATAGAATTCCTGAGTCTCGTCGTAGCCCTCGCCGCTGCAATGGACGATCCACGCATCCGGGTCGATGGAGGCGGTGTTGCCCCATTCCACCGTCAGCGTCCCGTCCTGATAGGAGGTGACCGCCAGATCCCGCACGCCGATGATCTGTACCGGGGTGAACTGCACGGTGTTCTGCCCGCTGGCAGGGCTGTGGTTGATGCCGCTGAGAATTTCAATGCGGAAGGTATAGAGCTTCCCGATGGCCAGATTTTCCAGGGTGACATTGTGGCCGGTAAAGGTCTTTACCAGCTCCGGCTCGCCCTCGGCAGAGTAGTACACCTGCCACTGGTCCGGCTCCGCGCCCTCCACGATCATGGAGAGGGACACGCTTCCGTCTGTGTCGCCGGTGCCGGCATTCAGGGCGGCCAGCACCGTGTTGCCCTGGGTGGTGAATACCTGGGAGACAGGACTGGTCAGCTTGTGCAGGCCGGTGACCTGGACCTGGATGTTATAGAAGGTACCGGCGGTGATTTTGTCAAATTCCGCCTTGCCGTCCTGCACCGCCTGGGTGTAGGAGTTGCCGTAGGGGTCGGTGCACACCACGTTCAGCAGGCCCTCACGCACCTGGGAATCCACCCGGACCACCAGCTTGCCCTGATCCTCCTGGACGGTGATGCCGTTGACGGTTTGCAGGTATTCGCTGGTATAGTACATATAGCCCCACACACCGGCTGCCAGCAGCAGGCAGAGCAGGAAGATGGTAAACAGCACGCCCACGGCGGATTTCTTTTTCTTCGGCGGCTTGATGACCACCGGCTCCACATGGGGATGGGTCTTTCGCTCCATGGTCACGGGCTTTTCGGAGGAGCGGAGCAGCTTGCTCAGCGACGCGAGCTCCTTATCCAGATCCTCGTCCCCAATGGCGGTGGGCCACAGGTCCTCGTCCTCATGCTCGGTCAGGGACGCGAATTCATTGTCAACCGCCGCGTCAGCATCGGCAGGGGAGAAGGCGTATTCCTCCTGCGTCCCGGACGCTTCCCCGGCGGGAACGTCAGCGGGAGCGTCAACTGCCTCCGGCACATCCCAAACGGTTTCAGAGGCTTCAACGGTTTCGGTTTCCTCGACGGTTTCCTCCACCGTCTCGGTTTCCGCAATGGTTTCCCCGCCGGCATCCTCCTGAGCGGGGATCTCCGCCGGTTCCGTTACGGTGGCGTCCTCCGGCTTCGGAATGGCATCTTCGGCGGCGTCCTCCGCCTCCGGCGCTTCCGCGGCGGTCTCATCCACCGTTTCCTCCGCCGGTTCCGCCTGGGCAGCCTCATCCGCTTCCTCCGGCGCTTCCGCCCCGCCGTCCTGACTGACCGGAGCGGCGGCTTCACCGGCGCCCGGCGTCTCGGAGGTGATCGGCTCCATGATGGGCACGTTGTTGATGGTGTTGCGCTGCATATAGTCGATCAGCGCCTGGCGCATCTCGGCAGGGTCCTGCCAGCGCTTGGCCGGGTCCGGGTCGCAGGCCCGCAGCAAAATTCCGGCCATTTCCTCGTCGGCGGTGGCGGGGGCGCTCAGGGGCTTGTCCGGCTCCTGGGGCAGGGCCCCGTTGTTGAAGATCTGATACAGGATCATGCCTACGCAATAGGTATCCGCCGTCTCGTTCAGCACGGACAGATCGTCCATCAGCTCCGGGGCGGTGTAGCTGCTGCGGTATTTTTCCGGCATGGGGGTATATTTCAGAGAATCCAGGGGAATAAAGCCCAGATCACCGATCTTGTATTCCTTTTTGTTGGAAATGAAGATGTTGGAGGGCTTCAGGTCCACATACAGCATCCCCGCCCTGCGGCAGGCGGCCAGCGCCGTGCACAGGTCGATGCCCAGGTTCACCGCCTCCAGGTGGGATACGGCGTGCCGGTGCATATACCGCTCCAGGGTGAGCCGGAACCCGCTGAGCAGAAATACCTCGTAGCCGATCCTGCTTTTCTGCATCGGCTCCATCTGGCAGCCCTCGTAGGGGACGAACCCCTCCAGCCGGGACAGCTCCTGCAAAAGCGCGGTCTCCTTTACAATATCCTCGGCCAGGGAGCGATAGTATTCCGCCGCCTCTGCCGAATTCTTGTAAGCGCCGGTGATGAGCAGCGCGTCCAGCTGCGTCTGGGACGCGGGGATGGAGATCACCTTTACGATGTATTTCCGCTGGGAATCCGCCCGCACGGCCGGGTAGCAGCGGACCCCGAAGTGGTCGCCCACCGGGTTGCCGACGGCAAATCCATCCAGCAGCGGAGAGACACTCAGTTGTTCAGGCAATGTAATCGCCTCCTTTATCCCCTGTATCATAATCGAAAATTACAAAAATTGCAATATGTTTGTGCTTGTTTTCTTGAAACAAGTGTGCTATAATGTGTCGAAAGGATGGGTAGGTCTATCCATCAGGTCAGGAGGTATCTTTTATGAGCAAGATCGTATGCGATATCTGCGGCACCACCTATGATGATTCCACAGGTGCTTGCCCGGTTTGCGGCTGGAATCCCAGGACCACACTGGAAAGCACTTCCGCCGATGACGATATTCTGAACGATGATTTTTCCCTGGACGATGCCGATTCGTCCGCTACGCCCCCCCAGAAGGGCAGGGCCGTCTTTGATTACGACGCGGTGAACACCCACCGCCGCCGCCCGCCCCGTCCCGCACCCGCTCCGGCCCCCGCGCAGGAGGAAGAGGACGAGGAAGAGGAATCCGGCTCCAATAAATTCCTGGTGTTTATCCTGGTGGTGCTGATCCTGGCCCTGCTGGCGGTCAGCGGCTACATTGCCTATACCAAGCTCTGGAAGCCCAAGAACATCGGCGACGACAGCAACCGTCCCCAGGAGACCGTGGCCACCCTGCCGCAGGACGGCGGCGAGACCGTCTTCGGCGATGAGACCGTTGCCACCGAGGATCCCACCGTGGTCACCGAGCTGACCATCCCCTGCACCGATCTGTCCCTGGTCGCGACCATGGACACGCTGACCTTTGCCGGGCAGTATTGGCGTCTGATGGTCAAGTACACCCCCGAGGATACCACCGATAAGGTGGCCTTCACCTCCGGCGACGAGAGCGTGGTCACCGTGGACGAGTATGGCCGGGTCACCGCTGTGGGCGAGGGCGAGACGGTGATCGTGATCACCTGCGGCGAAAAGCGGCTGGAGACCCCCGCTGTGGTCAAGTTCGCCGCCGAGGAGACCGAGGCCCCCACCGACGCCACCGATGCTCCCGCCTCCGGCACCTCCGGCACGGGCACCGGCACCGGCACCGTGGCGACGCCCAGCTCCGGCTCTGTGCTCAAGCTGAAGCGGACGGATATCACCATTAGCCGCCGGGGCGTGTATGTCACCCTGGAGCTGGAGAACGGCATTACCGCCGAAAGTGTCAAGTGGTCTACCAGCGATTCCAGCATTGCCACCGTGTACAATGGCAACGTCACTGCCATCGGCAAGGGCACATGCGTGATTCGTGCGGAGTATGACGGCCAGGTGGCCGAGTGCGTGGTTCGCTGCAAGTTCTGATCATAATTCAAAAGAGCAGCGGCAGTTCCCATGCGAACTGCCGCTGCTTTTTACGGTCACTCCCCGTGGGTGAATACCCGGTCGCGGAACAGGAAGGAAATGCACCAAAGGCCCGCAAGTCCCACCACGGTATAGATGATCCTGCTGAGCAGCGACGAAGAGCCGCCGAACAGCCAGGCCACCAGGTCGAATTGGAACAGCCCCACCAGGCCCCAGTTGGCGCAGCCGATGATGGACAAGATCAGTGTCAGTGTATCCATGTGTTAACCTCCATATTTTCTTTGTGGACTGTGGATAGCATACCCCTTTTTGAAAATAATACACCCGCCGCCGCTTTGACAAAATTTGCGAAATCAAAGGAGACAGATTATGACAACCATATACGAAGGCGCGTTCGCCAAGCTGAACCTGACCCTGGATGTGCTGGACAAGCGGCCGGACGGCTACCATGATATCAAGAGCATCATGCAGGCCATTTCCATCCGGGACGATGTGGAGATCGATATCGGCACCGGCCGCCCCTGGAGCCTGGAATGCACCGCCGAGGGCATTCCCACGGACGGGACCAATCTGGCCTGGAAGGCGGCGGAGGCTTACTGCCAGGCTCTGCACAAGGACCCCGGCGGCATTGCCATCCGCATTCACAAGCGTATCCCCTCCGGCGCGGGGCTGGGCGGCGGCAGCGCGGACGCGGCGGCGGTGCTGCGGGCGCTGAACCGGCACTATGGCGACCCGCTTTCCATCCTGGCCCTGGCGGAGCTGGGGGCGCAGGTGGGCAGCGACGTGCCCTTCTGCGTGCTGTGCGGCACGGCCATGGCCGAGGGCAGGGGAGAGCGGCTGCGCAAGCTGCCGGACATGCCGGACTGCGTATTTGTGGTCTGCAAGCCGGATTTCTCCGTGTCCACCCCGGAGCTTTATCATAAAATCGATTCTGTGGCCATTCCCAAGCGCCCGGACCATATGGCCATGGAAAGCGCCCTGCTGGCCGGTGACATCGGCAAGATCGCCGACCTGATCTATAATGTCTTTGACCCGGTGGTCACGGCGGAGCACCTGGAAATGAACTACATCAAATCCATCTGCAACAGCTACGGCGCGTTGGGCATGCAGATGACCGGGTCCGGCTCCGCCATCTATGCCATCATGCCCAGCTTTGAGTACGCCGCCGTGGTGTGCAACATGCTCAAGGACAATTATCCCAATGTCTTTATCGCAAAGCCCATTTGATATGAAAAAATCCGCCCATCCGGGCGGATTTTTTGCGGAAGCACGGGAAATGCATCTGTCAATGAAGCGCGATTTATGATATACTTAGCCCCATAAGGAAAGGAGGCGGTATGATGCTGCATCTTTTGATTGGAACGGACTGGACGGCCAACCGTCATGAGGTATTGACGCGGCTGGCCGGGGACGTGGCCCAGCGGCAGCCGAACCGCATTCTCATGGTGCCGGAGCTGATCAGCCACGAGACGGAGCGGGCCCTCTGCGCTGCGGCGGGGGATACGGCCAGCCGCTATGCGGAGGTGCTGTCCTTTACCCGCCTGGCCCGCCGGGCGGCGGAGCAGGCGGGCAGCGGCGCAATGGAATGCCTGGATAACGGCGGCCGGGTGGTGGCCATGGCGGCGGCGGCGCGGCAGCTGGCCAGCAGGCTGAAGGCCTATGCCGCCGTGGAGACCAAGCCGGAATTCCTGACGGAGCTGATCGACGCGGTGGATGAATTCAAGCGCTGCTGCATCAGCGCCGAGGACCTGAAAAAAGCCGCCGCCCAGACCGAGGGCAGCCTTGCCCAGAAGCTGGAGGAGCTTTCCCTGCTGATGGAGGGCTACGACGGCCTGTGCAGCCGGGGCAAGCGGGACCCCCGGGATCAGATGACCTGGCTGCTGGAGCAGCTGGAGGACGGGGACTACGCCCGGCAGCATGTATTTTACATCGACGGTTTCCCGGATTTTACCCGGCAGCACATGGCGATTTTGGAGCACCTGATCCAGTTCAGCCCCAGCGTCACCGTCAGCCTGAACTGCGACGGCATCGGCTCCCACCAGCTGGCCTTTGAAAAAGCGGGGCAGACGGCCTTGGAGCTTCACCGGGCCGCCCAGCGGCTCCATGTGCCGGTACAGGTGGAGCCGATCCCGCCCCGGCAGGATAAAATGGAGATCATGCGCCAGCGGCTGTTTCAGGGGCCGATCTCCGGAGGCGCGGCGAGGGAGTACCTGCATGTTTACCGGGCGGATACCCCCTGGGCCGAGGTGATGGGGGCGGCACACCGGGTCCGCGCCCTGGTGCGCAGCGGCTGCCGTTACCGGGATATCACCCTGGTGTGCACCGACATGGCCCAGTACCAGCCTCTGGTGAATCTGGTGTTTTCCAGAATGCACATCCCCATCTACCAGTCCGGCACCGAGGATATCCTGCAAAAGAGCATGATCGCCACGGTGCTTACCGCCCTGGACGCGGCCCTGGGCGACTATGACCAGCGCAGTGTGTTCCGCTACCTCCGCTCGGCCCTGTCCGGCGTGGATTCGGATACCTGCGACTTGATCGAGAACTACGCATTCCTCTGGGACATCCGGGGGAGCCGCTGGCTCCAGACCTGGGAGAACCACCCGGACGGCCTGGGGGCGGAATGGACGATTGACGCCCGGCAGCGCCTGGAGGCGCTGAATGCGCACCGGCAGCAGCTGACCGCACCCCTGGAGCGTTTGCGCCGGGGCTTCCGCGGGGCGTCCTGCCTGGGGCAGCAGGTGCAGGCGCTGTACGATTTCCTGGAGGCCGTAGACATGGAACAGCGCCTGGATCAGCTGGCCCGGGCGCTGGACGAGCAGGGCGACGGCCGGGATGCGCAGATATTGAACCAACTGTGGGAGATCCTCCTGTCCGCCCTGGAGCAGATGTATGATGTGCTGGGCCAGACCCATTGGGAGCCGGAGCACTTTGTCCGTCTGCTGCGGCTGCTGCTGAGCCAGTACGATGTGGGAACCATCCCGCCGGTGCTGGATGTGGTGCAGCTGGGGCCCGTTTCCGCCATGCGCTGCCACAGCGCGGCACACCTGATCCTGCTGGGCGCCCAGGAGGGAAATCTGCCCGCCTATTCCGGCGCGGCGGGGGTGCTGACGGACCAGGAGCGGGTCACCCTGCGCCGGCTGGGCGTACCCCTCACCGGCGGGGCCATGGAGGGCGTCCAGGCAGAATTCGCGGAGATCTACGGCGTGTTCTGCGGGGCACGGCAGTCGGCGGCGGTGTATTCTTCCGGTAAGCAGCCCTCTTTTGTCTACCGCCGCCTGGCGGAGCTTTCCGGGGCGGAGGAATTTGTGACGGATGCCCTTGGCTTTGCCGATGCGGATGCGCTGGAGGCTGGGGCGTTCCTGGCCGCCTGGGAGCGGGAGGAAAGCGCCCGGGAGCTGGACGTATTGCAGGATTATGAGCAGGTGCGCCGCCGGGCGGACTTCCAGTTGGGGGCCGTCAGCCCCGCCAATATCCGCAGGCTCTACGGCGATAGCCTGGCGCTGTCTGCCTCTCAGGTGGACAGGCAAGCGGAGTGCCGCCTGTCCTATTTCCTCAATTACGGCCTGCGGGCCAAGGAACGCAGGGAGGCGGCGGTGGACCCGGCGGAGTTCGGCACTTATGTCCACGCCGTGCTGGAAAACACCGCCCGCGCCGTCCGGGAGCAGGGCGGCTTCCACCAAGTGAGCCTGGAGGAGACCCTGGAGCTTGCCCATGCATATTCCAGGGAGTACGCCGACCAGCGGTTCGGCCAGCTCCAGTCCCAGCGCATGGAATACCTGTTCCGCCGCAACCTGGCAGAGCTGGACATGGTGGTGCAGGAGCTTTGGCAGGAGCTGCGGGAGTCGGATTTCCAGCCGGAGGATTTTGAAGTCGCCTTTGGCTCCGGCGAAGAAGATTCCCTCCCCCCGATTTCCATCCCCAACGGAAAAATGAATGCCATCCTCCGGGGCTTTGTGGACCGGGTGGACGTATGGCAAAGCCCCGGCAGCCGCTATTACCGGGTGGTGGACTACAAGACCGGCAAAAAGGATTTTGATTACTGCGACGTGTTCAACGGCGTGGGGCTGCAAATGCTGCTGTACCTGTTCGCCTTGGAAGAAAGCGGCGGGAAGCTCCTGGGGGAGCGCCCCATCCCCGCCGGGGTGCAGTATTTCCCCGCCCGGGTCCCCTACATTCTTACTGAGGGCCTGCCGTCCGAGCAGGAGATCGCCGACAAGCGGCAGAAGGAATGGAGGCGGCAGGGCCTGCTGCTGGGCGACCGTGCCGTGCTGGATGCCATGGAGCCGGGAGAGCAGAAAAAGCGCCTGCCCGTCAGGGAAAAGGACGGCGAGCTTACTGGCGATCTGGCCGACCGGGAGCAGCTGCGCCTGCTGGAAAAATTTGTGTTTCGCGTCCTGGGCGGCCTGGTGGAGCAGATCGCCTCCGGCAATGTGGAGCCGAATCCCTATACCCGCGGTAGCAGCCACGACGCCTGCCGGTTCTGCCCCTATGGCGCGGTGTGCCACAGCGAGAGCGTGGCGGGCCGGCGGAATTATAAAACCATGACCGCCCAGCAGTTCTGGCAGCGAGTGGGGGAGGAGATGGAAAAGCATGGCTGAGCAGCTGACACAGCAGCAGAGCATGGCGGTGCACGACCGGGGCGGCAAGCTTCTGGTCAGCGCCGCCGCGGGGTCCGGCAAGACCCGCGTTCTGGTGGAGCGCCTGCTGGACTATCTGACAGACCCGGCGGACCCTGCTGATCTGGATGAGTTTCTGATCATCACCTATACCAAGGCCGCCGCCATGGAGCTGCGGGGCAAGATCGCCGGCCGGCTCACGGAGCGCATCGCCCGGGAGCCGGAGAACAAGCACCTCCAGCAGCAGCTCCAGCGCCTGTTCCTCACCCAGATCTCCACGGTCCATGGCTTCTGCTCCGCTGTTTTGAAGGAGTATGCCTACCGGGTGGACCTGTCCCCGGATTTCCGGGTGGCGGACGAGACGGAATGCGCCGATCTGCGCACGGCGGTGCTGAAGGATCTGATGGACCGGGCCTATGTGGACGGGGAAGAGACGGCGAACTTCCGGGACTTTGTGGATTCCCAGGGCGTCGGGCGCAGCGACAGCGCCATCCCCGCCATCGTTGAAAAGGTGTATGACGCCGCCCGCTGCCACCTGGATCCCCAGCGCTGGCTGGACAGCTGCCTGAGCCATGTGGAGCTGGAGGGCGTGACGGATGCTGCTCAGTCCATCTGGGGCAAATATCTGATGGAGCAGCTGTTTTCCTGGCTGGATTTGCAGATCGACGCCCTGCGCCTGTGCCAGACCCGGCTGGAGCAAGGCGGCGGGGCGGAAAAGCCCGCCGCCAATATCGCCCAACTGGTGCAGCAGCTGGAGTTCCTCCGCGCCAGTGCCACCTGGGATGAAGTATATACCCGCAAGGATGTGTCCTTCGGCACCCTGCGCTTTTCGGGTAAGACCTATGACCCCGCTCTGGCCGACCAGGTGAAGGCCGTGCGGGAGGCCTGCAAAAAGGGTCTGGAGCAGCGCACCCGCTGGTTTGCCAATGATTCTGCCCAGGTTTTGGCGGACCTGCGGGCCTCAGCCGGGGCTGCCCGGGGCATCATCTGCCTGGTGCGGCAGTTTGAGGCAGATTTTTCCCGGCTCAAGCGGGCTCGCCGCATCCTGGATTTCAGCGACCTGGAGCACAGCACCCTGGATCTGCTCCTGGGGAAAAGCCGCACGGGGCTTACCGCCGCCGCACGGGAGCTGGGCGGGCGATACCGGGAGGTCATGGTGGACGAGTACCAGGATTCCAATGCCGTCCAGGATGCGATTTTTACCGCTCTGACCCAGCAGAAGCAAAACTGCTTCATGGTGGGCGACGTGAAGCAGTCCATTTACCGCTTCCGTTTGGCCGACCCTCAGATTTTCCTGGAAAAATACGGCTCCTATGCCCCGGCAGAGGCCGCCCGGCCCGGCCAGGGCCGGAAGATCCTGCTCAGCAGCAATTTCCGCTCTGGCGGTGAGGTGATCTCTGGCATCAATGATGTGTTTGCTGCCTGCATGAGCGTCCGGGTGGGCGGCCTGACCTATGGCCCGGAAGAAGCCCTGCGGGAGGGCGCGCCTCACACTCCCTTGGGCGAGGCAGCCACGGAGCTGTACGTCCTTGAGGTCACGGACGGGGATGCCTATGACAAGGAGGCCGCCTTCACGGCGGGGAAAATCCGGGAAATGCTGGCCTCCGGCGCCACTGTGCGCCAGGAGGATACCCTCCGCCCGGTGACGCCGGAGGACATCGTGATCCTGCTCCGCTCCCCCGGCACCATGGCCGATGCCTTCCGGGCGGCGCTGGAGGCCGAGGGCATCCGCTGCGCTCTGGACGGCGGCGCAAATCTGCTGGAAACCCCGGAGGTCAGTACCTTGATCGCCCTGCTGCAGGTCGTGGCCAATCCAAGACAGGATATTCCCCTGCTGGCGGTGCTGGCAAGCCCGGTATTCGGCTTTACGGCGGATGACCTGGCCGCCTTCCGGGCCGCCTGCAAGAAGGGCACCGTTTACGACGCCCTGTGCCGCAGCACCAGCGAAAAGGCGGCGTATTTTCTGGAGACCCTGGCCGTCCTGCGAAGAAAAGCCCGCCTGGAGCCCCTGACCCAGCTGCTGCAAGCCTGCCTCGGCCTGACCCGGCTGGACAGCATCTATGGAGCCATGCCCGGCGGCAAGGCGAGGAAAGAGAATCTTCAGCTCTTTTTCCAGCTGGCCGTGGATTATGAAAAAAGCAGCCTGCGTACGCTCAGCCAGTTCTTGGAGCATTTGCAGACCCTGGGCGGCAGTCAGGTGGCGGCTTCCGGCAGCAGTGCCGGGTGCGTGACCATCATGAGCATCCATAAGTCCAAGGGCCTGGAATTCCCGGTGGTATTCCTGTGCGGCCTGTCCCACCGCTTCAACCCCAGCGACCGGCAGGAGCAGGTGCTCTGCGACAAGGACCTGGGCCTGGGCCTGGCGGTGGCGGACAATGTTCACCGCCTGCGTTACAGCGCCATTTCCAAGCAGGCCATCGCCGCCTCCATCAAGGCCGAGAGCGTCAGCGAGGAAATGCGCATCCTCTACGTGGCCATGACCCGGGCCAAGGATCGCCTGGTGATGACCTGCACTCTGAAAAACCCCGAAAAGAAGCTGACCCAGCTGGCCAACCGCCTGATCCCCGGCGGTCAGACCCTGGTGAATATGGAAGCGGACTGCCACGCCGACTGGGTCCTGGCCGCCGCCATCCAGCGGGTGGAGGCGGGGGAGCTCCATGCCCTGGCGGGCCGCCCGGAGCGGCTGCTTACCGGCAGCTGTCCCTGGAAGATCCGCCTGATTGAGACCGCCCCCGTGGCCGCTCCCACCGATGCGCCGGTCCAGGAGCGGCAGCCCTTCCCGGAGGGAGCCGTGGACGCCCTGCGCGCCGGGCTGTCCTTCCGCTATGCCCACGAGGCGGCCACCCGCGCGCCCTCCAAGCAGACGGCCACCGGCCGCAAGGGGCGGGAGCTGGACGAGGAGGTGCAGGAGGATACTCAGCCCCGTCGGGAGGCACCCGCCTGGCGCAAGCCCAGCTTCCGTCAGCCCGCCGGGCTTCCTGCAGCCCGCGGCAGCGCCGTCCACAGCGCCATGCAGTTCATCTGTTACGACGCCTGTGCCGACGAGGCAGGTGTGCGCCGGGAGCTCGCCCGGCTGACCCAGGCGGGCCTGCTGACCCCTGACCAGGCGGCTATGGTCAGCCCGGCCCAGCTGGCGGCCTTCTTTGCCACCCCCATCGGCCGTAAGCTGGCAGAGGGGGCCGAGCACATCCGGGAGTTTAAATTTTCCATCCTGGACGACGGCGGGAAGTACGGCCAGGGGCTGGAGGGGGAGCAGGTACTGCTGCAAGGCGTGGTGGACTGCGCCCTGCTGGAGCGGGACGGCATCACCGTCCTGGATTTCAAGACCGACCGGGTGACGGAGCAGACCCTTCCCCAGACCGCCGCCCGCTACCGGCTCCAGCTGGAAACCTATGCCGAAGCCCTCACCCGCATCTTCCAGCAGCCCATCAAGGGGAAATACCTCTATTTCTTCCATCTGAACCAATTCTACCGGCTCTAGCCAAGAAAAACCAAGGCGAATCCGTACGGCCCCCAATGGGGCATGGTGCGAATTCGCCTTGGCCTTTATCAAAGCATAACTGCCTGCGACAAACCCTTCAGCCCATCTTGCGGGCTGTCAGCGTTTTGCTCAGGGGATTTACCGGCACTGCTTTTCTTCCTGGTTCTGGGTCTTGTTCTGGTTCTGATTCTGGTTCTGGGACTGATTCTGGCTCTGGTTCTGATTCTTGTTGCTCATTTCTGTATCCTCCTAATATTGGTTGCGGCTTCCCGCGGTGATAGAATGCCCCGAATTTTAGGATTTATCCTTTGGCTTGAAAAGAATTCCGGCGAGTAATCCGAAAAAGATCGCTGCTGTGATGCCGCCTGCCGTGGCTTTCAGCCCGCCGGTGAGGATGCCCAGCGGCCCTTTTTCGTTGACGGCCTCCTTGACCCCCTTGGCAAGCGTTGCGCCAAAGCCCGTCAGGGGCACGGATGCCCCGGCCCCCGCGAAATCGATCAGCGGCTGATACAGCCCCACCGCACCCAGGATCACCCCGGCCACCACATAGCCCACTAGAATGCGGGCGGGGGTCAGGGTGGTCTTGTCAATAAGGATCTGACCGATGAGACAGAAAAGTCCGCCGATGACAAATGCCTTTAAATAATCCATTCAGTCCAAGCCTCCTTCGATGGCGACGGCGTGACAGACCCCCGGAATGGGCAGCCCCTGCTGGGTGGAGGTAGGGGAGAGCAGCGCGCCGGTGCCGCAGAACAGGACCTTTTTCAGCTTGCCCGTTTCCAGCTGCCCCAGCAGATGTCCGCACAGGGTGATGGCACTGCACCCGCAGCCGGAGCCGCCGGAATGCACGTCCTGCTTTGTGTTGTCGAACACCATGGTGCCGCAATCCGTCAGGATCCCCCCCAGCTCCAGCCCGTCCCGGGCGGCCAGCTCCAGCAGCAGGTCCTTGCCCAGCTGGCCCAGGTCGCCGGTGACGATCAGGTCATAATCTTTGGGCGTTAAATTCATGTCCTCCAGGTGGGCCTTGATGGTGGAATAAGCGGCGGGGGCCATGGCCGCCCCCATATTTCCGGCGTCCTTCACTCCCAGGTCCCGCACGGTGCCAACCGTGGCGCAGGTCAGCCGGGGACCTTTCCCTGCGCCGCAGACCAGCGCGGAGCCGGAGCCGGTGACCGTCCACTGGGCTGTGGGCGTCCGCTGCCCGCCGTAGCCCAGGGGGAAGCGGTACTGCCGCTCCGAGGACGCAAAGTGGGACGAGGTCATGGCGGCCACCCGGTCGGCATAGCCGCCGTCCACCGTCAGCCCCGCCAGCAGCAGGCTCTCTGCCATGGTGGAGCAGGCACCGTACAGCCCCAGATGGGGAATGTTCATATTGCGCAGAGAGAAGGACGAGCCGATGCACTGGTTCAGCAGGTCCCCGGAGTAGACCAGGTCGATCTCCCACATGTGTACCCCCGCCTTCTCCGCCAGGGTTTTCAGGCAAAGCTCCTGCATTTTCTTTTCCGCCTGCTCCCAGGTTTTCTGCCCCAGCAGAGTGTCGGAAAAGGTTTTGTCAAAGCTGCCCGCCAGCGGCCCCTGCGCCTCCTTTTTCCCCGCGACGCTGGCCCAGGCGGCGATCACCGGCCTGCTGCTGAAGGAAAAGCTGCATTTGCCCCGCTTATTCTTTGCCATATGGCAACACTCCTTTTTGCCCCCATAAAATTACTTGCCATTATGCCCGCCCGGGCGCAAAAAAATACCCGACCGTCAAGGCCGGGTAAAAAATTCAGTTTTATACCACGCGGATGCCGCAGTAGAAGTGCTCGCTCCAATAGCCGCTGGTCAGGTCGGAATAGGAGACCGTGCTGCGGGAATTGGGGGAGTGGATGAATTGGCCGTTCCCCGCGTAGATACCCGCGTGGGTGATGCCGCTTCCGCCGGTACCGGCGAAGAGCACGATGTCGCCCACCTGGAGGGAGGCCTTGTCCACCTGGCACCCGGCGCTGTATTGGGAGGCCGGGGTCCGGCCCACTTCAATGCCGAAGGTGCCGTACACATAGTACACAAAGCCGGAGCAGTCAAAGCCGCTGGGGGAAGCGCCGCCGTAAACATAGGGAGTGCCCAAATAGCTTGCCGCCTTGGCGAGGATCTGCTCACCGGTGGTGCTGCCGGTGTAGGCGCTGCCCGCGGAGCCGGAGGAGACGGCTGTGCTGGCGGAGCTGCTGGGCAGCGCGCCGATGGCCTGGCCGTGCCGGAAATACTGCGGGCTGTTGGCGGACGCCTGGTTTTCATAGGGGATCTCCGTCAGCGTAAGAAAATCGCTGCGGATGTAGCAGGACTGATTGTTGTAAAGGACCTTGTACCAGCCCTGATTCAGGCCGATTATGTAGCATTTTTCGCCATAGGAGGCGGTTGCGATCCGATCGTACGAGGTGCCGGGGCCGGTGCGCAGGTTCACGCCCTGGCCGCTCACCGTGCCGTAGCCAAGCTCGGCATTTTCGGCGGTGGCCACGCTGAGGTAATCGGCGCTCATGTAGCCGTCGTGCAGATTATAGCTGACGTGATACCAGCCGTCCTGCACGCCCAGCACGATTACGCATTCGCCGGAATTGGCGGTGGCCAGCACCGGCGCGACGGTGTCGGGACTCTGCCGTAGGTTCAGGCCGGAGGCATTGACAAAGCCGATGCCATAGACCAGAGCCTCATTGTCCGCGAATGCGGTGATGGAAAAACTTCCCATGAAAAGAATCAAAGCCGCTACGATCGCAGCGGCTCGCGTGGAAAACTTCATACGTTACCTCCGTCGCTGGGGATTGGGCCGGAGCAGGGGAAAACCGATGCCCGGACCAAAGCTATGTTTGTTGTCGCTTCCTTTTACTTTCCGGCCAGAGCGCGCTCCAGCCAGACGCTGCCCACATCCAGGGCAGTATAGAAGCCGTCCTTTTCGCTTTTCTTAACCACTCTGTCGCGGCTTCTGGCGGTGGGGTCGGTGAGCTGAAGCTGGACGGAAACCCGGGTGGCGATATCGGTGTCATTCACCTTCTTGGTTTCCAGCACCTGCATCATTACGATGTGGCTGTCTGCCATGGAGCCGTAATACACCAGATTGTCCTTTCGCATCAGCGGGCGACCCTTGTACATCAGAACCTTTTTTTCATCAGCCATGATAGGAACCTCCTGAAAATGTAGTCAAATTGTAACATATTGTAATCTGTATGTCAACCCTTAATTGCCCATAAACCGGCAAAAAGGAAAGAATTTACAATTATGATGCAAGAATTATGCCGAAAAGACGGAGAAGTATGAAGTTTTCAAGTTACATAACAAGTTACATAACAAGAGGCTTTTGCTGTGGCAAAAGCCTCTTGGCGGGGATGATTGGACTGCGGCTGTTACTCTTTGAAGAGGTATTCTCGCACCAGCGCCTGCATCAGCTCGTCCCGGTCGATCTTGCAGATCATGCTCCGGGCGCTGCCGTAGTTGGTGATGTAGGTGGGGTCCTCGGTGAGCAGATAGCCGACGATCTGATTGATGGGGTTGTAGCCTTTTTCGTTCAGGGCGTCGAACACACTTCGGAGTATATGACGCATGGTCTCCTTGTCATCGGGAACCTTAAAGGTCTGGGTTTCCATTCCCGTCATGGTCTCAGCCTCCTTTTGTTGATATTTTAGCCTATTATACCCTAAACCGGCAATTCTGTAAAGAGCTGCCTATGAATATTTTGTGAATTCCGCTCAGCGCAGGGTGGCGTTCAGCTTTTCCTTCAGGGCGGAGAGCACATTGCTCACGACCTTTTCGGAGTCGCTGTCGGTCAGGGTGCGGTCGTCGGCGCGCAGCTCCAGGGAGAAGGCCATGCTCTTCTTGCCCTCGGGCACGCCCACGCCCCGATAGATGTCGAACAGCTGGATCTTGCGCAGCAGTTTCCCGGCGGAAGCGGAGATCACGTCCTCCACCTGGGCCACGGTCAGCGCCTCGTCGCAGATCAGGGCCAGGTCGCGGCTGACGGCGGGATACTTGGGCAGCGGGGCGAAGGTCGGCTCCGGCAGGCGCAGGCCCAGCATCTTGGTGAAGCTCAGCTCGGCGCAGTAGACCTCGGAGTCAATGCCGTAGTTCTTGGCCACCAGGGGATGCACCTGCCCCATCACGCCGATCTCAACGCCGTCGATGGAGATGCTGGCGCAGCGGCCGGGATGATAGCTGGGGTTATTCTTTTCGGCGGTGTAGCGGGCCTTCTTCATCCGCAGACCGGCAAATACCGCTTCCAGCTCGCCCTTGAGCTTGAAGAAGGTCTCCTTCTCACCGTAGGAGCCGAACACCAGCATCTTCGGCTCCTCGGGCAGGGGCTGGCCCTCTACGGGCAGGTAGATTTTGGCGATCTCATAGAGCTTTGCGGCCTTGTTGTGATAGGCGTTGTTCCGGCCCAGGATCTCCAGCATGGAGGGCAGAGCGATGGTGCGCATGATGGAGGTATCCTCACCCAGGGGGTTCTGAATGCGCATGGCACGGCGCAGGGGAGAATCCGCGGGAATGCGGATCTGGTCGAACACGGTGGGGGAGGTGAAGGAATAGGTGATGATCTCGCTGTATCCCATGGCGCGGCACAGCGTACCAGCCTTGACTTCCAGCTTCATCTCCTGGGAGTAGCCGCCGTGGGTGGCGGTGCGGAACTGGGTTACAGGGATCTCGTTATAGCCGTAGGAGCGGCCCACCTCCTCCGCAATGTCCACCATCCGCACCAGGTCGGGCCGGAAGGAGGGAACGATGATGGTGTCGTCCTCCACGGGGATTTCCAGCCGGTTCAGGTACATCACCATATCCTCTTTGGGAATGCTGGTGCCCAGCAGGTGATTGATCTTCTCCGGCTCCAGGGGCAGCTTCCGGGTCTCGGGAACGTAATTAATGATGTCGATGGTGCCGTCCAGCACGTCACCGCACTCCAGCAGTTCCACCAGCTCGCAGGCCCGCTGCACGGCGGGAATGGTCATCATGGGGTCGAGGCTTTTCTCGAATTTGCCGGAGGCTTCGGTGCGCATGCCCAGGGCCAGTGCGGTCTGGCGGATGGAGGTGCCGTTGAAGTTGGCGGATTCAAAGACCACCATAGTGGTGTCGTCCTTGATCTCGGAGTTCTCGCCGCCCATGATACCGGCCAGGCCGATGGGCTTATTTTCGTCGGCGATCACCAGCATCCCGGCCTTCAGGTTCCGCACGGTGCCGTCCAGGGTGGTCAGGGCCTCGCCGTCCTTTGCCTCCCGGACGACGATCTTGCCAGAGGACACATAGCGATAGTCAAAGGCGTGCATGGGCTGGCCGTATTCCAGCATCACATAGTTGGTGATGTCCACAATGTTGTTGATGGGCCGCACGCCGTTGGCGCGGAGCCGCTGCCGCAGCCACTTGGGGGAGGGGCCGATCTTCACATTGGCCACCATCCGGGAGGAATAGCGGTTGCACAGCGCCGTGGCGGGCACCTCCACATCCAGGTGCTCGAAGATAGAACCGGCGTCGCTGCCCTTGACCACCGGCTCGTGGTGCTTCATGGGCTTGCCGAAGGCGGCGGCAGCCTCCCGGGCCAGACCGATGATGGAGTAGCAGTCCGGGCGGTTGTTGGTGATCTCGAAATCCACCACGGTATCATCGTTGCCGATGATGGGATTGATGTCGTCGCCGGGCTTTCCGGCGTCCGGCTCCAGGATCCAGATGCCGTCGGCGAACACGCCGGGCAGGTCGTTCTGGGTCAGGCCCAGCTCGGCGAAGGAGCACAGCATGCCGTTGGATACCTCGCCTCTGAGCTTGCCCTTGGTGATGTGCACGCCGCCGGGCAACCAGGAATTGTGCAGCGCGGCGGGCACCAGGTCGCCCTCGTGGACGTTCTGCGCGCCGGTGACGATCTGCACCGGCTCTTCCTGGCCCACGTCCACCTGGCAGATGAACATGTGGTCAGAGTTGGGATGGCGCACCATGGAGAGCACCTTGCCCACCACCACGTTCTTGATATCCGCGTCCATCCGCTCCCAGGTTTCCACCTTCTGGCCGAAAACCGTCAGGGTCTCCACAAATTCCTTGTCGGAAACATTGCTCAAATCCACGAAATCTTCATTGATCCATTTTCTGTTCAGCTTCATTTGGAAACCCTCCTTAGAACTGGTTCAGGAACCGCACGTCGTTGTCGAAGATCAGGCGCAGGTCGTTGATCTTCAGCTGGCCCATGGCCATCCGCTCCAGGCCCATGCCGAAGGCAAAGCCGGTGTACTTCTCCGGGTCGATGCCGCAGTTTTCCAGCACCTTGGGATGCACCATGCCCGCGCCCAGCACCTCGATCCAGCCTTCGCCATGGCAGGTGGAGCACACCTGGCCGTCCAGCTCGCCGGTTCCGTGGCACTTGTGGCAGGCCATGTCCATCTCACAGCTGGGCTCGGTGAAGGGAAAGTGGTGGGGACGGAACCGGGTGGCGGCGCTCTCGCCATACACCTTTTGCAGAATGCCGATCAGCGCGCCCTTCAGGTCGCCCATGGTGATGTCCTCGGCCACCACCAGACCCTCGATCTGGTGGAACATGGGCGAGTGGGTGGCATCGGCCTCGTCCTTGCGGAATACCCGGCCGGGCGCCAACATGCAGATGGGGGGCTTGTGGGTCTCCATGTAGCGGATCTGCATGGGGCTGGTCTGGGTGCGCAGCAGCACGCTGTCGTCGTCGGTGAAGTAGAAGGTGTCGCTGCGGTCCCGGGAGGGGTGGCCCTCTTCAATGTTCAGCCGGGTGAAGTTGTAGTCCGCCAGCTCCACCTCGGGAGCCTCGTAAACCTCGTAGCCCATGCCCACAAAGGTGTCCTTGATCTGCTGGAGCACCTGGTTCATGGGGTGCTGATGGCCGATCTCGATCTCGTCGCCGGGGATGGTCACGTCCAGCGCCTCGGCGGCCAGCTTGGCCTCCATGGCGGCGGCGTGGACGGCAGCCTTGCGCTCCTCCAGCCGCGCCTCAATGGCGGCGCGGACGCTGTTGGCCAGCTGACCCATCACGGGCCGCTCCTCGGCGGAGAGCTTGCCCATCTGCTTGAGCACGGCGGTCAGTTCGCCCTTCTTGCCCAGCAGCCTGACCCGCTGCTCCTCCAGCTCCGCCGGAGTGGCGGCCTTGTCCAGGGCCTCGATGGCCCGCTGGCGAATGGATTCCAATTGTTGTTTCATTTCTTCTCCTCCTAAAAGGTTTGCATACTTTCCTTAGGGCGTATCTGAAAATCGGAAATATGACCAACAGCGAGAGATTTTCCGCCTGATGAAGCCATTTTTTCGCGGGAATACTTTGAGTATTGCAAGAAAAAATGGTGCACAGCAGACGGAAAAGATCCGCTGTTTGGGCGTGTTGACGGTTTTCAGATAGGCCCTAATGGCAAAATGGAAACAAAAAAGCCTCCCGCCCCACAAAACCGGGACGAAAGGCAATCCTTCCGCGGTACCACCCGCAATTCGCCGCATCCGCGGCGCAGCTTTCAGGCGCATCCACGCCCATGATGGATAACGGCATCACCCGTCCGGCCCTACTGAATGCATTTCAGGCGGCAGCTCCTGGGAGAAAGCCCGGCATTGCACGCAAGCGGATCCCACCGTCCCGCTCTCTCTGATGCCGCAAACCAACACAAGGCAGCCCAATCGCAGCTTTTTCATATCGCCTCCCATCTTAACACATCCCGCCCAAAGATGCAACCCCCTTTTTTCCGACTTTAGAGAACGTAAGGAACCGCCTTGGTGCGTGCAATCGTCGTGACGGCCAAAAACTTCTTGTTTACAGATGTACGTGTGATGTGGTATGATATCACCCAAGGACAGGGGAAACTCCGAATCGATTGTCTGCGGTTGGACAGCGGGTCTTGCCGATTGAATCAGAGCTTCCCAAGAAAACAGAGGGAACGCGCAATGAATTTTATTGTTTTGGATATGGAGTGGAATCAGCCCTGGCCGGGGTCCCCTTCGTCGAAGAAGGTGCTGCCGGTGGCCATCCGGGGGGAGATCATCCAGATCGGAGCCGTGCGTCTGAGCCCCGCCGGGGCGGACATGGAGGAATTCCAGATCATGATCACGCCCAAGGTCTACCGGCACCTGAACCGCCGGGTGAGCAAGCTTACCGGCATTAAGGAAAACCGTCTGCGCGCCGAGGGCATCCCCTTTGTCCGGGCCATGGAGCAGTTCCGCACCTGGTGCGGGGAGGAGCCGGTGTTCCTCACCTGGGGCTTTGACGACATCGGCATCCTGCGGGAGAATTTGCAGCTCTACGGCCAGGATACCGCCTGGGTCGAGCGGTGGTACAATGCCCAGATGATCTTCAACGCCCAGACCGACGGCTCCAATTCTCAGAAGGCGCTGAAAACCGCCCTGGAGACCTTCCAGATCGAGCCCAGCCGCCCGGCCCACGACGCCCTGGGGGACGCCTACCACACCGCGCTGATCTGCCAAAGGCTGGATATGCAGCGGGGAATCGCCGAATACGACCAGGCGGTGCGCAGCCATGAGAACGGCTTCCATGGCGCGGAGCTGCCCGGCTGCCTGGAGCGCAAGGTGTTCCGGGACTACACGGATAAGCGGGAGGCCCTGGCCGCCATGGCTGGGAGCGAGAACCTGTGCCCGGTGTGCGGCCGCCAGATGCTTGGTTCCCGCTGGTTTGCCCAGCCGGGGCATCGGTATATGGACCTGGCCACCTGTGCGGAGCATGGGAAATTCCTGATTCGGGTGCGCCTCTCCGCCCAGCCGGACGGCACCGTGCGGGTCAGCCGCCTGACCTACGAGGCCACCTCCGAGGCGGCCGAGGTCTATGCCCGCCGGGCGCAGAAGGCCGAGCCGGAAAACGCGCCCCGCCCCCGTCGCCGCCGCCGCCGCGGCCCGAAGCCCGAGGCGAAGGAGCCAAAGCAGAATTAAAAAAACTATCTCACGACGCATCACCGGCTTCGGCCGGAGCAGAAAGGAAGGCTGATTATGAAACCCAAGTGGAACCGTTTGCTTGCTGCTGTGCTGTGCACCTGCATCCTGCTCGCCCCCGCCGGGGCGCGGGCAGTTGAAATTGACCCGGAAATTCAGGCCCAATTCGACCATCTGATCTCCGTCGGCGCGGGGGACATTCTGGACCAGTTCCTGGGTGGCCTGCCGGAGGACGTGCGCAGCGCCCTCATCGCGGCGGAGGAAGCAAAGTACGCCGCCCCCACCGTCGACACCGGCGCGGAGGCCGACCCCGCCTCCGGCAGCTGCGGCATCGGCCTGGGCTGGGAGCTGGACGGGAGCGGTACGCTCACCATTACCGGCACCGGCGAAATGTTTGATTTCCGCGAGACTCGCCCCGCCCCCTGGTACGACAGCCGGGACTCCATCACCGCCCTGGTGCTGGAGGAGGGCGTGACCACCATCGGCAACCGGGCCTTTGCCGACTGCGTGAACCTGAAAGAATTGACCCTGCCCCAGAAGCTTGGCACCATCGGCGACGAGGCGTTCCAGAACTGCACCGCCCTGGAGCAGGTGCAGCTGCCCGGAAGCCTGGAGGCCATCGGCTGGGGCGCGTTCTCCGGCTGCTCTGGGCTGACCTGGATCCAGATGCCCGGCACCATTCAGTATCTGGGCGGCTACGCCTTCGCGGACTGCGTGAAGCTGAATACCGCCGCCGTGCCGGAGGGGGTCACCGCCATTGAGCTGGGCACCTTCCAGAACTGCGCGTCCCTGGTGGATGTGCAGATCCCCCAGAATGTGACCGCGATCGCCGGGCGGGCCTTTTCCGGCTGCACTCAGCTGCGCATGGTGACATTGCCGGAGGCCGTCACCGAGATTGGCGCGCAGGCGTTTGCGGGCTGCACGGGGCTGAAAACCGCTGATCTCTCCATCAATCTGGAGACCATCGGCGCGGAGGCTTTCGCGGACTGTACGAGCCTGTCCGCCTTCGCCATCCCCGGCAGTGTCCGCAGCATCGGCGAGGGCGCGCTGCGCAACTGCGCCGCTCTGGAAAACCTGGTGCTCCCGGAGGGGCTGGCGGAGATTGGCAATTACCTCTTCCAGGGCTGCACCGCCCTGCGGGCCGTTATCATCCCCGGCACGGTGGAGCGCATCGGCCGCTATGCCTTCAGCTATTGCAAGAAGCTGGACAGCGTCAGCATCCCCGCCAGTGTGACCCAGATCGACGCGGGGGCCTTCTCCTACGCCGGAATGTGGAGCGTTACCTTCCTGGGCGACGCCCCCCAGATCGCCGAAAACGCCTTCCGGGGCGCGCAGACCCAGGCGTTTTACCCCGCCTCCGCCCAGGGCTGGAACCGCAAGACCGCCGTCTCCTACGGCGGCGAGCTGACCTGGGAAGCCGCATAAACACCGATCGGGCATACCGCATTTTGGGCGGTATGCCCGAGAATCATTTTTGGTGCTTCAATGGGAAGCATGAGCCCTCTTGGCTCCCCAATGGGGGAGCTGGCAGCCCGCAAGGGCTGACTGAGGGGATGTTGTTCGTTGAATGGTAACAGCTCAAAAAATACCAACGACACCCCTTTCGCCGCTTTGCGGCACTTCCCCCAGAGGGGGCAGCGAGGGCTCTCTTAGGGAAAAAACATCCTTACCGTCCAGGAGGCGGTGAGGAAGCCGATGAAGTCGGCAAACAGGGCGGCAGGCAGGGTATAGCGGGTCTTGTGGATCCCGGCCGCGCCGAAATAGACGCTGAGGGTATAAAAGGTGGTCTCCGTGGAGCCGAGCATCACCGCCGCCGTCCGCCCGATCTGGGAATCCACCCCATAGTGGGCCATCAGCTCGCCGCCTACGGCCAGCGCGGCGCTGCCGCTGATGGGGCGCACCAGCACCAGCATGGCGCACTCCGGCGGGATGCCGAAGCGGAAAAACACCGGCGACAGGAGCCGCCCCAGCAGCTCCGCCGCCCCGGAGGCCCGGAACATGCTCACAGCCGTCAGCAGCAGGACCAGAGAGGGGAGGATGGTCTTGATCAGCCCCAGCCCCTCCGCCGCGCCGGTAAGGAGCCAGTCATAGTAATTCTTCCGCCGCCCCAGGGCAAAGACCGACAGCCCCACAAGCAGCAGCGGGATCAGATAGTCCGTCATCGTCTGAGCCGCCCCAGCGCCCAGGCGGCGGCCAGCCCCAGCCCGGCGGAGCAAAGGCTGGTGAGCCACACCGCAGGCAGAATATCAAAGGGAGCGGCGCACCCCAGACTGCTGCGCACCGCCGCCACATTGGCCGGGATCAGCTGAATGGAGGCGGTGTTCAGTACGATCAGGCGGCACAGCTCGTCCGATGCCTGCCCCGGGCTGCGGGCGGCCAGACGTCTGGCCGCCTCGATCCCCGGCGGCGTGGCCGCGTTGCCCAGTCCCAGAAAGTTGGCGCAGATATTGGTGCTCAAGGCCCCGGCAAGGGCACTGTCCTCCCGGGTGGAGGGGAACAGCCGGCGCATTACCGGGCGCAGCAGCCGGGAGAGCTTTTCGGTCAGCCCTGATCTTTCCATGGCCCGCCCGATCCCGGCCCAGAGGCACAGCGACCC
Source organism: uncultured Eubacteriales bacterium (assembly GCA_900553805.1). Lineage (GTDB taxonomy): Bacteria > Bacillota > Clostridia > Oscillospirales > Oscillospiraceae > Faecousia. Next base: position 24,781 of record USEU01000001.1, read on the forward strand.
GGCAATGGAAATTGCCAGGGTGACGCCGCTCTGCGCCCCCTGCATCACTGCCGCCGAGAGCGCCGATGCCCGGCCGTTGACCGCCGCGCAGATCACCGAGGCGCAAACCAGCGCCGCCCATACCCAGCTCATTACCATAAGAAATCCCCCCGCAAGAGACTATGCGGAGGGATTTTTGTTTATTCGGTCTCACCCAGGGCAGCGGCGTACACCGCGTTTTTGGGAAGCTCCAGCTCCTGCGCCGTCTGCTTGACGGCATCCTTTCGGCTCAGTCCCTGGGCCATCAGCTCCGCCACTCTGGCGGCGGCATCCGTGCCGGTGGGCACTTCTTTTGCTTCCTCCGGCGCACCGGCCAGCACCAGCACAAATTCCCCCTTGGGGGGCGTGGCGGTAAAATGCGCAATGGCCTCGCCCAGGGTGGTGCGCAGCACCTCCTCGTGGAGCTTGGTCAGCTCCCGGCAGAAGCTGATGGGCCGCTCTGCCCCAAACACCTGGGCCATATCCTCCAGGGTGTTCATCAGCTTGTGGGGAGCTTCATAGAAGATCATGGTGCGCTTTTCCTCCCGCAGGGAATCCAGATGCTCCCGGCGGCTCTTCTTGCTCATGGACAGAAAGCCCTCAAAGCAGAACCGCCCGGTGGCCTGGCCGGAGATGCTCAGCGCCGTGATGACGGCGCAGGGGCCGGGGATGGCGCACACGGTGATGCCCGCCTGGGCGCACTGCTTCACCAGATCCTCCCCGGGGTCGGAGATGGCCGGGCTGCCCGCGTCGGATACCAGGGCGCAGGTCTCTCCGGCCAGGATGCGCTCCACGATCCGGCTGCCCTTGAAGGTCTTGTTGTGCTCATAGTAGCTGACAAGGCTTTTTTTGATCTCCAGATGGTTCAGCAGCTTCAGCGTCACCCGGGTGTCTTCGGCGGCGATGAAGTCCGCCGCCTCCAGCGTCTGCCGGGCGCGCAGGGAAATATCCCCCAGGTTGCCGATGGGGGTGGGGACGAGATAAAGGGTTCCAGCCATAGTCAATCCTCCGGGATGTGATAAATTCGGCGGTAGTCGTCGGTCACGCTGCCGTCGCCGCGGCGCAGGGAAATTTCCTCCAGGGTCAGCCCCGGCCGTGCGCCCTTGCGCAGCTGGAGCAGCACCAGGGCCGCCGGGCCGCCCTCCCGGTGGCGCAGCAGCCGCAGCCGCTTGGCCTCCAGCCGGTTTTCAGCGCCCAGGGCAATGACCTCCGCCAGCCGCTCCGGCCGGTGCACCAGGAAAAAATCGCCGCCGTATTTCAGCGCCCAGGCGGCGCACTGCATCAACTGCGCCAGGGTGCAGGCATCCTCCCGCCGGGCCGAGGCCAGCCGGGCGGCATAGCCGCCGGAAAAATAGGGAGGATTGGAGATGCAGCAGTCAAATTGCCCCGGCCCAAAAAGCCCGGGAACTCGCCGCATATCCGCGCATATACTTTCCATACGGGCATCGAGCCGGCTGCGCCGGATGTTTTCCTCCGCGGCGGCATGGGCGGCCTCATCCAGCTCCACGCCGGTGACGTGGCATCGTTCATTCCGGGCGCACAGCAGCAGTCCCAGTGTGCCGCACCCGGAGCCCAGATCCAGAACGGTCTTAGCCCCCTGGACATTTGCGAAATCCGCCAGCGCCATGGAATCCGTGGTGAGGGGAAAGCAACTGGGGGGGATATCCAGCTGTATCCCGCCGGGAAGATGCTCCATGTCTGCCTCCGTGTTTGATACTGAATAACAAAATTAAAAATCGGCCTGCACTGCGTTCAACAGCAGGGCAGGCCGACCTGAATTCGGAAGAGTTAGGCTTCCTCAATCGCTTCGGCGGGGCACTGATCCGCGCAGGAGCCGCAGCTGACGCAGACATCGGGATCAATGACGTACTTGTCCTCGCCCTCGGAGATAGCTTCAACAGGGCACTGCTCGGCGCAGGAGCCGCACTTCACACATGCATCGGTAATGTTATAAGCCATGATATGTAACCTCCTTGTGGTTGTATTTTTGCGCCCGAAGGAGAACGCACCTTCATTCTAGCATGGATTTTGAAAAAAGCAATTCCTTTTTCAAAAATATTCGTATATTCCAGAACCCGCCTGGCGAAAATCTCCTGGAAAAGGAGGCGGGGAAATGCGCTACAATACCCAGACCAACGATTTGATTCGCGCTTCCGGCGAAAAGGCGCGGCTGCTGGGGCACAGCTATGTGGGCACCGTCCATATTCTCCTGGCCCTGCTGGAGCAGCCGGGCGAGGTGGGGCTGCTGCTGCGCAGCCTGGGCGCGGAGCCGGAGCTTGCGGGCACGATGGTGCAGCTGCAGTACGGCACGGGAACGCCGGATCTGCCCCTGCCCCAGGGCCTGACGAAAAAGGCGCGGGAGCTGCTGCGGATGGCCGCCCGGGAGGCGCGGGGCAATGCCAGCCGGGAGATCCTCCCGGTCCATGTCCTGATGGCGCTGTCCAGAACGGAGGACACCGAGGCGGGGAAGCTGCTTCAAATTTTCGGTATCGGCCCGAATGTGCTGTTTACCCATACGGTCGAATGGTTGCGGCGGGAGGCGGAGGCCCCCACCAGGGGAAAAAAGGAGGCGGTCACAACGAAACTTTTGGAGCAGTTCAGCGAGGACCTGATCACCAAGGCGTCGGCCATGGAGCCGGTCATTGGCCGGGACCGGGAGATCGATACGGTGATCGGCATTCTGTGCCGGAAGAATAAGAACAATCCCGCCCTGGTGGGGGAGCCGGGGGTAGGGAAGACTGCCATTGCCGAGGGGCTTGCCCAGCGGATGGCCGTGGGCAATGTTCCGCCCCAGCTCAAGGACAAGAGGCTGGTCAGCCTGAATATGGCATCCTTGGTGGCGGGTACCAAATACCGGGGCGAATTCGAGGAGCGTCTGCGCGATGTGCTGGCGGAGATCCACCGCACCGGGGATGTGATCCTCTTTGTGGATGAAATGCACACCATCATCGGCGCGGGGGCCGCGGAGGGGGCCATCGATGCCGCCAATATTTTAAAGCCTGCCCTGGGCCGGGGTGAGCTGCAGATGCTGGGGGCCACCACCCTGGAGGAATACCGCAAATACATTGAAAAGGACGCCGCTCTGGAGCGCCGCTTCCGCCCGGTGACGGTGGAGGAGCCGGGCAGCGAAACCACCCTGGCCATCCTGCGTGCCCTGAAGCCGGGGCTGGAGCGGCACCACCGCCTGCGCATCTCCGAGGAGGCGCTAAAGGAGGCGGTGCGCCTGTCCGTGCGTTATCTGCCGGACCTTTTTCTTCCCGACAAGGCCATCGATCTGCTGGATGAGGGGGCGTCCCGGGCCCGGATGGAGGAGCTTCGCCTGACCCGGGGCGGTGCGGCCCGCCGGGAGCTGGAGGAGGAGCTGCACGAGGCCGTGCGGGAGCGCCGCTTTGAGAAGGCGGCGGAGCTGCGGGACAAAATGCAGACCATGATGGCAAAGCCGGGGGAGAACCGCCGCACCCGTACGGTGGCGGCCGCGGACATTGCCTGGGTGGTTTCCGCCCGCACGGGCATCCCTGTGGGACGGCTCACCGCCTCGGAGCGAGAGCGGCTGCTGCACCTGGAAACCTTGCTGCAAGCCCATGTGGTGGGCCAGCGTCAGGCGGTGGGTACCGTGGCAGAGGCGGTGCGCCGGGGCTTTGCCGGGCTGCGGGACGAGGAGCGGCCCATTGCCTGCCTGCTCTTTACCGGCCCCACCGGCGTGGGCAAGACGGAGCTGTGCCGTGCCCTGGCCGAGGAGGTCTACGGCAGCCGCAGCGCCATGATCCGCCTGGACATGACGGAATATATGGAGAAGCACTCCGTCTCCCGCTTGATCGGCGCGCCTCCGGGCTATGTGGGCTATGAGGAGGGCGGCAAGCTGACCGAGGCGGTGCGCCGCCGCCCGTACAGCCTGGTACTGCTGGACGAGGTGGAGAAGGCCCACCCGGAGGTGCTGGGTATCCTGCTGCAAATCATGGAGGAGGGAGTGCTCACCGATTCCACCGGCCGGAAGGTCAGCTTCCGCAACGCCATTGTGGTCATGACCTCCAACGTGGGCAGCCAGGTGCGGGGGGACGGCCTGGGCTTCTGCTCCGACGGAAAGGCCGGTCAGGTGGAAGAGGCGGTGCGTCAGGCCTTTACCCCGGAATTCCTGGGGCGGCTGGACGCCGCCGTTCGTTTTGATCCGCTGGACGCCTCCTCCATGGAGCAGATCGCCGGGAAATACCTGCGCCTGCTTCAGGAGCGGGCTGCGGCGGCGGGGATCCAGTTGAACCTTCCGGCGGAGCTTGCCGCCAGCCTCAGCCGCCGCTGCCGGGGAAAGGACGGGGCGCGCCAGCTGCGCCGCCTGGTGCAGACCGAGGTGGAGGGGGCGCTCTCCGGCTTCCTGCTGGGATGCAGCCGCCGCCCCAGCCGGATCCGCGGCTGCCTGGAGCAGGAAAAGCTGTCCTTTCAGGCATAGCAATTTAGAACAAATATTCGAAATATTCGGTTTTTATCGGCATTATGGCTAAAATATGAAAATTGCGCGCAAAAAAGATTGATTTTTTTGGATGGGGGGGTTATAATAGCGCAAGTGGAGTAAAAGGGATATAAAGTGGAGTAAAATGGAGAGGAGGGGGCACATGATCGGCAAGTACAGCGCCAGGCTGGACGAGAAGAACCGTCTGATCGTTCCGGCAAAGCTGCGCCAGGAGCTGGGCGACGTGTTTTACGTGACCTTTGGCGTCAACTGCGGTCACAGCTGCCTCACCGCCTACACCGCCGCCGAGTGGAAGACCCTCAGCGATAATTACAATGCGCTGAGCATTTCCCAGCGGGCGGGAGCCACCAGCCTGATCTTCATGAACGCTGCCGAATGTACCCCCGATAAGCAGTTCCGCTTCAGCCTGACGCCCTTTTTGATGGAATACGCCGGGATCAGCCGCGAGGTGATGATCGTCGGCCGCGCCGGTCAGGCGGAGATCTGGGACGCGGAGGAATTCCGCCGCTTCGAGCAGGAGAACCTTACCCCCGAAAAGCTGCTGGCATCCCTGGAGGCGATCGGGCTATGAGTGAATTCCATCATGTCTCCGTCCTGCTGGACGAATGCATCCAGGGGCTGAACATCAGGCCCGACGGCATTTATGTGGACGGCACCCTGGGCGGCGCGGGCCACTCCAGTCATATTGCGTCAAAGATCACCACCGGCCGCCTGATCGGCATCGACCGGGACGAGGTGGCCCTTACCGCCGCCGCGGAGCGTCTGGCTCCCTACGGCGACCGGGTGACCCTGGTGCATTCCAATTTCTGCGACATCGCCTCCGTTCTGGCCCGGCTGGGCATCGGGGGCGTGGACGGCATCCTGCTGGACCTGGGCGTCTCATCCCCCCAGCTGGATGACGGGGCACGGGGCTTTTCCTATATGGCCGATGCCCCCCTGGACATGCGCATGGACCACAGCGAGGCCCTTACCGCCGCTGCCGTGGTGAATACCTGGTCCTATGAAGAGCTGAAACGGATCCTATATGAATACGGCGAGGAGCGTTACGCCCCCCAGATCGCCTCGGCCATCTGTAAAAGACGGGAGCAGGCTCCCGTCAGGACCACCCTGGAGCTGGTGGATATTATCCGCTCCGCCATGCCGCCCGCGGCTCTGCGGGAAAAGCAGCACCCGGCCAAGCGGAGCTTCCAGGCGATCCGCATTGCGGTGAACGACGAGCTGGGCGCTGTGTCCCAGGTGATGCGCGACGCGATCCCCTGCCTGAACCCCGGCGGCCGCCTGGCGGTGATCACCTTTCATTCGCTGGAGGATCGGATCGTAAAGAGCGCGATGGCAGAGGCGGCCAAGGGCTGCACCTGCCCCCCCAGCTTCCCGGTATGCGTCTGCGGGAAGAAGCCGAAGGTGCGGCTCATCACCCGCAAGCCCATCGTCTCCGGGGAGGAGGAGCTGGCGCGCAACCCCAGAGCCAGAAGCGCAAAGCTTCGTATCTGCGAAAAGTTATAAGAGGATAAAGCTATGGCACAAAAAGCGGAGATCCAATATGTGAGCCGATTCTATGTATTCGGCAGCGAAGTGCCAAACGCAGCGCCCAAAGAAAAAAAGAACGGTGTCAAGCTTCCGCAGCTGCATTTGGAGAGACCTCGCAAGGTTTATATCGATCCCATTGCGCTGTGCGGCGTGGTGGCAGCCGTGGTGATGCTGTGCCTGCTGGTGGCGGGAATGGTCCACCTGCGCGATACCCGGGCGGAGTACGACCGAATGAAGGCCCACCTGGTGGAGCTGAAGCTGGAGAACGCCCAGCTGAACCATACATATCACACCTCCTTCAACGTCGATGAGGTGCGCGACCTGGCGGAGTCCCAGGGGATGGTGCGCTCCGACGAGGCCGAGCGCTTTACCGCCTTCGTCATCGTGCCGGACAGGCCCAGGGAGAAGACGGCCTGGGAGAATTTCCTGTGGCGGCTTTCCTGGCTTTTCTCCCGGTCGGAGGATTACGACCTGGCACAGTGGAATACAGAGCCGGTTGCTCCATAGAATAGAATAGCAGCTGCAATGGGCGGCGAGGGTTTCCCTTGCTGCCCATTCCTGACTTAGGAACCTCTGAGCCCCGGCCCTCCGGCCTGCTTCAGGGCTTCCCCAATTCGGGAGGAACGGTCCGCCATGGGAAATGACGTACGGAAGGACTTCGGCCGCCTGCGGATGGACAGCGGTCAGCACCGGCGGGTGATGCTGACGGCGGCGCTTTTGGGCATTGCGGCCTTCGTCCCGCTGCTTTGCAGGCTCTATGTGCTGATGGTGCGGGACTATGACCTTTATTCCGGCCTGGCTCTGCGCAATCAGACCCGCTCCACCTCCGTCACCGCGGACCGGGGGACGATCTATGACCGCAATCTGAATGTGCTGGCGGTCTCCGAGAATCGGGAGAATGTGTATCTGGATCCCCATGAGCTGAAGCAGTCCAAGGCGGATATCCCCGCCATTGCGGACTTTCTGGCCGAGGTGCTGGACAAGGATGCCCCCTGGATCCAGACCCAGGCCGCCGACCTGAAGCGGCGGTACAAGCAGGTGGGCAGCTGCATCAGCGAGGAAAAGGCTCAGCTGATCCGCACCTATATCCAGGCCCACGATGTCAGCGGCATTCACCTGGAGCCGACCTCCGTGCGGGTGTACCCCAACGGAAAGCTGGCAGCCCAGGTGATCGGCTTTACCAATGCCTCCAACGACGGCACCGAGGGCATCGAGGCCTCCTATAACCGCTATCTGGCGGGCTCTGCCGGAAAGGTGATCACCACCAAGGGCAACAACGAAATGGATATGCCCTTTTCCTATGAACGCTTCCTCGCCTCCCGTAAGGGGGCGGATGTAATATTGACTCTGGATGCCACTGTGCAGCAGGCGCTGGAAAAACAGCTGGAGGCGGCCATTGCCCGCTATGACGTGCAAAACGGAGCCTTTGGCCTGGTGATGAACTGCAAAACCGGCGAGATCCTGGCAATGGCTACCCTGGGCAGCTACGACCCCAACCGCTATCTGGAGATCGCCGACGAGCGCACCCTGGCCAGCCTTCAGCAGATGCTTCAGGATGGTACGGATGCGGATTCATATGCCAAGGCCCTGGCGGACGCCCGCTGGAAGCAGTGGCGCAACCGGGTGCTGTCCGACGGCTACGAGCCTGGCTCCACCTTCAAGGTGCTGACCATGGCGGCGGCGCTGGACTGCGGGGCCATCAGCCTGAATACCCCCTTCTACTGCCGGGGCGCGGAGCAGATCCCGGGCCGCTCTCAGCTGCTGCACTGCTGGCGCTCCGCCGGGCATGGGGCGGAGCAGACCCCCCAGGCGCTGCAAAACTCCTGCAATATCGCCTTTGCCCATATCGCCCTGAAGCTGGGCGGGGAGCGGTTTTACGATTACATCACCCGCTTTGGTATCCTGGAAAAAACCGGCATCGACCTGGCCGGCGAGAGCAAGGGCGTTTTCTTTGACAAAAAGCTGATCATCAACACGGATAAATGGGGCACCGCCTCCCTGACCTCCGGCTCCTTCGGCCAGACCTTCAAGATCACTCCCTTGCAGCTGGTGCGGGCCATCTCCTCCGTGGTCAACGGGGGAAACCTGCTGGAGCCCTACATCGTCTCCGAGGTGGTGGATGAAAACGGCGTGACCCTGCTGCGCCAGGAGCCGACGGTGGTCAGGACCACCATCTCCCCGCAGACCTCCGATACCATGCGGGAGCTGATTCGCTCCGTGGTCACCGAGGGTACGGCAAAAAACGCGGCGGTGGTCGGCTTCTCCATTGGCGGAAAGACAGGGACCAGCGAGAAAATTGATGTTTTTGACGAAAACGGCCAGCGTGTCCAGGATAAAATCGTTTCATTTGTTGGGATTGCGCCCATGGATGATCCAGAGTATATTGTACTGGCGGCGCTGGATACCCCGTCCCGCTCCACGGGGATCTATATTTCCGGCGGCGTGATGGCCGCTCCCACGGTGGGAGCGATTCTGGCGGACATTCTGCCGTACCTGGGTGTCCCGCGGGAATCGCCGGGGGAGCCGTTCCCTGTGGAGGATCTGACGGGAAAGACCCAAAAGGAAGTCAAGAGTTTACTCAAAGAGAAGAATGTGACCGCCGTGTTTATCGGCGATGCCGAGACGGTTACCGGCCAGCTTCCGGCGGCGGGGCAGAGCATCCTGTCCGGCAGTGAGGTGCTGGTGTATCTGGGGGAACCCACCCCGGAGCGAATGGTGGAGGTGCCGGATTTCCGGGGCATGAACCGCCAGCAGGCCAGCGTGGCCGCCGGGAAGCTGGGGCTGTTTATCACCCCCATGGGCAGCGACGAAATTTCGCCCCAGGTCACGGTTTGCAGCCAGAGCCAGAGCGCGGGCACCTCCGTTCCCGCGGGCAGCAGCATCACGCTGCAATTCGCGGACGGCGCCGCAAGAGACTGAAATCCTTCCGCTCCGGCGGATCCAGGAGGATACATGATGAAATTAAAAGAATTACTGAAGGGCGTTTCCGTGCTGGAAATGACCGCCGACCCGGAGCTAGAAGTTACGGATCTGTGCTGTGATTCCCGCAAGGCGGTGCCGGGGGCGCTGTTTGTAGCCGTTTCCGGCTTTGCCTCCGACGGCAACCGCTTTATCCCCTCTGCCGCGGAAAAGGGCGCGGCGGCGGTGGTCACGGCCAAGCGGCCGGAGGGGACGATCCCCTATGTGCTGGTGCCCTCCGACCGGCTGGCACTGGCGCTGATCTCCTGCAATTTCTATGGCCGCCCCGCCGAACAGATGACCATGATCGGCATCACCGGCACCAACGGCAAGACCTCCAGCACCCTGCTGCTCAAGCAGGTGCTGGAAAAATGCCTGGGCGCCAAAGTCGGCCTGATCGGCACCATGGAAAACCACATCGGCAGCGAGATCATCCCCACGGAGCGCACCACCCCGGAGAGCTTCGAGCTTCAGGCCCTGTTTGCCCGGATGCGGGACGCGGGCTGCACCCATGTGGTGATGGAGGTATCCAGCCACGCCATTTCCCTGGAGCGCATCGGCGGAATCCACTATGATGTGGCCGCCTTTACCAACCTGACGGAGGATCATCTGGATTTCCATAAGACCATGGATGCCTACTGCGACGCCAAGGCGGAGCTGTTCCGCCGGTGTAGCCGGGCAGTGATCAATGTGGACGATCCCTACGCCCCTCGGATGCTTTCCGCTGCCGCCTGCCCGGTGCTCACTACCTCCGCCCATACCCGGGCGGGGCTGTATGCCGAGCATGTGCAGCTGCATTCCGACAGCATCCGGTTCACAGCGGTCAGCGGGGAGGAAAGGGCGGAGGTCATGCTTCCGATCCCGGGCCGCTTCACGGTGTACAATGCCCTGACGGTGCTGGGCGTTGCCCGGAGCCTGGGCGTCCCGCTGCGGGAAGCCGCCGGTGCCCTGCGGCAGATCCGTGGCGTCAAGGGCCGGATCGAGGTGGTGCCCACCCCCGGCATGCCGTACAGCGTACTCATTGACTATGCCCATTCCCCGGACGGGCTGGAAAATGTTCTCAGGTCCGTGCGGGATTTCTGCAAGGGCAGGCTGATCTCCGTCTTTGGCTGCGGTGGGGACCGGGACCCCATGAAGCGCCCCATTATGGGCAGGATCGGCGTGGAATGCGCGGATTTCGCCATTATTACATCGGATAACCCCCGCACTGAGCAGCCCATGGCCATCATCCAGGACATCCTTGCCGGGATAAAGCCGGGGATGGGGGACTATACTGTGATAGAGGACCGGCGCAAGGCCATCAGATATGCTATGGACATTGCGAAAAAAGATGATATAATTGTACTGGCAGGAAAGGGACATGAGACCTACCAGGAGATCAACGGTGTCAAGCATCACCTGGACGAACGGGAAGAGGTCGCGGCCCACCTGAAAGAATTGGGGGAACACAATGGGTAAGATTACACTCCGTCAGGCAGCCGCCTGGTGCGGCGGCACGGTGGAAGAGAAATACGCGGACGTTACATTCCTCGGGGCCACCAACGATACCCGCACGCTCCAGCCGGGGCAGCTGTTCGTTGCCCTCCAGGGCGTGCGCGACGGCCACGAGTTCATTGACGACGCCATGGCCAAGGGCGCGGCGGCAGTGCTGTGCACCCGCATGGTGGGAGACTATCCGGCCATCTACGTATCCAATACCCGTCTGGCGCTGGGCGAGATCGCCCGGCGGGAGAGAATGCGCATCGGTATGCAGGTGGTGGGCATCACCGGCTCCGTGGGCAAAAGCACCACCAAGGAAATGGTAGCCCAGGTGCTGGAGACCACCTTCCGCACGGCCAAGACCCCCGCCAATCACAACAATGACATCGGCATGCCCATGGCTATCCTGGGAATGCCGGAGGATACCCAGGTGGCCGTGGTGGAGATGGGCATGAACCATTTCCGGGAGATGGCCTACCTGTCCCGCATTGCCCGGCCGGACCTGGCGGTGATCCTGAACATCGGCACCGTCCACATGGAATTCCTCGGCTCCCAGGAGGGGATCCGCAAGGCAAAGATGGAGATCCTGGAGGGAATGGCCCCCGAGGGCAGGGTGCTGCTCAACGGAGACGACGCATTGCTTCGCAGCCTGGAGGAGCAGCCGACGCAGCCCATCCTCTATTATGGAACGGACAGCAGCCTGAACGTCTACGCTACGGATATCAAGCAGGGCAAGATGCTGCGCTTTACGGTACATGACGACGGCGGCGATTCCTTCCCCGTCCGGCTGCACGTGGATGGAGCGCACTATGTGTCCGATGCCCTGGCCGCCGCCACGGTGGGCCTGGCCATGGGCGTTACCCCGGCGAACATCCGCAACGGTCTGGATGCGTTCCGCAACATGGCAGGCCGCCAGGAGGTCCTGGAGGTCGGCGGCATCACCATCATCAAGGACTGCTACAACGCCGGCCCTGAGTCTATGGAGGCCGCGCTGAAGGTGCTGGGCGCCAAGCCCGGCCGCCGGATCGCGGTGCTGGGGGACATGCTGGAGCTGGGGGCCTGCACCTCGGCGGAGCATTACCGGGTGGGCCGCCTGGCCGCGGAAAAAAGCGACCTGGTGTTCGCCTTCGGCCCCAATGCCGACCGGGTGGCGGCGGGCTGCCTCACCGGCGGCCTGGAGGGCTATCGCGCCCAGGCCTTTACGGACAAGGAAAAGATCATTGCCGCGGTGAAGCGTACGCTGAAGCCCGGCGATGTGGTCCTGGTAAAGGGCAGCCGGGGCATGCACATGGAGCAGATTGTAGACGCCATTGCGGCGGACGGAAAAGAGAAAGTGGGGAAATAACCGATGGATCCGATGCTTCGTATTCTGATCACTGCCGCAGTCTCCTGCGTTTTGGCGGGCATTATCATTCATTTTCTGCTGCCGGTGCTTCACGCACTGAAGGCGGGGCAGTCCATCCGCAAGATCGGCCCCACCTGGCACAACAACAAGGCGGGCACTCCGCTGATGGGCGGGCTGATGTTCATCTTCTCCAGCCTGCTGTGCCTGCTGGGGAACCTGCCCTGGATGGAGGACTATACCCCGTTTTATGTGTTCGCCCTGGCGTTCTGCTTCGGCATCATCGGCTTTTTGGATGATTTCTGCAAGGTCAAGTTCAAGCGCGACCTGGGCCTGACCGCTATCCAGAAGGCAATGCTGCAAATGGCGGTGTCCGCGGTCTTTGTGTATGTGCTCTACCGCACCCACAGCCTGACCTGCGATCTGTATATCCCCTTTACGGATGTGACGATCTATCTGCCTCTGCCGGTGTATATCGTTTTTGCCATGTTCGTCATGGTGGGCTGCGACAACGCGGTGAACCTGACTGACGGCATCGACGGGCTGAGCAGCTCTGTCACCATTCCTGTGATGGTATTCTTCACGGCGGCCAGCGTGGCGCTGAAGCGCTATGATCTGGCGCTGATGCCCGCCGCCATGATCGGCGGATTGCTGGCCTACCTGAGCCTGAATTGGCATCCGGCCAAGCTCTTTATGGGCGACACCGGCTCGCTGTTCATGGGCGGTGTGGTGTGCGCCATGTCCTTTGCGTTGGACATGCCGCTGGTGCTGATCCTGGTGGGCTTTGTGTATATCTGCGAGACGCTTTCCGTGATTTTGCAGGTGACCTATTTTAAGCTGACCCATGGCAAGCGCCTGTTTAAAATGTCCCCCATCCACCATCACTTTGAGATGTGCGGCTGGAAGGAGGAAAAAATCGTGCTCATCTTTGCGGCGGTGTCCGCACTGATGTGCATCCTGGCCTGGTTCAGCATTTCCGGGAAGATCGGCTGATCGATTTTTACGCCCGCGTTGGCGGGCGGCGGCGAAAGGGAGCAAGTATGGCAGCAGCAATGCATGCCAAAGAGGACCGTCGCCCCCTGAGGGCGATGCCAAGTGTGGACTATCCCTTTTTGATCCTGGTGCTGCTGGCGCTGATCGTGGGGCTTACGGTGCTCTACTCCGCCAGCTTTGCCCAGAGTGAATACGATACCGGGTATCAAAGCTCCACCCGGTATCTGCAAAAGCAGGCCATCTGCGCCGGGATCGGGCTGGCGGCCTTGGCGGCGTTCAGCCGCATTCCGGCAAACATGTGGCTCCGCTTTGCCTGGCCCATGTACCTGGGCAGCATTTTGCTGCTGCTGGGGGTGCTGGTGGTGGGCGAGTCGGTGAACGGCGCACGGCGCTGGATCAACGTGGCCGGTATCCAGTTCCAGCCCTCGGAGCTTGCCAAATTTACAATGATCCTGATGTTCGGGCGGCTGACCCGGAAGTACGGCGACCGGGCGGAAAAATTCCGCTACGGCGTCCTGGGCTTTGGGGCGGCCATGCTGGGCATTCTGGTGCCGCTGGCGCTGGAAAAGCACCTGAGCGCCATCATGCTGATGGGCATGGTGGGCGTGGTGATGATGTTTGTGGCGGGCACCCGCGTCCGATGGCTCCTGGCCGGGGCCGGGGCGGCGGCTGTGTTTGTGGTGATCTACGTCAGCCTGATGGGCTACGCCGGTGACCGCATTACCGCCTGGCTCCACCCGGAGCGCGACCCCGGGGACACGGGCTATCAGATTTTGCAATCCCTGTACGCCATCGGTTCCGGGGGCGTATTCGGACTTGGCTTCGGAAAAAGCAGGCAGAAATATCTTTATCTGCCCTTTCAATATAACGACTATATCTTTGCGGTCATCTGCGAGGAGCTGGGACTGGTGGGGGCTTCGGCCGTCATGCTGCTCCTGGCCGCGCTGATCCTGCGGGGCTATTGGGTGGCGCTGCATGCCCAGGACCGATTTTCTACGGTGCTGGCGGCGGGGCTGATTACCCTCATTGCCGTGCAGACGGTGCTGAACCTGGGCGTGGTGACCAATCTGCTGCCGTCCACCGGCATCGCCCTGCCGTTCTTTTCCTACGGCGGGACGGCGCTGGCGGTGAATCTGGGGGAGATGGGCATTGTGCTCAGCATTTCCCGGCACTGCGGCGAGAGAAAAATTTTGGAGGCTTGAACCATGAATCTGATTTTCACCTGCGGCGGGACCGCCGGTCATATCAACCCGGCGCTGGCCGTGGCAAACATGATGCGGGAGCGCCACCCGGATTGCCGGATCCTGTTTATCGGCGCGACGGGCCATATGGAGGAGAAGCTGGTGCCCCAGGCGGGGTATGAGCTGAAGTGTCTCCCCGGCTCCGGCCTGAGCCGGAAGCTCAGCCCGGCCGGTATCAAGCAGAATTTCCGTGCGGTGAAGCGCGTGCTGGACGCGGTGCGGGAGTGCAAGCGGATCTTCCGGGAATTTCAGCCGGATGTGATCATCGGCACCGGCGGCTATGCCAGCTTCCCGGCGCTGTACGCGGGTTCTGCCATGAAGATCCCTGTGTGCGTCCATGAGAGCAACGCCGTTCCCGGCGTCACCACCAAGCTGGCGGCCCGGCTGGCCGACCGGGTGCTGGTCTGCTTTGAGGAGAGCAAAAAGCTCTATCCCAACCCCGCCAAGGTAGAGGTGGTGGGAATGCCCGTGCGCAAGGAATTCATCTACGGCGATCGGGAGAAGGCCCGGCGGGAGCTTGGTATCGGCGACGAGCCGGTGGTGCTCTCCGCCTTCGGTAGCCTGGGCGCAAAGGTGATGAACCAGACCATGGCGGAGCTGTTCCACCTGGAAAAGGAGGAGAATTTCCCTTTCCGCCACATCCATGCCACCGGCAGCTTCGGCTGGGAATGGATGCCGGGGCTGGTGCGTGAAAAGGGCATCGACTTGGAGCGCGACAGCCGCGTTGAAATGAAGGAATACTTCTACAACATGCCCACCCTGATGGCGGCGGCGGACGTGATGATCAGCCGTGCCGGAGCTTCCACCTGCAATGAGATCGCGGCCGCCGGACTGCCCTGCATCCTGATCCCATCGCCCAACGTCACCAACAATCATCAGGAGAAGAACGCCCGGGTGCTGGAGGGCAGGCAGGGCGCGGTGGTGGTGCTGGAAAAGGACTGCACTGCCCCGGCGCTTTACGGCGAGATCAAGTCGCTCCTTGCAGACCCCGGCCGCCGGGCGGAGATGGGAAAAAACCTGCGCCAGATGGTGCGGCTTGACAGCGCCGAGCGGATCTGTGATATTGTCGAGCAGATAGCCAAGCGCGCTTAGGCACCCAAGAAAGCAACCCCATACCGTTTAGAATATCATCGAACTGGATCAGAAGCTTCCTGATTCGGAAAACGGATCCCCAAGATAACCGCTTTCCAGGAGGAAAAACATGGAAACAAAAGAAAAGAAACGGGAGAAGAGCGCCCCGTCAAAGAAGCGCCCCGCCGCGAAGAGCGCTGTCCCCGACCGCCGCGCCCCGGCCCGCACGGCCCGCCCGCAGCGGCCCCAGGCGGACCCCAACGCCTCTTACGAGGTATATGTGCCCGACGCGGAGAGCCAGCGCACCCGCCATGCCGCAGACGCCTTGCGGGATACAGCGCCCGCCCGCGCGCCCCGCAAGGCGTCTGCCGCTCCCAGGAAGCGGCGGCCCGCCGCCGGGCAGGATGCCGACTACCAGCCCTACCGTCGGGCAAACCAGCGCAGCAAAGTGCAGAAAAAGCAGAATCTCCGGCAGCGGGTAGCCAGGTTCTTCTCCTATCAGAACCCGGTGGCCAAGCTCTTTTACAAAGAGGACCCCTCTGTATTCGGCGACGATGCCAGCGCTGTCCGCCGGGAAAAGCGGGCGGCGGAGGCGGAACGCAAGCGCAAGCGGGCCGAGCGGCTGAATACTCCAGCTGCCATTTACACCCAGCCCACGTCCTTTAACAGCCGCCGCCTGGCCATTCAGATGATCACCATTCTGGGCCTGGTGCTGGCCCTGGTGCTGGGCATGTCGGTGTTCTTCAAGGTGGAGAACGTGGCAGTGGTGGGCGCGCAGTCATACAGCCCTGAAGCCATCCGGGATCAGGCCGGCATCAAGAAAGGGGAGAACCTGCTCACCCTGGGCAGGACCAAAGCCTCCGGCAAGATCATTGCCAACCTT
Organism: uncultured Eubacteriales bacterium; assembly: GCA_900553805.1. GTDB lineage: Bacteria > Bacillota > Clostridia > Oscillospirales > Oscillospiraceae > Faecousia. The sequence goes on from USEU01000001.1 coordinate 40,755, forward strand.
CCCTATGTAAAAAGTGCCAGGATTGGAATAAAATTGCCGGATACGGTTATTATTGAGATAGAGGAGTCCCCTGTCCTTTACTCCATTCAGGACCAGGACGGCGTATGGTGGCTGATCAATTCCGACGGTAAGGTGGCCGAACAGACCAATGCCCAAACCGCCCGCGGCTATACAAAGGTCCTGGGCGTGACCATCTATCAGCCCCAGGCCGGTGAGGCCGCCGTGGCCACCGAAACAGCGCCCACCGAGACAGATCCCTCCGGCGAGTCCATCCCCGTGCTCATTACCGGGATGCAGCGCCTCAACGCGGCGCTGAAGATCCTTCAGGAGCTGGAGCTGAACGACATCGTGGGCGACGCGGCCAGCGTGGACGTGAGCCAGCTCCAGGACATCATTCTGTGGTACGGCACCCAGTACCAGGTGAACCTGGGCGATATCGATCGGATCGAAATGAAAATTCCCTACATGAAGAGCGCCATTGCGCAGATGAGCGACTACCAGACCGGCATTCTGGACATCAGCTTCACCACCTGGACCAACGAAATTGGCTATACACCCTTCGGATGACGGGAATATTTTGCCGAAAAAATGAGATTTTCTATTGACCAATCCGCATTTTCACGCTAGAATAGAAAAGCATAGGTGAAATTACTGCGGCAATTCCGGCTGCGCTGCGTATCACGATACATAGGAGGAAGAATATATGTCCGAAAGTTTACAGGAGCGTGTCGTCAAGATCAAGGTGATCGGTGTTGGCGGCGCTGGCAACAACGTTATCAATCGTATGATTGAGTCCGGCGTGGACGGCGTGGAATTCATTGCCGTGAACACCGATAAGCAGGATCTGAACAAGTCCGTCTGTAAAAACAAGATTCAGATCGGTGAAAAGCTGACCAACGGCATGGGCGCCGGCTCCAAGCCCGAGATCGGCAAGAAGTCCGCCGAGGAGAGCCGCGCTGCCATTGCCAAGGTGCTGGAGGGCACCGACATGGTGTTCATCACCGCCGGTATGGGCGGCGGCACCGGCACCGGCGCGGCGCCCATTGTGGCGGATCTGGCCCATGAGGCCGGTATCCTCACCGTCGGCGTGGTCACCAAGCCCTTTAAGTTTGAGGGCGCCAATCGGATGCGCCAGGCTGAGGAGGGCATTGCCAATCTGAGTGAAAAGGTGGATTCCCTGATCATCATTCCCAATGACCGGCTGAAATACGTCACCGATCAGAAGATCACCTTTGCCAACGCTTTCGGCATTGCGGACGATGTGCTGAAGCAGGCCGTCACCTCTATTTCCGAGCTGGTGGGCTTCTCCGAGAACGTGATGATCAACCTGGACTTTGCGGACGTTTCCGCCGTTATGAAGTCGGCGGGCCGCGCACATATGGGCGTGGGCATCGCCGCCGGCCGCGAGAAGGCCGAGCAGGCCGCCACTGCCGCCGTTTCCAGCCCCTTGCTGGAGACCTCCATCAACGGCGCTACCGGCGTTCTGATCAACATCACCGGCTCCTCCGAGATGACCCTGGACGATGTGGAGACCGCCGCCGGGATCGTGCAGGAGGCCGCCAACGCCAATGCCAACATCATCTTCGGCGCGACCTGCTCCGATGTGTTCCAGGACGAGATGCGGGTCACCGTCATCGCCACCGGCTTCGACGGCAGCTCCGTCAGCTTCAGCCCCAAGGCATCTGCGGCCGCTTCCGCTGCGGATGACATCGATACTCCCGTCGGTGCGGCGGCCAAGCCCACCAAGCCCACGGACATCGGCGATATCGACGAGATCTTCAGCATCTTTAAACGTAACTAAAACGAGGGGTGCTGTCTCACAGGCGTGGGGCAGCACCTTTTTTCTGTGGCGTGGAGATTGATTATGGATTCATACAAAGCGCTGTCAGCCAGCTACGACCGGCTGACCAGGGATGTGGACTATCGCGCCATGGTGGCGTTTTATTTTGAGATCATCCGGCGGGAGAAGGTCGCGGTGCGTACCGCCGCCGATCTGGCCTGCGGCACCGGCTCTGTGACGGCGCTGCTGGCGCAAAGAGGCCTGCCGGTGGTCGGGGTGGATTTGTCCGAGGACATGCTGACCCAGGCGCAGCAAAAGACCCAGGCGCTGACCCCGCGCCCGGTGTTCCTGCACCAGGATCTGGCAAGACTTTACCTTCCTCGGGGAGTGGATCTGGTGGTGTGCGCCCTGGACAGCCTGGATTACATCATCGCCCCTGATGACTGCGCCGCCGCCATCAGGCGCGTCTACAAGGCCCTGAATCCCGGCGGCATTTTCATTTTTGATGTGAACACCCCGGAAAAGCTCCAAGCCATGGACGGTCAGGTTTTCCTGGACGAGGACGAAAATGTTTACTGCGTCTGGCGGGGGGAATTTGACAGGAAAAGTAATATCTGCTCCTACGGCATGGATCTGTTTCAGCGGCAGGGAAATATGTGGCGGCGCTCCTTTGAAGAGCATCGGGAGTATGCCTATACCCGCCCGCAGCTGACACGCTTTTTAAAGGCGGCGGGCTTTACTGGAATTCACGTATACGGCGACCGAACCTTTGCGGCCCCCAGGGAAGGGGAGCAGCGGATGTTTTTCAGCGCCAGGAAAGGAAAAATAAAATGAAGGATTATCTTGTTCGCGGCATGAGCATGGACGGCTTTGTGAAGCTGGTGGCCATCCGCTCCACGGAAATTGTCCGCCGCGCCGCGCAGATTCACCATACCACCCCCAACGCCACCGCGGCCCTTGGCAGGGCGCTGACGGCGGCCTCCATGATGGGCAATATGCAGAAGGTGGAGGACGGCTCCATGACCATGCAGGTCCGCGGCGGCGGCCCCATCGGCACCATCACGGTAGTGTCCGACGCCGTAGGCAACGTGCGCGGCTGTGTGACGGAGCCCCGTGTTCCGCTGGTGGAGAAATACCCCGGTAAGCTGGATGTTGGGGCCACCGTGGGCACCGACGGCACCCTGACGGTGATCCGTGACCTCCGGCTGAAGGAGCCGTATGTGGGCTCTACGGCGCTGGTATCCGGCGAGATCGCGGACGATGTGACCGCCTATTTTGCCCAGAGCGAACAGACCCCCACCGCCTGCGCCCTTGGCGTGCTGGTGGACCGGGATCTGAGCGTCAAGGTGGCGGGGGGCTATATCGTCCAGCTGCTCCCCGGCGCGCCGGACGATGTGATCGACAAGGTGGAGCAGGGTATCCATCGGGCCGGAGCCGTCACCCCTATGCTGGAGCAGGGTATGACCCCGGAGGATATCCTGGGTCAGGTGTTCGGGGACCTGGGCGTGGTGTTCCTGGATACCGTGGAGGTTGCCTATAAATGCTACTGCACCCGCAGCCGGGTGGAAAGCGCCCTCATCAGCCTGGGCAGGGCTGAGCTGGAGGAGATCGCGCAGGAGGGCAAGACCTTCCCTGTGGAGTGCCAGTTCTGCGATACCGTGTATCAATTTACCCCGGAGGACATTCAGACGCTGCTGGAAAAAATCTGATATTTCGCCCATTTTGGTGGGAAACAGCGGGCATTTGACCTGATAATATTTTTGAAAAAATTTGGGAAAATTGCTTGACAAAACAGGGCCTTCCGTGTATAATGAATCCCGTCGCTGAGGGGAACACACGGCGGCAAGTCCCTTGGGAGCATAGCTCAGCTGGGAGAGCACATGCCTTACAAGCATGGGGTCACAGGTTCGAGCCCTGTTGTTCCCACCATTTATTTGGCCCGGTGGTGCAGTCGGTTAGCACGCCAGCCTGTCACGCTGGAGGTCGACGGTTCGAGTCCGTTCCGGGTCGCCATTTTTGATATCTTTTGCATCCGAGTGGAGTGCAAATTCCGCTCGATATGCCTTCGTAGCTCAGTAGGTAGAGCAGCGGACTGAAAATCCGCGTGTCGTTGGTTCGACTCCGACCGAAGGCACCAGATGCGGGTGTAGCTCATCTGGTAGAGCGCCACCTTGCCAAGGTGGAGGTAGCGAGTTCGAGCCTCGTCACCCGCTCCAAAAAAAATAAGGAACGCCGGTTGCGTTCCTTATTTCATATGGTACCGTAGCCAAGTGGTAAGGCAAGGGTCTGCAAAACCCTCATTCCCCAGTTCAAATCTGGGCGGTACCTCCAAGTAACTTCGTGTAGTTGTTTCACTACACGAAGTTTTTTTGTTCATATACTCTTTTTATCCCCGAAAACGTGGCAGATTATTAACATTTTCTACCACTTTACAAGTAGCTGCCTCTGTGATATTATATCTATATTTAGAACACTTGTTTGCATATGTGCCAAGTAGTGCTAAGTAGTATTACATAGTATCATTTAATAGATAACCTAATAGATAACCTCGTACTATGTCAGGTTATCTATCCATCAACGGAGGTATTTTCATGCAGAGACGAGAGAAAGGCACAGGCACGATTATCAAAACAGAAACTGGCTACAAAGGAAAGATAGACATTGGCCGCGGCCCTGACGGCAAGAGAAAGTTCAAGTGCTTTTCAGGGAAGACTGAGGCAGAAGTGAAGCGCAAAATCAGAGAATACAACAAGAGTGGCGCTCCAACAAATCCTCAGCAGATACTTCTCAAAGATTACCTTATGAGCTGGCTTGTCAATATCAAGAGGATTTCTCTGATGCCATCAAGCTATGATAGGCTGGAGTCAATAGTTTTGAATCAGGTCATTCCAAGAATGGGTGCATTCAAAATTTCAGAGATCACACCGGAGGACATTGGTTCCATGCTGTCTGAGATTCAGAACGAAGGGCTTTCCTACTCAACAGTTAAGAAAGCATACGATTGCGTCAACGCCGTTCTCGCTTACGCTTTCAATAAGAGAGACATCACATATAATCCTGCGCTTTTGGCCGCAAGACCAAACGAGTCCAACTTTAAGAAGAAGGAAATCCGTTATTTCACAAAGGATGAAGCGAACCTTATTACAGAAGAATGCGGGAGAAAATACAGTACGGGTACCCCTGTGTACCCATATGGGGATGCGTTTATTCTTGCGCTTAATACAGGATTGCGTATGGGCGAGCTAATTGGACTCCAGAAAAAGGACATCGACTTTAATGCAAAGAAGCTAACTGTAAGAAGAAACGCTCAGGTAGTTGGTAAGAGGAACTCAGATGGAAGCCGTGCTAGTGGGCACACTGTGGTTATGAGCACCACGAAAACATATTCCGGGACACACGAATTATATCCTTAAATAACGCAGCTCTCGAAGCCGCTCAGAGGCTGTGTGATAGCCATCCAGATAGCGAGCAGGTCGTATGCGGAATGCGTGGAGGCCAAGTTACGCACGAGCGATTCGAGAGGTCTTTCTATCGTGTGTTGGATAACTGCGGAATAGAAAGGCTCTATGTCAATATTCCACCGCTGTCCGCACCGAGTAAACGGCAAAAAGCTGCCCCCGGGCTCTGTACTGAATCAGAGCCCGGGGGCAGTTCCTCCCCGACGAAGGGGATGTGCCTTTTACCGCAATTGGCAGTGGCGCGCCGCATGTTCTGCTGCGGCGATCTCCTGCATTCTGGGGAGCGCGTAGTCCAGCAGGGTGCGGAAGGAGGAGCAGAAATAGTTGCGCGTCCCTGTTTCGTCCGTGTGCCAGTCGTTTTTGCAGCCGCCGTTGCAGAGCCGGCCGTAGGGGCAGGAGCGGCATTCGGCGGGCTTGTCCGTGCCCCAGCGGAGGAAAGCGGCGGCTTTTTCACTGCCGGAGAGCCGGGCAATGGTCGTCTCCTGGATGCTGCCCAGCTTCCAGGGATCCAACACATAGAAATCGCAGGGATATGCGGAGCCGTCCCCCTCGATGACCAGGTATGAGCCGCATTTGCCGCAGGTGGCGCAGGTGCTTGCACCGTCGCCCAGAAGAATGTGGATGTAGTCGTCAAAGAGACGGATGCTGTGATAGTCGCGTTTTTTCCAGTCCTGATACCACAGGTCGAATATGCGGCACAGGAAAACTCCGTATTCCTCCGGCGTCAGCGACCACGGCTCCTGTCCCCGGGGGCGGCCGATGGGATCCATGCATGCGATGAACTGGATATAGCGGAAGCCGAGATTTTTAAGGTTTTTATAGACCTGCTCTCCCCGCCGGGCACAGTCGGCGGTCACGACGCACAGCGCGTTGTAATCCACCCCATATTTTTCCAGCAGCGATTTTGCCGCCAGGACGCGCTGCCAGGTGCCCGCGCCTGCCGCATCCAGCCGGAGGGAATCGTGTACGCGCCGCATGCCGTCCAGCGAGAGCCCAACGAGAAAATGCTCCTGCTTCAGGAAGGCGGCCCACTGCTCGTCAAGCAGCGTGCCGTTGGTCTGAATCGCATAGTGCACGGAAACCCCGGCGGGGCAATGCGTGCGTACCGTTTGCGCGAAATCGCGGAAGAAGGGAAGGCCTGCGACGGTGGGCTCGCCCCCCTGGAAGGTGAAGTTGACCGCGCCGCCGGCATCCACGGCATCGAATGCCTGGCAGATCAGCTGCTGTGCCAGCGCCTGGGACATGACGCCCATGCTGCGTTGGGTGCGGTTGCGCGCCTCGTCCTCATAAAAGCAATACCGGCACCGCAGATTGCAGAGGCTGGAGGCGGGCTTTATCAGCAGATTTACAGATTTCAAATTGGTGCCCTCCTTATTTGTATCGAGGCGCTTCCGCCTGGCACAGCGCAATAAAGCGCTGCATGCTGGGCGAAAGAAATTTGCGGCGGTGGTGGACGATGTAGAGCGTTCGGTTCAGCGGTTCCCGGAAGGGGAGCATGGCGACGGTGTGCTCCTGCACATCCCGCGCGACCAGGCGCTGCGGCAGCACTGCGACCCCAAGCCCTTGGGAAACCGCCTGCACAATGGCCTGCGTGCTGACGCTCTCCCATGCAGGGTGTACGGTCAGATTGTGCAGAGCAAAATAGGCGTCCAGAATCGTCCGCGTGGAGCTGCCGGGCTCCCGCATCAGGAAGGGGAAGGCGCTCAGCTCCTCCAGCGTAACGCTGGGTTGACCTGCCAGCGCCGAGCCGCGGGGAACAATGGCGCAGAGCATATCCTGCAAAAACGGGATGACGCTGAGATCCCGGCTTTCCGGCCGGGCTTCGATCAGCCCCAGATCGATCTCGTTATTGAGCGTCGTCTGCTCCACCTGGCTGGCGCGGAAGACCTTGATGTCCAGCTGAAGCTGGGGATATTCCGCCCGGTATTGCCGGATGAGGGGCGGGAGCAGATAGGTGCCGATGGTGACCGTTGCCCCGATGCGGATGGTGCCCAGGGCGTCCCAGTTGCGCATCTTCGTCTCCATTTCATCAAACACCGATACGATGTGGAGCGCGTAGCCGTAGAATGCCCTGCCGCACTCGGTGGGGGACAGCCTCCGCCCGACCCGGGCAAAGAGCTCCACGCCGTAGTAGTCCTCCAGCTCCCGCAGGGCGAGGCTGACGGAGGGCTGCGCCATGTGCAGCGACTCTGCCGCCTTGGTCACGCTCCCCTGCTGAAAGACCGCCACAATGATTTTCATATGCCGCAGCGTCATAGGAGCCTCCTTGATAACGAATTTGTTATGCTTTTTATAGAATAATACTATTTTACAAATATGTCAAGAGCGGCTATACTGGATTGCAGGAGGGGGATTTTATGGAAGACAAAAAGAAAGTCCTGCGCAAGCTGTTTTTTTCAACATTGTACCTGAGCGCCTTCACCTTCGGCGGCGGCTATGTGATTGTGACGCTGATGAAGAAGAAATTCGTTGACGAGCTCCACTGGATCGATGAGGACGAGATGCTCAATCTGGTCGCCATCGCCCAGTCCGCCCCCGGCGCGATCGCGGTCAACGGCGCGATCGTCGTGGGCTACAAGCTGGCGGGCATCCTGGGCGCGCTGGTCGCCATTCTGGCAACCATTATTCCGCCTTTTTTGATCATTACGGCGATCTCCTATTGCTATACGCTGATCCGGGATAACGTGATCGTCAGCCGGGTGATGTCCGGCATGCAGGTCGGCGTGGGCGCGGTCATTGCCTCCGTGGTGTGGGATATGGGCAAGGGCGTCGTGAAGCAGAAGGACATTGCGTCCATCGTCATCATGGCGGCTGCGTTTGTGGCGGCATGTGTGTTCCGCATCAACGTGATCTACATCATCCTGACCTGCATTGCAATCGGGATCGTCCGCACCCTGATCGCAGCAAGGAGGAACCTGAAATGATTTATTTTCAGCTGTTTTTGAGCTTCCTGCAAATCGGCGCCCTCAGCTTCGGCGGCGGCTACGCGGCCATGCCCATCATCCAGGCGGAGATCGTTGCAAAGCACGGCTGGCTCAGCATGAGCGAATTTACGGATCTGATTACCATCGCAGAAATGACGCCCGGACCGATCGCAGTCAATTCCGCCACCTTTGTCGGCTGCAAAATCGCCGGGGTTCCCGGCGCGCTGGTGTCCACCTGCGGCTGCATCCTGCCCGCCTGCATCATCGTCACCTTGATTGCAAAGCTCTATTTGAAGTACCGCAACATGGCGGTGCTGCAGAGCGTGCTCGGCTCCCTCCGCCCGGCGGTGGTCGCAATGATCGCATCCTCCGGCATCCTGATCCTGGTCAGCGCCTTCTGGGGCGGCGCAGCCGTCACCCTGAGCGGCACCAACTGGACAATGGTCGCCATTTTCGCCGTTTGCTACATCCTCCTGCGCAAAACCAAGCTCAGCCCCATTGCCGTAATGGTTCTGGCAGGCATTCTGAACCTGGCGCTTTCCATTTTCGGCATATCGGGGTAAGGACCCCAAACAGCACAAATAATTAGACCCACAGCAGCGGAATGCTCTCCGCTGCTGTGGGTTTTGCTGTTACAGCGGCGTAATGCCGTAGCGGTGGTAAAGCTCCGCAGGAGCGTCGGTCTCTTTCATGTAGCGGGAAATCAGGGCTTTCATGCGATGGATGACTGCCGGGTCATCAAGTTCTTCCAGTTGCCAGGGATCCTTCTCAATGTCAAACAGGCGGCTTGGGGATGCCTGCTCACTGGCACCGACACAGTTCCCCTGGCAGCGGATTTTCATTGTCTTCAGCCCCTTGGTAAAGGAGAAGGGAGCGGCAAGGGTAATGTCCGCCAGTTCCTCCACGGAAAAGCGGCAGCGCATATGAGTGGGCATCAATGTGTAGTCGTAGAAGGGATCCTCAGGATGCTCCGGCGCATTCATGTACAGATATTTCCCATCTGTCACGATGATTTCACCTCCGTGGTAACCGAATACCACAAAATCATGCAGCGCGGCCCCATCCTCCATGGCAGGCCGCAGGGGCTTGCCGGTCATATCCGCTGGGATGGGCTGCCTGAAGAATTCCAGCAGGGTCGCCGTCAGATCCGGCATTTGGACGAAGCTGGAGCAGTGCTTTCCGGCGCACTCCAGGCGGGGGTCATAGACGTAGAGCGGCGTATGGGCAATTTCGTTGTAGCAGGGCATTGCACTCTTACCCCACCAGTTGTGCTCGCCCAGCAGAAAGCCGTGGTCAGTACATACGATCAGCATGGTGTCCCGCCACAAATCGTATGCGTCCATTTTGTCGAGGACTCTGCCAAGAGAGGCGTCGCATTTTTCCAACAGTGCCGCATAGCGGTTGCGCACTGTCTGCACTACCTTAGCACTCTCACGAACGGGCATGTAGGGCGGCCAATCAGCACCCAAAGCGTCCTCGCCATGGAGTGGCCCATCGAAATGACTGCGGTATTTTTCGTCGCAGAAGAAGGGCTCGTGAGGATCAAAACATTCAATTTGCAGGAACCAGTTGTCGGCGGTGTGATTTACGTCGATAAATTCCAGTCCTGCCTCGAAGGTCAGTGCCTGGGGTGTCTTGCTTTCGGTGTCCATATAGGTGCGGTTGACTTGATCGTGGAGGTTCATAGCCTTCATCACGGGAGCTTTGGAGAAAAACGCCTCTTTCCCCTTGAATACGGATTTGGTGCATGGCTTCAGGTTCAGGTTTTCCTTCCAGGGATCGCCCTCCTGCCCGCGAATACACTCCCATGAGCTGTAGCGGGTGTGGTAGGTTCCGCCGCCGTCTTCCCAATAGTGCTGATGGTCGCTGACCAGATGAGTGCAAATGCCTGCTTCCCGCAGAATTTCCGGCATAGAATCATCGAATGGCTCCAGCGACCCCCAGCTACGATGCAGAAAATTGGGGCGCCCTGTATGCAGCTCCCGCCGGGCGGGCATGCAGGGCATGCTGCCCACATAGCAGTTTTCAAACTGCGTCGCCCGCTGCGCCAGACGCTTAAAATTCGGCGTTCTTGTCCAGGTGCATCCGTAGCTTTCCAGCATGGCACGGTTCAGGGAGTCAAACATTACCATAATTGCTTTCATTGCGGTTGCCCCCTTTCAGTTTAATTCACCGGCATGGAAATTGATGACCGGTTTATCCCAATAATATTGCACGATTTCCAGTGCGCGGGGTGAGTAGACGAAATGAATCTGCTGCACAGGCCATTTGAGTACCATGTCGAATCGTTCGTTGCTGGTCATGGCTCTCGTGGAGAAATAGAGATAGCGTGTTCCGGGTTTTCCCGACTTGCCGGATTTGAGAATATTAGAGCCGAAAACGCCCACCTCCTGCAGCTCGTCCCAGGTGTAATGCCTTGCAGGGAACAGGGAAAACCGGCGTGTGATCCCTTCTTGACCAATGTGTACAACTGCACCATACATTACGCAGAGGCATAGGTAGACCAGCGCCATTGAAATGCATACCATGCCGCCGATCCAACTGCCTACAGTCATTAGGGAAAGACCTGCAAGAAGAAAAGCAGCGGCGAAAAAGATCATAATAATGGCGTGGACTTTATTGACGATGACATTAATCGACATAGGCGATCATCCTCATTGGTCACTGGAAGCACCCGATGAAGCGTGCAGGCTTTCGGGCGGAACCTCACGACTGTGTGCAGCGTGCGCCTTCAGCTGCGCCCGGAGGGATGCCACGACCGGCGCATACTGCGGAAGTTTTGCCATATTCCGATCCTCCGCCGGGCATGCACGCACATCAACAAAGAAAAGATCCTCGTCTTCCTCGGCAGCGGGGAGTCCGTCAATGCGCACGTTCATATCCAGCCGGTAGTCATTTGTGCGGATGCAGGAGCGGCGTGGCCAGCCGCGCCCGCCGGGGAGGCACCCAAGACGCCGGTTGGGGAAGGCATAGCTGTCCGGTTCACCGTAGCCGATGGTGGAAAATATTGCCTCCGGGTATTCCTCTTGTACCAGGCTGCAGCCTCTGAACTGTGCGGGGACAGGGACGCCCACCATGGACAGCACGGTGCGGGCAATATCGATATTGGAGCAGACTTGCCGGACACGGCGGCCTTTTGGCGTACCGGAGGGGTCGGCGATAATCAGCGGTACCGCATGGCTGGAACGGTGGAATATGTGCTTACCCAAGCCGCGGCATTCGCCCCGGAGCGCGCCGTGGTCGGCATTGAAAATCAGAATGGTATTTTCCAGAAGATTCAGCTCCCGCAGACATTGCAGAATTGCACCTACCTGATCATCGACCCATGCGGCCATACCGTAGTAATAGACCTTTGCCATGCGGCGTTCCTCCGACGTCAGCGTATCCAGGCGCACTGCTTCGGCCAGCGCTTTTTCAAAGTCGCTCAAACCGCTGATATCCGGCAGAGAGCTATCAAACGGGTAATCCCGGTATAATTCCTCATAGCCCCGCTTCAGAATAATGGGGGAGTGCGGCTGGGTATAGGAAACCCGGAGAAAAAAAGGCTGCGGGGATGCGCTTTGCTCCTGCAGCCAGGCGGCGGCATTGCGGGTGACGGCCTCGGGGTAATAGTCCGTTTTCTCCTCGGGGTAGAGGCTGGCGACGTTCATGGAGATGCCCTGACGGGGCTTAATGCGGGGCAGACTCTGCATTTCCTGCCGGGTCAGCCCCAGACTCATTTCACTGCCGTCAGGGACATCCAGTTGGAAGGGGTGCATCTGCGGCGCGACATGCGTTTTGCCGAAATTGGCGGTTTTGTAACCGGCCTGTGCCAGAACCTCTGGGAAGGTGACGAACTCCTCCGGAAGCCGGAAGCCGGGATACGCCGCCTCGTTGCCGTAGACGGCAGTGTCCTCCGGATAAAGCCCGGTGAGCAGGCTGACCCGTGAGGGAACGCAGATGGGAGAATTGCAGTAGCAGTTCTCATACAGGGTCCCCACGGCGGCAATGCTGTCGATGTTGGGGGTTTTCATTTTCCCGGCTGGATTGCCATAGCAGCCCAGCGCATCCTGCCGCATCTCGTCGCAGAAAAAAGAAACGACATTTTTCAAGCTGTAATTCCTCCAATTTTACAGGTAGTGCTCTGCATCGGTAAATTCCAGAACCGGGTGGATGGAAACCTTCCGCACGGTGCCTTTATGGTTGACCAAATCCAGCAGTGCCCGTGCCGCTTCGATACCAACATCCCGGTGGGGAAACTGGTAGGAGATGCTGCGCTTGAACCAATCCTGGTTCTCCGGGCTGGGACTGCGCAGAAATTCGTTGTAGAGGATACGGGTAACCATCGCCTGGAGTTCGCGGGAGTAGCACAGCACGGCAGTATCGGCTGGATGCTCCTGCAGTGCCTGCCGGATGCGGGCAACAATGCCGTCGGGAATGCCTGTGGAGTAATTGCTGACAATCTGATTGAACCAGGCTTCATCCAGTTCCTCTAGCTGAATAACATCCACGGAAACGTCGCTGCGTTCCATCAGAATACTTCTTACACCCTGTACACGGGCGGATTCTTTGTAATTTTGATATTTGGGGCGCAGGTACAGAAACTTCCGGTATCCGTTTTGAAGAAAAATATCCACGCGATCCCGGGAAGAGGCATAGTAATCATATACAACGCTGCTGACATCCGGCACGCCGCCCATGCAGTCGACTGCCGATACGAGAACCTTCTGACTGCGGATGCGCTCCATGTCCTCCGGTCGAATGCCAATGCCGCGAGCGGCAATGTAGATCATCCCATCCGCCTGACCGCTGATGCAGGCATCGATGCAGCCGGCGAGGCTGCCCTGCTCGTCAAAGCTGGTCAGAAGAATACTGTAGCCGTAGGGAGCCAGATAGGAACGGATGCCCTGGATAATATTGTGATACCGAGGCTGGGACAGGTTGTTGCTCAGCCGAACTGCAATGCAGTGGGAGCGTTTGGTTTTCAGCCTCTGCGCGGAATTATTTGGAATGTAGCTCAGCTCCTGCGCTGCCGCGAGAACGCGCTGACGGGTCTGCTCGGAGACAGTCTTACCTGGGGTGCTGTTAATGACATAGGAGACGGTTGCCACGGATACGCCGGCTGCGCTGGCGATGTCCTTGATGGTAGCCTTGGAACTCATAAAAGAACCTCCTGCCTTCAAGATATATAAACAATTAACTAATCATACGGACATTATATCAGAGGGGATTTGCTGGTTCAATTGTAACATTCGACAAAAAGAGAATGATTATTTAAGAGAATTTGCCTAATTGACAATGATTGTACGTTGAATTACAATGTTTACAGGTTAACCGATTAACCCAAAAAGGAAAGCGAGATGATGAATGTGGAGAAATCAGGTGAGGAGCGCATCATCCGTAGCCATCTGCAAAGGGAAAAAGCGGGTAAGCTTGAGCGGATGCGGCGGCTGAACCTCTTTGCCCGCAAGGGACAGATCGTTTTTGCGGGCTCCAGCTTAATGGAGCAGTTCCCGATCAACGAATTTCTTCTGGATTATGACCTGCCCTATGTGATTTACAACAGGGGCATCTGTGGATATACCACAGCGGAAATGATGGATGCGCTGCAGGAAATGGTTTTTGACCTGGAGCCCCGGTATTTATTCTTGAACATTGGAACAAACGATCTCAACGGATCCGGCTATATTCAGGAGGAAATGATTGCCAGATATGAGGCAATTTTGCAGAAAATCAAGGAAAAACTACCGCAAATTCAGATTTATCTTCTGGCCTATTTCCCAGTGAATCCTGACACTTCCAATATCGCGTGGATGGCGGAAACCTTCCGGAACCGGACAAATACCCGGATCCGCGCAGCCAACGAAGCTGTTCGGGAGCTGGCAGAAAAGTATGGTGCAAGATTCGCGAATTTCAACCGGGGCATCACCGATGGCGACGGCCAGCTGAAGGCACAGTACACGATCGATGGCATACACATGTACGCCGACGGCTATAATCAGGTTATGGAACAACTAATTCCTGTTCTCAAATCACTGCAGTAGATGATTATTTTTGAAAATATAAACGTTTAAAAACGAACTAATAACGCTGTATTCGTTCGGCAAGGAGTTCACGAATGAGACCCAATATTCTGTTTTTTTTCAGTGATCAGCACCGCGGCGACTGGATGCCCTATAACGCAGCGGTGAAGGCACAGCAAGGCGTTTCGGATTTGGAACTGCATACCCCAAATATCCGCGCAATGATGGATCGGGGAACCTCATTTGCAAACGCTTATTCCCCCGCACCAGTGTGCGCCCCGGCACGCGCCTGCCTGGCCAGCGGCCAGCACTACCGCAAGTGCCGGGTGTATCAGAACAACGTCAATTACGACCCTGCGCTTCCCAGCTTTTATGGCACGTTGAGGGAGAACGGCTATTATGTTACGGGCACCGGTAAATTTGACCTCAACAAGGCGGATCTCTATTGGGGCGATGGCTTCCACGAGCTGCTGCAGCGAATGGGCTTTTCCAACGCCAGCGACAACGAGGGAAAAATGGATACCATCTGGGCGGCGATGAAGAATGAGCCGGGACCATACGGCAGAATGCTGGAGCAGGCCGGATGGTTGGAGACCCACAAGCGGGACATGATGACCCGCGGCGGGAAGGATATTCCGACGCCACTGCCACCGGAATATTATGCGGATAATTGGATTGGAGAGAAGAGCAAGGCCATGCTTGCCGCGATGCCAAAGGATCAGCCTTGGTTTATGCAGATCAATTTCTCTGGCCCTCATGACCCCTGGGATGTGACCACCGGTATGAAAGAGGCGATGAAGGATCGCCGGTTCCCGGATGCGGCGGAATGCAGCTTCCCGGAAAGCAATCAGGGCGTGCGCCAGAATTACGCGGCGATGATCGAGAACATCGATCGCATCATCGGCCAGTGTATTGAGCAGCTGCGGGCACAGGGCGAGTTGGAAAATACCCTGATCGTCTACGGCTCCGACCACGGTGAGATGATGGGTGACCACGATCTTTATGGAAAGTCCAAGCCGGAGCAGGGTTCCATTCATATTCCGCTGGTGATTGATGCTTCCCACTTGGGCGGCAAGCCCGGCCGCTGCTACAGCGCACCGGTGGAGCTTCAGGATCTGGCTGCTACCTTCCTCGACTACGCAGGGGTGACACCCGGATATCCTATGGATTCCAAATCTCTGCGCCCAGCGGTGGAGGGCAGCGATGCGGCAATTCGTTCGTTTGCGGTCTCCGAGCTGATCCAGAACGATCGGAACGGCCCGATTACATCCTTTGCCGCCGTAACCGACGGCAGCTGGAAGCTCATCATGCGCAACGGACAGCCTGATCGGCTGTATTACCTGGAAACGGATCCCTTCGAGTGCCGCAATCTGGCACTGGAGCATCCGGAGGAGGCAGAACGCCTGCGTGCAGGCTTCCGGGCGCGCGGCGAACAGCTCGACCCTGTTATCCGACTCTACAACCAGTACTTCGGCGCGGTATAACGTGCTGAAAATATAAGGCAGCACCGCGCAATCGTGCCTGCAGTGCACAGTGGATTTTTTACACGATTCCTTTCGCTTCAAAAGTGGAGAACGCATTAATCATTCCTCTGGCCTTGAAGCCTCAAACTGCCGAAAATTTCTCACTGTGTTCGCCAGCCGAATTATGCGGCGCCGCCGTAAAAAAGGAGAACATAAAAATGAAGAAGTTAATCAACCGCATTCTCTCTCTTGCATTGGCTGGCGCAATGGCGCTGAGCCTGGCAGCCTGCGGCAACTCCTCCGATTCCTCCGCAGCAAAGCCGACCGAAGCACCCAACGTTTCCGCAACTACAGCCGAAACAGAGGCAGCTGTACCCGAAAACGGCAGCAGCAAAAAGGAAAAATTGAACATTGGCGTGACCATGCTGTGGGCGACCCTTTCCCCCTTCCAGACGAACCAGAACCAGTATGGCGCGTTCACGCGTCCTCTGTATGACCGTCTGGCGGTGATCTATGATGGCGAGTATGTCCCCCAGATGGCGGAATCCTGGGAAGTTGCGGATGACGGCCTGACCTGGACGGTCAAGATCCACGACAACATCACCGACTCCCAGGGCAACCACATTACTGCCGACGATCTCGTCTGGTTCACCCAGGAAAGTATGAATCGCAAGCTCAAGCCTCTGTTTAATAAGCTGGGTGAAGTTTCCAAGATCGACGACACCACCATGCAATTTGTAATGAAGAGCAATGTGGTCGGTGCATTTGAAATGATTCTGGCAAGCGTCTACGGCGTGTCCGAAGCGGCCTTCAAGGCCAGTGCCGATGAGTTCGCCAACACCACTGTGTCGAGTTCTGCGTACAAGGTCGTGGAATTCGTTCCCGGCTCTCACCTGAGCCTGGAGCTGCGCGAGGATTACTGGAACAAGGACAATGAGCACCCCGCACTGCAGAACAACGTCAAGCACTTGACCTATACGATCATCACCGAGGCCTCCCAGCAGCAGATTGCGCTGGAAACCGGTACCGTGGATTGTTTTGAATCTTTGACCAGCTCTCTGGTTCCTGAGTTTGACAACAATCCTGCCTATGGCAGAGCTACGGCATCCAGCGGCAACGGTATTCAGATGTATTTCAGCGGCGACGAGTCCCGCCCGTGTGGCCGGAGCGAGGATCTGTGCAAGGCCATCGCCTACTGCATTGATATAAACGGCGTGGTGGCCGCTGCTTATGAGGGATTGGCTTCTACCATGCACTGCGGTGCTTCCAAAATGCTGGTGGGCTACAACCCAAAGTGGGACAATGAGCCGTACTTCGAGTACAATGTGGACAAGGCAAAGGACTACTTGGCTTCCTCCGGCTATGACGGCGAGGAGTTGGTGCTTGTCGCGGCCGCCGGCGGCGGCAACGACCGCCTGGCACAGATCCTGCAGGGCTATATGACTGCCATCGGCATTAACTGCAAGCTGAGCATGCTGGATGCGGCATTGTTCTCGGCAACCCGCTTCGATGGCGCACAATATGACATGATCCTGGTCAGTGCCGGCGGCATTACCATTACCAACTGGTGGGGCGTCCGCTTTGATATGAACGCCTACGAAAAGGGCGACGGCACTGCCCGCCGTGACGAAACGCTGACAAACATGATCTACAATACCTGGACCGTGCAGGGCTATACCGAAGAGAACATTGATGCCATTCACTACTACCTGATGGATCACTGCTATGTATACGGCCTTGTGAACCCCGATGTCTGCAATGTCTACAGAACCGACACGGGACTGGTGAGCGTCCCCATCAACTGCCAGGGCATGGCTGATTTCGCAGCTGCCGTCTATCAGTAAATCCAATCCCGGTTTAATCTAAAGGCTATCCCGCATAACAGCGGGATGGCTCATTCCCCAAAAGGAGGAAGCAAGTGGGCCGCTATATAATAAAACGATTGCTTTGGATGATCCCAATTATCCTCTGTGTGGCAATCCTTGTTTTTACGCTGATGACCTTCTGCCCCGGTGACCCTGCCGCGATTGTTCTGGGTTCCTCGGCAACGGAGGAGGATATGAACCTGATGCGCGAGTCGCTGGGTCTGAACCGTCCTTTTCTGGTTCGCCTCGGCACTTATTTGAGGGATGCATTCCTGCGCTTTGATCTGGGAAGATCCTATCTGACCAAGGTAAGCATTGCGGATTCCATCCGCGAGTATCTTCCCCGCACCATGCTGCTGACCATCATCACAATGCTGATTTCTGTGGGACTGGCGCTGCCTCTCGGCATTACCGCAGCGACGCATCAGGGACGCTGGCAGGATACGGTGTGTATGGTGTTTGCCCTTATTGGCATCTCTGTTCCGAGCTTCTGGCTGGCACTGCTGCTGATTCTGGAGTTTTCCGTGAAGCACGCCTGGCTCCCTGCCATGGGTATCGGCGGGTTGAAATACTATATTCTTCCGGCTATTTCCGGCAGCCTTGGCGGCGTGGCGTCGCTGGCACGCCAGACCCGTTCCAGCATGCTGGATGTGATCCGTGCGGATTACATCACCACCGCCCGGGCAAAGGGCGTGTCCGAACGCAATGTCATTACCAGACATGCGCTGAAAAATGCGCTGATTCCCATCATTACGGTCATCGGCACACAGTTTGGCAGACAGTTGGGCGGTACAATGGTCATCGAAACGATTTTCGGTATCCCCGGCATGGGGCAGTTCATCATCACCGGCGTCAACCAGCGGGACTACCCGGTCGTTCAGTCGGGCGCAATCTTCCTGGCCATTGTATTCAGCCTGTGCATGCTGGGCGTCGATCTGCTGTATGCGGCGGCCGATCCGCGCATCAAGGCGCAATATGCCAAGGGTAAAAGGAGGGCGAAGAAATGAGTGATGCAATATATGAGCGTGTCCGGGAAAATTCCCAGCCTAAAAAGAAATCGGAATTTCTTCGCGTTCTGAAGCAGCTCAGTTACAATCGCGGCGCAATGGCCGGATTGATTATTTTTATGCTGGAGCTGATTCTCGTCTTGCTGGCCCCCGTCATTGCCCCCTATGACTACACGGCGATGGATCCCACAGCCATCCGGCAGGCACCCTCCATGGCGCACTGGTTCGGCTGTGACGATCTGGGACGGGATATTCTGTCCCGCGTTCTCTATGGCGGACGGTTCTCCATTACCATGGGCGTCTTCTCTGTGCTGATTTCGGCTTTCTTCGGCACCATCATCGGCTCCATCGCCGGTTATTTCGGCGGACAGACGGACAATCTGATCATGCGTGTGCTGGATGTGATCCAGTCCCTGCCCGGCATGCTGCTGACAATTGTGATTTCAGCCGTTCTGGGTGCAGGGTATTTCAACACCATCCTGGCACTCTCTGTCAACCGTATTCCCGCTCAGGCGCGCATGCTGCGCGCTCAAATGATGAAAAACCGGGGGGCGGAATATGTGGAGGCGGCCCAGTCCATCAATTGCAGCAGACTGCGCATCATTGCGGTGCATCTGTTTCCCAATTCCTTCTCCCCGTTGATCGTGCAGATGACGATGGGTGTTGCAAGCATGATTTTGATGGCCGCATCGCTCTCATTTATCGGTCTGGGCGTTCAGCCGCCCCAGCCGGAGTGGGGAGCAATGCTCTCCGGCGCACGCCAGTTCATCCGCTCCGCGCCGCACATGGTCTTTTTCCCCGGCCTTGCCATTGCAATTACCATCCTTGCGCTGAATCTGTTGGGTGACGGTCTGCGCGATTCCCTGGATCCGAAGTTGAAGAAGTAAGAAAGGAGAGGCTACCGATATGAGTGAAGAAATCCAAAACAGTGTACCTTTCCTGGAGGTTCAGGATCTGGTGGTAGAGTATTTTACCCGGGAATCCGTTGTCCACGCCGTCAACGGCGTCAGCTTTCAGCTTGGAAAGGGGCAGACCCTGGGCTTGGTGGGCGAAACCGGTGCAGGAAAAACTACCATTGCAAAATCCATTCTGCGGATTCTGCCCGACGTGGGTGCACGTATTGTCAGTGGAAAGACCTTCCTGGATGGCAAAGAAATATCGGCCGTTTCCGAAGCGGAAATGCGCCAGATTCGCGGTAAAAAAATTTCTATGATTTTTCAGGATCCTATGACCGCCCTGAACCCTGTGCAGACCGTCGGCAGCCAGATCGCGGAGGTCATCGCATTGCACACCCAGGGCCCACAGGCAGATTTCCGCAAACGGGCGGAGGAAATGCTGGAAATGGTCGGCATTCCAAGGGAGCGCTACGGCGAGTATCCCCACCAGTTCTCCGGCGGCATGAAGCAGCGCGTGGTCATTGCAATTGCGCTGGCCTGCAATCCGGAGCTCCTGTTGGCCGACGAGCCTACCACGGCGCTGGATGTTACCATCCAGGCGCAGGTGCTGCGCCTCATCGGCGAACTGAAAAGGAAGCTAGGGACCTCCATGGTGCTGATCACGCACGATATGGGAATCGTCGCTACTTTCTGCGATTATGTAGCGGTGGTCTATGCGGGCAGCATCATTGAGTACGGAAGCAAAGAGCAGATCTTCGACCACCGCTGCCACCCCTATACCATTGGCCTGTTTGGCGCAATTCCCAATATGGCTGTCAACGAAAGCCGTCTGCACCCAATTGAGGGACTTCCCCCCGATCCGACCGATCTGCCCAGCGGATGCGCCTTCTGGCCGCGCTGCAAGTACGCCACGGAGCGGTGCAAGACGGGTACTATTGAAATGACCCAAACCGCAGACGGCCATCTGTGCAGATGCTGCAATCTTGCAGCCGTGCAAAAGGAGGAAGGAAAGAAATGAGCGTGCCCGTAATTGAAGTGAGGGGACTGAAAAAGTATTTCCCGACGCCACGCGGAACCCTGCATGCGGTCGATGATGTAACGCTTAAAATTGAAAAGGGTACCACCCTGGGCGTTGTGGGCGAATCGGGCTGCGGAAAATCAACTCTGGGGCGCACCATTATTCATCTTCTGGAGCGAACCGACGGCCAGATTTTCTTAAATGGTGAGGATATATCCGACCTGAAAGGGAAAAAGCTGAAGCAGGCGCGGGAGAAAATGCAGATCATCTTCCAGGATCCCTATTCCTCCATTGATCCACGAAAAACCGTCGAGGCCACTATTTGTGAGCCGCTGAAAGTTTCAGGGCGATATTCCAAAAAGCAAATTGCTGAGATTTCCAACGAGCTGATGGAGTTGGTTGGCATTGACCACCGGCTTCGGGTATCGTACCCTCATGAACTGGACGGTGGACGCCGCCAGCGCGTGGGGATTGCACGTGCACTGGCGCTCAATCCTGATTTCGTGGTTTGCGACGAGCCGGTATCTGCGCTGGATGTTTCCATTCAGGCACAGGTGCTGAATCTGCTGCGGGATTTGCAGGAAAAGCGCGGGCTGACCTATCTGTTTGTGACCCACAATCTCTCTGTAGTTCGGCACATTTCAGATAACATCTGCGTAATGTACCTCGGTCAGGTCGTGGAGCTGTGCCCCACGGAGGAATTGTTCCGGCGTCCGCTGCACCCCTATACAAAGGCGCTGCTCTCGGCGATCCCTTCTGTGGATATTCACAATCTCACCCAGCCGGAAATTCTGGAGGGCGAATTGACCTCTCCCATCAATCCCAAGCCTGGCTGCCGCTTTGCAGCCCGCTGTAAATATGCTGCCGAGGAATGCCTGAAGCCACAGATTCAGGAGGAGGTCACACCCGGTCATCTGGTTCGGTGCTGCCGGATTCGCGAAATTAATAAAGAAGTTCTTTAAGGAAACTCCGGATAAACCATCCGCGGGTGGATAGTGGATTTTTCAACTGCTCATCAGCATCCCAAATGGGGAATACTGCACGGCCGTTATCGGTGAAAGTTGGCTGACGGGTACAGCATATCCCCCTGCGGGTACGCTGGGCATTGTGTCAATTTAGATACCTTGACTGGTAAAGAATCTTTCAATGATTTAATCCAAAGCTTCTCTAATCTGAGGGGCACTGACGGCAGTTAGGCTTTGCAGGTCTGAAAAGCAGATTTGCAGAAGACTGCCGTCAGTGCTGCTTTGTAGTGTACTCCGGGTACTAGCCACGTTTTTCCATGCTTATCACATCCACTTGCACGCTCATCCCACCACAGAAGAGGCCGTTTCTGCTTTTACGGAAGACTTTTGATGAACCACATGAAAAGGAGAATTACATATGCGCGCAATTATGGTCATGTATGACACGCTCAACCGCCGCACACTGCCTAACTACGGCTGTACGGAGGCAATCTGCCCCAATTTTGAACGCTTGGGGAAAAAAACCGTCACGTTCGATACCTGCTATGTGGGAAGTCTTCCCTGTATGCCGGCGCGGCGGGATCTCCATACCGGCCGAGTCAGCTTTCTCCACCGCGGCTGGGGGCCGATTGAACCATGGGACGACAGCGTTCCGGAAATTTTGAAAAAAAACGGGGTCTATACCCATTTGATTTCTGATCACGACCACTATTGGGAGGACGGCGGCGCCACCTATCATACCCGCTACTCGTCTTGGGAAATTGACCGTGGGCAGGAAAACGACACCTGGAAGGGAGACCTGGGTGACTATGAGGATACCCACAGCTTCGGTATGACCGGTGACTATGCCAGGATTATGCGTGCTGCCCGGCACTATAACGCAGTGAATCGCGAATACATCCGGCGTCAGGGCAAATATCCGCAGGAGCTGGTGTTTGACAAGGGCATTGAATTCATTGAGAATAACTGGAAACACGACAATTGGTTTCTGCAAATTGAAACTTTTGATCCCCATGAGCCATTTACCGCACCGGAGGAATTCCAACGGGAATACGGCATCGATGAACAGTCTGCCCCCTACGATTGGCCGGCCTACAATATGGTGCGCGAAGATGAGGCATTCGTGGGTAAAATCCGAAAAAAATACCTTTCTCTACTGAGCATGTGTGATCGATCGCTGGGACGCGTACTGGATATGATGGATCGCTATGACATGTGGAAGGACACCATGCTCATTGTGAATACCGATCATGGCTTTCTCCTGGGAGAGCATCAGTGGTGGGCGAAAAATGTTATGCCCATGTACAATGAGATTGCCAATACACCGCTGTTTATCTGGGATCCCCGCTTCAGTGTAAAGAATACGCACCGCAAGTCGCTGGTGCAGTGTATTGATATTTCTGCGACTCTGCTGGGATTCTTTGGACAGAAACTCCCGGAGAACATGATGGGCAGAGATTTGAGCCCAGTCATCACTGCTGATGAAAGAATTCGGGATTATGCCATCTATGGTATGTTTGCCGGTCATGTGAACATCACGGATGGGAAATATGTTTATATGCGCGCCCCGGTTTCAGAGGACAACAAGCCATGCTTTGAGTATACGCTTATGCCGACAGATATGAACAACCGCAAACCGTTGGCACAGCTGAAGGCAGCAGCGCTGGCAGAACCATTCCCGTTTACCAAAGAACTTCCTGTTTTAAAGCTGCCTGCCGGTGCCTATTTCAGTGCATACCGGTTCGGCAATTTGCTCTTTGACGTAGAGCACGACCCGTTTCAGCTGCACCCGTTTCAGGATTCCCAAAAAGAGAAGGAACTGCTCAATGCGCTGCGTGCCGAAATGGAAGCTGCCGCTGCGCCGCAGGAGCAGTACGAGCGGCTGGGAATTTAGGAATATACTGAGCTGCTGATAAGGGAGTGGGAAAAGGAAAAACGATGAATACAGAATTGACAGGTATTATTTTTCAACAGCCCATTACCATGGCACTGTATATGGCTATGGGATATCTGCTGTTTCACCATGGGAAAATAACGGCAGAGGGAAAATAACGGCAGAGGGAAGCAAAAGCATTGCGGCAATACTGCTATGGCTGGTAATCCCCAGCGTGATTATCAACAGCTTCTGCGTTGAATTAACGCTGGAACACCTGGAGCAGCTGGGAATAAGCGCGTTGCTGGGAGCAGCGGCGCTGCTGCTGGCGATGGCACTGGCACGGCTGATTTATGGGAAGAGACCTATGGATAATTTTGCAGCGTCCTTCTCCAACGCAGGCTTTATGGGCATTCCACTGGTCAAGTCCAGCTTTGGAGAAAGTGCAGCATTTTATCTGGTTGCCTTTGTGGCGTTTCTCAATGTGATGCAATGGGTCTATGGCGTCGCCCTTTTAAGCCGGGGAAGAGCTCGGGCGGGATGGAGGCATCTCCTGCTCAATCCAATCTGCGCCGGACTGGCCGCGGGACTACTACTGTTCTTTACGGGCGTGGGCGCACGGCTTCCCGGCATCGTTCGCAATGCCGTCGGCGGCATTGCAGCGCTGAATGGCCCCCTGGCAATGCTGGCGCTCGGTATCTATCTTGCACAGACGAATCCCATTGCCATGATGGCTAAGCCAGAGCTTTATGCCCTGAGCGCAGTACGACTGCTGCTGATTCCGGCAGCTACAATGCTTCTGCTATTGCCAATCCCGGCGGGTACGACACTGCGCCTGACCATTCTGGCTGGTGCCTGCGCGCCGGTTGGGGCAAACGTGGCTGTATACGCACAGCTGTACGGCGAGGATTATCCCTACGCCTGCCAGACGGTGGCAATGAGCACGCTGCTTTCTATTTTAACGATGCCGGCAGTGCTGAGCGTGGGCAGTTGGCTGTTCAATCAATGAAAAACAGGAGGAAGTAAAATGGCACAGTTTGACCGATATGTTGTGCTGACGGATGCGGGAGCATTTATCAGCAAGCTGATTTTGCACCTACCGGAGTGCGTCAACGCCGGTACGGTAACGCCGCAGACCTTCAGCGTTTTCTCCCGGCGCTGCAATCGAACCACTGGGGAAATCATCCATCTGAACAGTAAAAATTTCTCCCCGGAGGCGCTAACGGATACGCAGGATGGCCTGTCGCAGGGCTATTGGCGCGTTAGGCAGGCCTATCCCTGCGACGCACAGGGAAAGCCTGTGCTCTGCGCAGACCGGGTAGCGCTGGACATGGACTATGGTCCGCTGGTACATTTGAGTGCCCTTGGTGCACAGGTAAAGCAATGCTACAATGATTTCGTGCGGATGGAAACGGTGATTACGCAGATTGCCCCCATCCCGGGTGCACCCGGCATCATGGGAATGGTATTTGACGTCTGCGGTACGACCATATGTCCGGCTGCCGAGGGCTGGCAGTTCCGCTGCGATGTGGATGAAGCGCATCCCCTGCGCTATGGCTGGTTCCGGCCGAGGGGAAATGGGAAGAGCCCCTTGCTGGTGTGGCTGCACGGTGCGGGCGGCGGAGGAAGTGACCCCCGCTACCCGGTGGTGGGCAATAAAGTGACGGGCTTTTCCTGCGACGAGGGGCAAGCCGCTTTGGGCGGTATGTGGGTGCTGGTGCCGCAGTGCCCCACGCTCTGGATGGATGACGGACGGGGCACGCCGCTGATGCAGAATAACGACTCCATTTATGTGGAAATGGTAAAACGCACCGTAGATACATTCCTGCAGGAGCATGCGGGGGAAATCTCTGAAGATCGGATATTCATTGCGGGCAATTCCAACGGCGGCTTTATGACACTCAAGCAGGTTATGGCATATCCGAAATTCTATGCTGCCGCAGTGCCGGTGTGTGAAGCAATCGTGACAGAGCTTTTGACACAGGAGGAAATTGCGGTTATGAAGGACACACCCATCTGGTTTGTCCACTGCCGGGGAGATTTTGTGGTTGACCCGGATAAGACGGTTGTTCCCCTGTACCGCAGATTGAAGGAAAATGGTGCAAAGGAAGTCCATTTTACCTACCTGGATAAAATCGAAGATACTTCCGGCCTATTCCGCAACCCGGACGGCACACCGTACCGCTTTATTCCCCATTTTGCTTGGGTTCCGGTGTATAACAACGCCTGTAAAACCGATTGTGACGGAATGCCTGTGATAAAGGATGGCTTCCAGGTTGGCATCTTCCAGTGGCTGCGAGGCATAGGGCACGGCTGAAGCCGAGACCAATGACTCGTTCACGTCGGCAAACCTGATCCCGGCGGACAGCGCTGGCAGATGCTCCTTAACATTTCCGGGGAAAAAGCTTTACAAAATATTTTTCTGTACTATCGTATTTCGTATGGAATCGCAGAGATATTGAAACACGCCAGAGTTGGAATCCGTGACTGGTTCAAGCCAAAACGCACAGACCAAAACCAACTCCGCTTCCGCCTTTCAGCGTGATAGTACCCCTATATTCTTAACCAGGCGCAAAGACAAGATGCCTTTGCGCCTGGTTGGTGTGCCTTTTTTGATAAAAATGGGGAATTAATGCTGATTGCTCGGCAAAAGGCAGGGAGCCTGGTAGGAGATATGGCGGCGTGTTACTATTCGCCGAAACTCAAGAAAAGAAATTCTTGACAAGTGAATTCGCTTGTGCTAAAATGCAATGCGTTGGAGGAAAGCTTTCTCCAACATCATAGTTGGTATTGATTGCGATGAGGGTCCACCTGTTCCCATCCCGAACACAGAAGTTAAGCTCATCCGCGCCGACAATACTTGCAGGGTGACTTGCCGGGAAGATAGGTAATGCCAACACATGCCCCCTTAGCTCAGTCGGTAGAGCGACGGACTGTTAATCCGCAGGTCGTTGGTTCGAGTCCAACAGGGGGCGCCAGATGTACACGGTCCGCCTTGTGGGCGGATCGTGTACATTTTTTATGAGCTGGCCGGAGCGTCCGGGCGCTGAATGCGCTGGGACGCTCCGGCCTTTTTGCGTGTTTTCAGAAGTGCAACCCCATGTGTTTATGCCGCGGGGCCGGAGTGCTGAATTCGGTGCCGTTTTCTGTACAGCGAGGGAGAAGTGCCAATATGCTTCCTGAACACACGGTTGAACTGGGAGAAGCTGTTGAAGCCGCATAGGTCCGGGATCTCGGTGATCGGCAGATTTGTATTTATCAGCAACGCCTGAACATTGCGGACTCTGGTCATCTGAATGTAATCGGTGATGGAAAACCCGGTGACATATTTGAAGCGGTGCGACAGATAACTTGGGCTGATATCGTGTGCATCCGCCAGCATTTCCAGGCTCAGGGGGTTCGGATAATGCGCGTGAATGTATCCCGCGACCGTATAGATTTTTTCCTCCAGCTCAGACAGGATTGTTTCGTTTTTGTAGATATTGCTGTCCCTGTTCAGAAACAGCAAAATCAGGAATTCGATAAACTTCTGATGAATGATTAGATTGCGCATGGGGTCTGCCTTGGAGGAGAGAAAATAGATGTCGTTGATTTTCCCGCAGAGCCGCCTCTGTAATTCGGAATCAAAACGGAATATGGGGATTTCTTGATCGAAGACCCCCAGCAGCTGCTCATATTCGTTGGACAGACCCGGCACATGAGAAGGCATGTTAAACTGGACGATCAGCCGCTTGCAAGGGCGGCCGGCCGGATATTGCGTCTTGTGCAATTTGGCCGGAGGGATCCCCACAATATCAAAGGCCTGGATCTCATAGGGGATGCCCTCGATAAAGTGGATCGCGTTTGGGCAGAGCGGGATGCATAATTCATAAAAGGGGTGGAAGTGCTGGAACTCCATGTTGATGTCCGCGCTACGGCTGTCATAGTCAAAAAAGTAGAAGATGCTGTCATTTTCTTCATTGACCCGGATGGAATACTTGTCCTCATAATACAGCAAGTTATTCAGGAACATATGCTACCTCTGCTTTGCTAAAAAGATAGTCCAAATAGATTAACGTGCAAAGCTCCATGTTATTGCAGCTGGAGCTGCCCGGGAGACGGCGCGATAGAAGTGAGGCAATCCATGCACGTCCCCAAAACGTATTGCATCATAAGTGTAGCACAGAATTTGAGATTCATCAATATTATTGCAGGAAAAACGAAGGAAAGATTGCACACTGTATGCTATGCACAAAATAGACGGTAAAGAAATGTATAATATCAACAGATAAAAAATATTGGTGCTTCAAAAAAGCATGAAACGCAATAAAGTTTTTTGAAAAAAGACATGATATGCGTAGACTTTTACTGGGGAATCTGTATAATAAATGGTGTTTAGGGATGAATGTTCTTGAACGTAATAACTAAAATGGGAGGAACACAAAAATGAAGAAGCTCATTTCTATGCTTCTGGCCCTGGCAATGGTCCTGTCTCTGACCGCCGTGACCTTTGCCACCGAGGCTTCCGCAGCTGAGGCCCCCTCCGCTGGCTACTCCGAGGCACCCTCTATCACAAAGCTGGGTACTTACGGCAATGTTGAGGACCGTCTGCCTGTTGAGGAAGACATTTTCGTGTCTCGGCACGACGCCGTTGGTGCTGAGCTTGAGATCGGCGCCTATGGCGGCACGATCAACCTGGTTGGCGGCGGCGGCTCCTGGGATCTTTCCAGACCCAGCCTGGAGACCATTATCCGGCGCAATACCGATGGCTCCTACTATCCCAACGTCATCAAGAGCTATGAGTACAATGAGGATTACACGGTTTGGACCTTCCATCTGCGCGAAGGCATGAAGTGGTCCGACGGCAATGACTTCACCGCCGACGACATCACCTTCTGGTACTATATGTGCCACATCAACAATTTTGACACCAAGGCCAGTTGGGCTGCCCTGATCGACGGCGAGACCGGCAGCTTTGCCACTCTGACCAAGGTCGATGACTACGCCGTCACCTGGACCTTCGACACCGCCAAGTATCCCGCCGACTTCATCGAGCACGGCGACTTCAAGTGGTGCTGGGCGCCTTCCCACTGGCTTGCCGATCTGATCCCCTCCTCCATCCATGTGGAGAATGAATACTGGGCAGACACCGGCTTGTCCGACGAGGATGTGCTGGCAAACGCGCTGGCCAAGGGCGTCGACAAGGCGACCATCAGCGATCTGGGCAAGGCGGTTGCCTACAACTTCTGGAACATTGGCGGCATTCCCTCGCTCAATTCCTTCGTTCTGAGAGAAGGCGAGTCCAACGGCAGCTCCGTCTGCCACCTGGACCGCAACATTTACTACTGGAAGGTCGACGCGGCAGGCCAGCAGCTGCCTTACTGCGATGGCATCGTGTATACCAAGACCTCCGAGAACGGCCAGGATCAGCTGATGTTCCGCTCCGGCGAGGTGGATATTCTGAACGTCAACATGGCTGATATCGCCTCTATTCTTGCCGACATGGGCGACGCTGCTGTTCTGCGTACCTTCGCCAGCACCGACTGGGGCACCGTCAACGTCACCTTTAACTACACCCACAAGGACAGCAACTATGCCGAGCTGTTCAACAACATCAACTTCCGCCACGCCATTTCCATCGCTGTTGACCGCACAGAGCTGTCCGAGCTGCTGTTCGACGGTTTCCTGGAGCCTGGCCAGTCCGCGCCTCAGGCCGGCAACGTCGGCTATGACGAGGAGTGGATCAACAAGTGGACGGAGTACGATGTCGAGGGCGCTAAGAAGCTGCTGGACGAGTGCGGACTGGTCATGGGCAGCGACGGCTATTATGACTTTGCTGATGGCTCTGACTTCCTGCTGACCTTCTATGGCTACCTGGATTCCGGCGCGGTGGATCAGTATCCCATCCTGGAGCAGTACTACAATGCCGTGGGCATCAAGACTGCCTGGAAGGAATACGAAATGGCCACCTTCGATATGGAGATCGATAACAACGACTGGACTGCCGTTATTCAGCCCCACACCACCATCGGCGGCCTGTCCATGGCTGACCGCGTCGCTCCCTTCGTTCCCATCATTCAGTCTGCCGAGTGGTATGGCGAGTTCGGCACCTGGTACGGCACCAAGGGCGAAAGCGGCGTTGAGCCCACCGGCGACATGGCCAAGCTGATCGAGATCTACGAGAAGTGGGCGGCGACTCCCATCACCGAGGAAAGAGAAGCCTACAACCTGGAGATCTATGAGATCCACAAGGAGAATCTGTGGACCATCGCCTACCTGCAGAGCGCGGGCAACTACAACCTGGTCACCTCCAGCCTGAAGAATTATCCCGAGGAGCTGGTTTGGGCTGACCTGTACATGTACGCGAACATTGTCCACTACGAGACGCTGTACAAGGCTGCGTGATCTACAAAAAGGACCCATAACGTATCATCAAAGTTCGGGGGCGGGGAACCAGTTTCCCTGCCCCCGTTTTATACGAAAGGAAATTCGCATGAATGAACAAAAAATGACCCCAAAGGACGGGCATTTCCTTCGTTCGGTAAAAGATTTTTTTCAGCGAGACCTGGTGCAGTACATCATCAAGCGGCTGCTGATGTTCATTCCTACGCTGTTTCTGATCTCGGTGCTGGTATTCTTCGTGATCCAGCTCCCGGAGACGGACTATGTAGACCGGCAGATATCCAAGCTTGCCTCAGAGGGTGAATATATGAGCCAGGCAGAGGCGGACGCCCTGCGCGCGGAGTACGGCCTGGATCTTCCGATCCACGAGCGGTATATCAAATGGATTTCCGGCATCATCTGGACGCCCACCAATTCCTCCTATTACCGGCTGTACGGCTCCCATCATGACTGGAAATATTCCTTTGCCTATGGCAGAAACGTCCTGTCCGTTATCAGCGACCGTCTGCCGCTGACGATCCTGGTTTCCGCGCTGATTCTGATCTTCCAATATGGCGTATCGCTGCCCATTGCGGTATATGCATCCACCCATCAGTATTCCGTAGGCGACTATATCGCCTCATTCTTCGGCTTCCTGGGTGCGGCCATACCAAACTTTATATTGGCATTCATGCTGATGTACTGGTCGTACAAATGGACGGGGAATGCCAATGTCGGCCTGGATTTGACCGGCTTCTTCCCATTCCTGAAGAGCATGATTATTCCATTCCTGGTCATCGGTACCTCCGGCACCTGCGGCATCATCCGTTCTGTGCGCGCCCAGATGCTGGACGAGGTCGGCAAGCAGTATACCCTGACCGCCCGCGCAAAGGGTGTCCCAGAGCGGAAGATCGTTATGAAGTACTGCTTCCGCGCCGCCATCAATCCCACCGTTTCCGGCCTGGGCGGCGTGCTGTCCACGCTGTTTTCCGGCTCCACGGTCACGGCCATGGTGCTGATGATCGACATCCAGGGCCCGGAGCTGCTCAAGGCGCTGCAAACCGGCGACGTGTATCTGGCAGGCGGTATCGTGATGATCCAGGCGATCCTGGTGGTCATTGGCATCCTGCTGTCGGATATCGCGCTGGCCTTTCTGGATCCCAGAATCCGCTACTCGGGAGGTGGAAGATAATGCATCTTTTCGGAAAGATTGTAAAGAGAAAACAAAAATCTCAGGAGGACTATTATCTTGCTTCCCAGTGGGTCCTGATGGGCCGAAAGCTGAAAAAGCACAAGCTGGCCCGGCTGTCCATGGTCATCCTCGGCATCCTGTATTTTTGCGCCCTGTTCGGCAATTTTATTGCTCCTTACGGTCTGGAGGAATTTGACGGCCTGTACCGCAACTCCGCCCCCACAAAGATCCATTTTACATATGAAGGGGAGTTTGTCGGCCCCTATGTTTACAAGATGGAAAAGAGCATCGACAAGAAGACCTTCACCGTAACCTACACAGAGGATACTTCGGAATATTACCCCGTCAAGTTCTTTGTGCACGGCACAAAATACAAGTTCCTGGGCCGGTTCCAGACGGACCTGCATCTGTTTGGCGTGGGTGAGGGAAGCGGCGGAGGCACAGGCGCAAAGGTGATGCTGTTGGGCGCGGACTCCCTGGGACGGGACCTGTTCTCAAGAATCCTGTACGGCAGTCAGGTGTCCCTGACGATCCCCTTTGCCAGCGCCATCATCAGCTTCTTCCTGGGCATCCTGATCGGCTCTCTTTCCGGCTATTTCGGAGGAACGTTTGATATCATCGTCCAGCGCATCATTGAGGTGATCGGCGCGGTGCCCCAGATCCCTCTGTGGATGGCGCTTTCCGTTGCCATTCCTGCCGGTATCTCCACCATCAAAATGTATTTCTACATGACGCTGGTCCTATCGTTTATCAACTGGACGGGCATGGCCCGTGTTGTCCGCGGCAAGATGCTTTCCCTGAAGAATGAGGACTATGTGATGGCCGCCAGGTTGTCCGGCGTCTCCACCTGGAACATCATCTGGAGGCATATGGTGCCGGGCTTTATGAGCTACCTGATCGTTTCCATGACCATGAGCATTCCCGGCTCCATCATCGGTGAAACCTCCATGTCCTACCTCGGCCTGGGCATCAAGTCCCCCGCGACGAGCTGGGGCGTTCTCCTGCAGGAGGCAAGCTCCGTGACGGAAATCGCCAGCAATCCCCACAAGCTCATTCCCATCATCTTTGTGGTCGTCACCGTTCTGGCGTATAACTTCCTGGGCGATGGCCTGAGAGATGCGGCAGACCCGTATAAATAAGAGAATGGAGGTACGCAATCGTGAATAAGGATAACATTCTTGAAGTAAAAGACCTCCATGTGGTCATTCATATGACAGAGGGCCTTCTGACCGCCGTGCGCGGCGTCACCTTTGAAATGAAGCGGGGCGAGACGCTAGGCCTGGTGGGCGAATCCGGCTGCGGCAAGTCCTTGACCTGCAAGGCGATTCTGGGCATTAATGAAAAAAAGTGTGTCTCCAGCGGCCAGATCCTGTTTGATTCCGCCCAGCATGGCGAGGTGGAGCTGATCGGTCTGGCAAAGGAAAGAAAGAACGATAAGATTCGCTCCATCCGCGGCAAGGAAATATCCATGATTTTCCAGGAGCCGATGGTGGCCTTTTCTCCCATGTATACCATCGGCAATCAGATCAATGAGGCAACCCTGCTGCACATCACCAAGGACAAGAAAAAGGCCAAGGAAATATCCATGGATGTGATGCGCAAGGTGGGCATTGCCAATGTGGAAAAGCGCTACCACCAGTACCCCCATGAGTTTTCCGGCGGTATGCTGCAGCGCGCCTTGATTGCCATGGCGCTGGTGTGCAATCCCAAGCTGCTGATCGCCGACGAGCCGACTACCGCCCTGGATGTTACCATTCAGGCGCAGATTCTGGAGCTGATGAAGGAGCTGCAGAGGGATTTCAATACCGCCATTCTGTTCATCACCCACGATCTCGGCGTTGTTGCCAGGATGTGTGACCGCGTGGCGGTGATGTACCTGGGAAAAATCGTGGAAAGCGCGGATGCAAGAGAGATTTATGCAAATCCCCAGCATCCCTATACCAGGGGCCTGATCGGCTCCGTCCATAAGATCGGCTCCAAGAAGGCGGACAGGCTCTTCTCCATTGAGGGAACGGTGCCCCTTGCCATGAATCTGCCGAAGGCCTGCGGCTTCTACG
Source organism: uncultured Eubacteriales bacterium (assembly GCA_900553805.1). Lineage (GTDB taxonomy): Bacteria > Bacillota > Clostridia > Oscillospirales > Oscillospiraceae > Faecousia. The sequence goes on from USEU01000001.1 coordinate 73,615, forward strand.
ACAGATGCGACGTGCGCATCGAGGGCCTTTGCAACAGAGCGGAGCCTGAGCTGGTGGAGGTAGCCCCCGGTCACAAAATTGCCTGCTTCAACTGCCCCCACAAGGCCTGCCAGGAGCAGCGAGCAAGGGTGGAAGCACTCCTGAAGGAAAAGGAGGGCAAACAGAATGCATAAAGATAATATTCTGGAAGTAAAGCACCTGCACAAGCGCTTTTTCTCCAAGGGAATCACGGTGAAGGCAGTGACCGATGTCAGCTTTGACGTGAAGCCCGGCGAGACAATCGGCATTGTGGGTGAATCCGGCTGCGGCAAGACGACCCTGGGCCGCTGTATCGTCCGCGCCTATGAGGCCTCCGAGGGCGAGGTGCTTTACCGCACGCGGGCGGGCGAGGAAGTGGACTTCCTGAAGGTGGACAAGAGGAAGCGGAAGGAAATCCGCAAGGAGATTCAGATGATTTTCCAGGATCCCCATTCCTCCCTGGATCCCCGCATGACGGTTCTGGACATCATCAAGGAGCCGCTGAAAGCAAACTATCCGAAGATGCCGAAGGCTGAAATGGATCAAATGGCAAAGGAGATGGCGGAAAAGGTCGGCCTGAACCCCACCTATCTGATGCGTTATCCCCACGCCTTCTCCGGCGGCCAGAGGCAGCGCATCGGCATTGCGCGAGCGCTGGTTGTCAAGCCGCAGATCATTGTCTGCGACGAGGCGGTGTCCGCACTTGATGTGTCCATTCAGGCACAGGTCATCAACCTGCTGCGTGACCTGCAAAGAGATATGAACCTGACCTATTTGTTTATCAGCCATGACTTGTCGGTTGTGGAGCATATTTCCGATAAGGTCGGCGTCATGTATCTGGGAAGACTGATCGAGTTCTGCGAAACGGAAGACCTGTTTGAAAAGCCGCTGCACCCATACACCGAGGCGCTTCTATCCGCAGTGCCTGTGGCAGACCCCACCGTTCAGAATGAGCGCATTGCCCTGAAGGGCGAAATTCCCAATCCTGCAAATACACCCAGCGGCTGCTTCTTCCATACCCGCTGCCAGTATTGCACCGAAAAATGCAAGGATTGCACGCCGGAATACCGGGAACTGGAGCCGGGCCATTTTGTCGCCTGCCACCGCACGGACGAGCTGAAGCTCAGAGGGTTCACCTATGACGAGTAAAAGGCTGATTATTTTTACCGACAGCGGCGACACCATCATCGACGAGGCCACCCAGATTCGGGATGACCGGGGTATTGTCCTGGAGGCGGATTTCATCCCTGGGGCAGGGGAGGTTCTGAAAACGCTGCATGACGAGGGCTTCACCATCGCGTTGGTTGCCGATGGTGAGTGGGAGTCCTTTCAGAATGTCTATCGGAAGAACGGACTGGGCTATTGCTTTGACGCCTGGGTCGTGTCCGAGGTGGTGGGCAAGCAGAAGCCGGAGCCGGTCATGTTTGAGACGGCCTGTAAGGCGCTGGGACTGACGGAGGCCGACAAGGGCCGCATTGTGATGATCGGCAACAATCTGAAAAAGGATATCGCGGGAGCAAACCGGCAGGGGATGATCTCCGTGTGGCTGGACTGGTCGCCCCGCTACTTCCACACCATCGAGGAGCCGGATTGGACGCCGGATTATACGGTCAGCACCCCGGCGCAGCTGCTTACGCTGCTGCATGAGCTTGAGGAGAAAATTGAACGCGAAGCGTGAGGTTTGCTTATGGAAAACAAAACGCAAACAACGATCATAAAAGAAAAACTGAATCGCCTGCTGAAAGCGTTCATTCCCATCCTCTATGAGGATGATGAGGTGTTTCTGGCGGGCATGAAGGAGCGGAACCTGGCCGGTGACGACATCCACCGCTATCAGCACTGGGAATGGACCCAGGGGGTAGGCCTTTACGGGCTGTGGAAGCTGTTTGAAAACAGCAGGGATGTGAAGTATCTGAACATCCTGACAAGGTTCTTCGACAGCCAGATCGAGATCGGCTTCCCGGCGCTGAATGTGAATACTATGGCGCCGTTTCTGACCATGTCCTATGTGGGCGAATATCTCCGGGAGGAACGGTATCTTGGCCCCTGCCGGGACTCGGCTAGATGGATCATGGAGAAGTTCCCCAGAACGCAGGAGGGCGGCCTTCAGCATATGACCTCCGATACCCTGAATGACCAGGAGCTTTGGGACGATACGCTCTTCATGACGGTGCTGTTCCTGGCAAATATGGGCCGCATTGAAGGAAAGCAGGATTATATCGACGAGGCGCAGCATCAGTTTCTGCTCCACGCGAAATACCTGGCCGACCCCAAAACCGGCCTGTGGTATCATGGCTGGACATTCCATGGGCGGCACAATTTTTCCGGCGCGTTCTGGGGCCGGGGCAACTGCTGGGTGACCATTTCCATCCCCGAATTTTTGCAGATGGCGAAGGTCCAGCCTGAAACTGCGCAGAGGCTGGAGCGGATTTTGCGCGATCAGGTGGATGCGCTCCTGAAATACCAGAACGAAAACGGCATGTGGCACACCCTTATCGACGACCCTACATCCTATGTGGAATCCAGCGCCACCTGCGGCTTTGCCTATGGCATCTTGAGGGCCGTCCACACAGGACTGCTGGAGGAGCGCTACGCCGCAGCGGCGGAAAAGGCGCTTGCTCCCATTTTGGATTATATTGATGACAACGGTGTTGTCCATCAGGTTTCCTATGGAACGCCCATGGGCCGGGAAAGCAAGGATTTCTATAAGCGGATCGAGCTGAAGCCGATGCCCTATGGGCAGGCGCTGGCCATGCTGTTCCTGGCAGAGTGCCTGCGCGATTGAGGACGCACAGCTCAGGCGGCAATCCGGGGGAAATGAGGAAGCTTCCCTCATTTCCCCGCACCCCAAAGAGACGCTTCAATTGGAAATCGCGAGCGCTGCCCAGACGGGGCGGTCTTACAAATATGCTATGTACTTGTTTTTAGGAGGATGATTTATGAACGCACTACCTGCGATGAAGCCCTATATCGGCGGTGAGTGGATCGACAGCGAAAGCCGGAAGTTCACCACCATCTATGATCCCTCCACCGGCAAACCCATTGCCCAGGTCCCCCAGTGCACCGCCGCTGAGGTAGAAAAGGCCGTTGCCGCCGCAAAGGCAGCCTTCCCCGCCTGGAAGAATACCCCCGTTCGTACCCGCGCCGGTATTATGATGAAGCTGCGGGGCCTCATTGAGCGGGATAAGGAAGAATTGACCCGGATGGTCGCTACCGAAAACGGAAAGTGCTGGAGCGAGGCTGCCGGTGACGTGGCGAAGGCTCTGGAGATGACCGAGCTTGCCTGCTCGGCGCCCAGTTTGCTGATGGGCGAAAGCCTGATGGATACCTCCAGGGGCTATGACACCACCCTCTACCGGGAACCCATCGGCGTGTTTGCCGGAATTGCGCCCTGGAATTTCCCGGCCATGATCCCCGTGGGCTGGATGGCGCCTCTTGCCATCGTCTGCGGCAATACCTTCGTCCTGAAGCCCGCCTCCACCACGCCCATGACCAGCATGAAGTTCGCGGAGCTTTACAGGGAGGCCGGTATCCCCGACGGCGTGTTCAACATCGTGCCCTGCTCCCGCCATGAGGCGGAGATCCTGCTGACTCATCCCGACGTCCGGGGCATTACCTTTGTCGGCTCCACGGAGGTGGGCCTGCATGTGTATTCCACCGCCGCCGCCCACGGAAAGCGGGTTCAGGCCCTGTGCGAGGCCAAGAACCATGCGCTGGTACTCAAGGACGCACCCATCACCCGCACCGCCGCGGGCATTATGAATTCTGCGTTCGGCTGCGCGGGAGAGCGCTGCATGGCGCTGCCCGCCGTTGTGGTGGAGGAGGAGATCGCCGACGCGCTGGTTGCCGAGCTGGTGCGCCTGTGCAAGGCCCAGAAGGTCGGCCCCGCATACGATAAGACCTCCAACCTTGGTCCTGTGGGCAGCAAGAGCCACCAGAAATTTGTGCTGGATTGGATCGAAAAGGGCATTGAAGAGGGCGCGCAGCTGGTGCTGGACGGCCGGAACGTGAAGGTGGAGGGCTATGAGGATGGCTACTACATCGGCCACACCATTTTCGACCATGTTACGGAGGACATGTCCATTGGCAACCGGGAGGTCTTTGGCCCCGTGCTTTGCATCAAACGGGTCAAGAGCTTTGAGGAGGGGCTGGCCCTGATGAACCGCAATCCCTTTGCCAACGGCAGTGTGATCTTTACCCAGAACGGCTACTATGCCCGTGAATTTGCCAAGCGCACCGACGGCGGCATGGTGGGCGTCAATGTGGGCATCCCCGTGCCCATCGGCGTGTTCCCGTTCTGCGGCCATAAGCGCTCCTTCTTCGGCGACCTGCACTGCCACGGCAAGGATGCGTTCCGCTTCTACACCGAGAGCAAGTGCGTTACCGTCCGCTGGTTTGACGAGGAAGAGATGGAAAAGGAAAAAGTGGACACCTGGGACGGAAGCGCCCTGTAAGGGAGGTCCCTCTATGGCATACATCGAATTTGACCGGTCCCGGCCCTTTGACCTGGTGCTGCTGGGCCGGGTGGCTGTGGATTTTAACCCGGTGGACTATTTTCAGCCGCTGGAGAATTGCGTCACATTTAAAAAATATGTAGGCGGCAGCCCGGCCAACATTGCCGTGGGGGCAGCCCGGCACGGCATGAAAATCGGCTTCTTTGCCTGCGTCTCCGACGATCAGCTGGGCGACTTCGTGACCCATTTCTTCGAGCGGGAGGGCATTGATGTTTCCCGGATCCGCCGCTGCACAAACGGCGAGAAAATCGGCCTGACTTTTACGGAAATCCTCAGCCGGGACGAAAGCAGCATCCTGATGTACCGCAACCGCATCGCGGACCTGCAGCTGCACCCGGATGACATCGACGTCGATTACATCAAAAATACCAAAGCGCTGTTGATTTCCGGCACCTCTCTGGCGGAAAGCCCCTCCAGAGAGGCAGCGCTGAAGGCCGTGATGCTGGCCCGGCGCTTCGGCACAAAGGTGATCTTTGATATCGACTACCGGCCCTATAACTGGGCCAATATGGACGAGGTTTCCATTTATTACTCCATGGTCGCCAGGGATGCGGACATCATCATGGGCAGCCGGGAGGAATTCGACCTGATGGAAAAGCTGATCGAGCCGGGCCGGGACGATCAGACCAGCGCGAAAGCATGGCAGGCTCACCATGCAAGAATTGTCATCATCAAGCACGGCAAGCAAGGCTCCACCGCTTACACCTGCGACGGCAGGCACTATACCGTGCGGCCCTTCCCGGTGGAGGCCCTGAAATCCTTCGGCGGCGGCGACGGCTACGGCGCGGGATTCCTGTACGGCCTTTACAGCGGATGGGATATGTACGACTGCCTGGAGTTCGGCTGTGCCCAGGCATCCATGATGGTGGCGGCCCATTCCTGCTCCCAGGAAATGCCCCGTACCGATGAGGTGCATGCCTTCATCAGGGCCAGTAAGGAAAAATACGGAAACACCGTGTGCTGCGACAGGGAGGAAAATCAATGAGCATCATGACTGTGGGCCAGGCCATTGTGAAATTCCTGGATAATCAGTATGTAGAGCTGGACGGCGTAGAAACCAAGTTTGTGGACGGCGTGTTCACCATCTTCGGCCACGGAATTGTGGTGGGCCTGGGGCAGGCGCTGGATGAAGCCCCCGGCAACCTGCGTGTTTATCAGGGCCGGAATGAGCAGGGTATGGCCCATGCGGCCACCGGCTTTGCCCGGCAGCACAACCGCCGGAAGATCATCGCCTGCGCCTCCTCCATCGGCCCCGGTGCGGCCAATATGGTCACCGCCGCTGCCTGCGCCACCGTCAACCGCATTCCGCTGCTGCTTTTCCCCGGCGATACCTTTGCGGTGCGTCAGCCGGACCCGGTGCTGCAGCAGCTTGAGCAGGAATACAGCCCCAGCGTCACCACCAATGACGCGCTGCGTCCCGTGTGCAAATTCTGGGATCGGATCACCCGCCCGGAGCAGCTGATGGCCACCCTTACGCAGGCATTCCGGGTTCTGACAGACCCGGCTGAGACCGGGGCGGTCTGCGTGGCGCTTTCCCAGGACGCGGAGGGGGAAAGCTACGATTTCCCCGACTATTTCTTTGAAAAGCGCATCCACCGCATCCGTCGCCCGGCCCCCTGCCGGGAGGATTTGAACGATCTGGTGGAGGCCATCGCGGCAAGCAAGCGGCCCATGATTATCTGCGGCGGCGGCGTCCGCTATTCCGAAGCCGGTGCGGCGCTGGAAAAATTCTGCGAAGCCTTTCAGATCCCCTTTGCGGAGACGCAGGCGGGGAAGAGCGCCTGCAGCGCCTCCCATCCCATGAATCTGGGCGGCGTGGGCGTCACCGGCAATCTGGCGGCAAATTCCATTGCAAGGTCGGCGGACCTGATCGTTGCCATCGGTACCCGGCTGTCCGACTTTACCACCGGCTCCAAGGAGCTATATGGCAGCACAAAGCTTGTTTCCCTCAATATTTCCCCCTTTGACGCGAACAAAATGGATGCCGCCATGGTCATTGGCGACGCCAAAGCCACCCTTGAGCTTGCCCATGCAGAATTGGCTGCCATGGGCTACGTCAGCGACTACTGTGGCCAGATCGAGGCGGCGAAGAAGGCGTGGAACGAGGAATATGCCCGGCTTGCCGCCTACCGCTACGGCGAGAACTTTGAGCCCATCATCAAGGCCCGGCACGAGCCGACCATTGCAGAGCAGGTGAAGCTGAACGGCGGCGAAATTACGCAGGTTTCCGCAATCGCGCTGATTCGGGACACCATTGATGCGGACGCCATTGTGGTAGGCGCCTCCGGCAGCCTCCCCGGCGACTTACAGCGGATGTGGACGACCGACTGCAAGAATTCCTATCAGATGGAGTATGGCTTCTCTGCCATGGGTTACGAGGTCTGCGCCGCCCTGGGCGCAAAGCTGGCCTGTCCTTCCCAGGAGGTCTACGCCATGTGCGGCGACGGCGCGTTCCTGATGCTCCACTCGGAGCTGGTCACCTCATTGCAGGAGGGGAAGAAGATCAACGTGCTGCTCTTTGACAACTGCGGCTTTGGCTGTATCAACAATCTGCAAATGGGCAACGGCATCGGCAATCTGGCCACCGAATTCCGCTACCGGGATGAGCGGGGCGGCCTGGGCGGCGGCCTGATCCCCGTTAACTATGCCATGGTGGCCGCCGGCTACGGCTGCAAGACCTATACGGCAACCGATCTGAAGGAGCTGAAGGCGGCGCTGGAGGATGCGAAGCGGCAAACTGTTTCCACGCTGATTGATATCAAGGTGCTGCCCAAGACCATGACCGCCGGCTACGGCTCCTGGTGGAATGTGGGCCTTGCAAGCACCGCCCGGAGCGAAAAACAGAAAGCCGCCTACGATCAGCTGTTGGCAAATCGAGCCAAAGCCAGAAAATATTAAGGAGGACGGAACATGCTTTTCACAAAAAATGTGAAGCTGGGCATTGCGCCCATCGCATGGACCAATGACGACCTGCCCGAGCTGGGCGGCGAAAATACCTTCCAGCAGTGCGTCAGCGAAATGGCGCTGGCGGGCTTTACCGGCTCCGAGGTGGGCAACAAATACCCCAGAGATCCGGCTGTTCTGAAGCCCATGCTGGAGCTGCGGGGCATTGAGATCTGCAATGCGTGGTTTTCCACGTTCCTGATCAGCAGGCCCTATGCGCAGACGGAGGCAGCGTTCAAAGAGCACGTTGCGTTCCTCGCCGCCATGGGGGCCAAGGTGGTTGGGGTGTCCGAACAGAGCTATTCCACCCAGGGCATTCAGAGCCAGCCCGTGTTCGAGGGGAAGTATGAGATGAACGACGCCCAGTGGGATGCCCTCTGCGACGGGCTGAACCGCCTGGGCAGGCTGAGCCTGGAGGAATACGGCGTTGCCCTGACCTTCCATCACCATATGGGCACCGTCGTACAGTCCGCCGCCGAAACCGACCGGCTGATGGCCGGTACCGACCCCACCTATGTGAGCCTGCTCTTTGATTCCGGCCACTTTGCCTACTGCGGCGAGGATCCCACCGAGCTGGTGCGGCGCTACACAAAGCGCATCAAACATGTCCACCTGAAGGATATCCGCCCTGAGGTGGTGGCCAAGGTGCGGGAAAATCGCTGGAGCTTCCTGGAGGGCGTCCGGCAGGGTGCCTTTACCATCCCCGGCGACGGCTGCGTGGAATTTGATCCTATTTTCGCCTGCCTGGCGGAATCCGGCTACGAGGGCTACATGGTCGTGGAGGCCGAGCAGGATCCGGCCAAGGCAAATCCCCTGGAATATGCCATTCGGGCAAGAAAATTCATCCGGGAGCATACCGGCTTGTAATTTGGAGGTAATATATGGTTACTGTTGGCATTATCGGCGCGGGCCGCATCGGCAAGGTACATACGCAAAGCATCTGCAATTACATCCGCAGCGCAAGAATCAAAACCGTTGCCGACCCCTTTATGAACGAAGCAACCGAAAAGTGGCTCCTGAGCATGGGCGTGGAGGGCACCACAAAGGATTACCATGAGATCCTGAGCGACCCGGAGATCGACGCGGTGCTCATCTGCTCCTCCACCAATACCCATTCTCCCATTTCCCTGGAGGCCATTGCCGCAGGCAAGCACGTGTTCTGCGAGAAGCCCATCGACCATGACCTGACCAAGATCAAGCAGGTGGTCGAGGCCCTGAAGGGAAGCAATATCAAGTATCAGGTCGGCTTCAACCGCCGCCAGGATCACAATTTTGCCGCCGTGAAGCAGGCCATTCTGGATGGCAGGGTGGGCGACGTCCATATCATCAAGATCACCTCCCGCGACCCGGAGCCGCCCTCTGCGGAGTATGCAGCGGTCTCCGGCGGGATGTTCCTGGATATGACCATCCATGATTTTGACATGGTTCGCTATCTTGCCGGGTGTGACGCCGAGGAGATTTACGTCCAGTCCGCAGTCCTGGTGGATCCTGCCATTGGAGAGGCGGGGGACGTGGACACGGCGGTCATTACCTTGAAGATGGAAAACAGTGCCATTGCCGTTATTGATAATTCCCGCCGGGCCGTCTATGGCTATGACCAGCGGGCGGAGGTTTTCGGCTCCAGGGGCATGGCGGCCACCTCCAACGACACCCTGTCCTCCATGGTCCTGTCCAATGCCGAGGGCGTCACCGGGGAGAAACCCCTTTACTTCTTCCTGGAGCGGTATATGCAGTCCTTCGCCGCGGAGATCAGGGGCTTCATCAGCGCCATTGAGAATGACACCGATACCCTGGTGGGCGTGGAGGACGGCCTGAAGCCTGTGCTCATGGGCATTGCTGCCAAGAAGTCCGTGTTGGAGCACCGCCCGGTGAAGCTCTCCGAGATCGAATACTAAGGGGAATCTCATATGAGCAAGGAATTTTCTTATCCGCAATTTGAAAACGGAGTAAAGGTGATCTCCCGGGCCGGGGATGCCGTCAACGATATGATGATGAACATCACGGCCTACCGCATGGAGGCGGGACAGTCGCTGACCTTCTGCCATGCAGCGGAGGAAACCGCAGTGCTTTTGATCCTGGGCGAGGTCACTTTCCAATGGAATGACCGCCGGGAGACCGGCCAGCGAAACAGCTTCATTGAAGAAGGCCCCCATTGCCTGCATGTCTGCCGGAATGTGGCGGTGACCGTCACTGCCCATACCGGCAGCGAGGTGCTGGTCCAGTCCACGGAAAATGACCGGGAATTTGCCCCTGTGTTCTATCGCCCGGAGGATTGCCGGGATGATATCTTTGGCCTGGATGTCTTTGACAACAAGATGAAGCGCACCGTCCGTACCGTGTTTGATTACCGCAATGCCCCCTATTCCAATATGGTCAACGGGGAGGTCATCAACCACCAGGGCGGCTGGTCCAGCTATACCCCCCACCATCATCCCCAGCCGGAGGTTTATTATTACCGCTATGAGCGCAGCGAAGGATTTGGGGCTTGCTTTTTGGGGGATAACGTGTATAAAATTAAGGATGGAAGCTGTGCCTGCATTCCCGGCGGCACCACCCATCCCCAGGTGACGGCACCGGCCTTCCCGATGTACTACTGCTGGATGATCCGCCACCTGGCGGGGAACCCCTGGACAGATCGGATCGTGGATCCCCGGTATACGTGGATTGACGCCAGGATGAAATAAAAGAGGTAAGCCTATGAACATTGGCAGCCAATGGAATGACCGACTGAGAATCTGGGCCGAGCAGTTCCCAAAGTATTATTACCGAAAGGCTGCGGCGCTTTCCGTTTCCTATTTCACGACGATGGAGCATATTCCCTTTGAACAGGCGGCGCAGGGGCACTATGCCCCCGCGCCTGTCGGCATGAAATGGGGAAGGACGTGGGAATACGGCTGGTTCCGAACCCAGGTCGTGATCCCGGAGGATCTGGCAGGGAAGCGGGTGGTGTTCACGCTGAACACCGCCGAGGAAATGCTGGTCTGGGTCAACGGCCGGGAGAGCGGTGCCATTGATAAGAGGCATCGGTTTATTACCCTGTCCCGGTCTGCCAGGGCGGGGGATACCTATGAGATCTATGCCGAATGCTATGCCGGTCACGGCATCCGCAACGAGGGCGCAGGCCCGGTGGGCTGGGGGGAGGAATCCGTGCCGGAGCCGCCGATACATCAGGTGACGGTGGGCCAGTCTCATTTCGGCGTCTGGAATGAGGCGCTTTTCCAGGCGGCAATGGATTACCTGACGCTTTACAGCCTGGTCCAGAAGCTGCCGGAGAAGAGCCTGCGCACCATGAAAATCGTGGAGGGGCTGAAGAAATTTACCTACATCGCGGACTTTGAGCTGCCGGAGCCGGAAATGACGGCCTCCATTCTGGAGGCCGGAAAGCTCCTGAAGCCCCTGCTGGAATGCAGGAACGGCTCTACCGCGCCGGAATATACGGTGTTCGGTCAGTCCCATCTGGATCTGGCATGGCTCTGGCCGGTGGAGGAGACCATGCGCAAGGCCGCCAGAACTTACGCCAATCAACTGGCCCTGATGGAGGAATATGACGATTACCGCTTCCTTCTCTGCGAGCCGCCGATCCTGGAGTGGCTGAAGGAGCTTTACCCCAATGTTTACGAAAGCGTCCTGGAGAAGGTGAAACAGGGGAAGTTTTATCCCGAGGGCGCTTTGTGGGTGGAAAGCGACACCAATATTCCCTCCGGCGAGTCGCTGATCCGCCAGTTTGTTTGGGGCAAGCGGTGGTTCCGCGGGGAGCTGGGCAGTGAAAGCCAGATGGCCTGGATGCCGGATACCTTCGGCTTTTCCGCGGCCCTGCCCCAAATTATGAAGAAATGCCGGATTTCCTATTTTGCGACGCAGAAGCTGATCCGTCAGTCTCCCGAATGCCAGCCCTTCCCCTACAACATTTTCTGGTGGGAGGGCATGGACGGCAGCAGGGTCCTGGCCCATACCTTCAAGAAAAACAATGCCAATTTCCAGCCCGGTGACCTCATCACCCGCTGGGAAGAGGACCGCGTCCAGCAGGAAAATATTGATGGCCTGATGTTCCCCTTCGGCTTCGGCGACGGCGGCGGCGGCCCTACCCGGCAGATGCTGGAGATGGCGCGGCGCTGCGCCGACTTGGAGGGCGCGCCCCGCTGCCGGATGGAAAGCCCGGTGAAATACTTTGAGCGCCATCCGCGGCCGGTGGATACCTTCTGCGGAGAGCTGTACCTGGCCTGGCACCGGGGCACCCTGACCTCCCAGGCAAAGACCAAGAAGGGTATCCGCGACGCGGAAAACGCGCTGCGGCGGACGGAATTCTTCCTCTCCCGGCAGCGCCTGTCCGGCAGAAAAATGCCGGATAACTGGAAGCAGCGGCTGGATGAGCTTTGGAAGAAGCTGCTGTTTCAGCAGTTCCACGATATTGCCCCCGGCACCTCCATTGCCAGAGTCCATGAACGGGCGGAGAGGGAGCTTCGCGAGGTCTGCGCGGGCTGCGATGAACTGCTGGGTGAAATGACGGCAGGAGCGGCAGACTCCCAGGGCTGTCGGGTGGTCTATAACTGCCTGAGCTGGCCCAGACGCATCCAGGGCGTGACAGTTCCGGCCCAGAGCAGCGCTGTGCTCGAGCCGTCCGCCGTGCCGGAGCACCCGGTGCGGCTGCGGTATCTGGAGCAGGAAAAGGGCTATGAGCTGTCCAATGCGTATCTTACGTGCCGCATCAATGGCCGGGGCGAGGTGGTCAGCGTCAAAAAGCAGGGAGCGGATACCGAATACCTGGCGGGGGCCGGCAACCGGCTGCTGATGTTCAAGGATGTGAACACCTATTATGATGCCTGGGAGCTGGGTAGCATGTATGAAAACCTGCCGGTTCCGCTGGAAGAGCGCGCGACGGTGACCATGCAGCCGGGGACATACCGGGCCGCCCTGGAGATCAGTCGTAAAATCGGTGATTCTGCTCTAAGGCAGGAGATCGTGCTGACGGCGGATTCCCCATACATTGAATTTGTAACCCAAATCGACTGGCAGGAGCGCCACAAGCTGCTGAAGGTCGCCTTCCCGGTAAACGCCAATGCGAAGGAGGCCATTCACGAAATTCAGTTCGGCTATGTGAAGCGCCCGACCCACCGCTCGTATCAGACGGATAAGGATCGCTTCGAGGTCTGCAATCATCGCTATTCGGCGCTGACGGACGGAGCCCACGGCGCGGCGGTGCTCAATGACGGCAAATACGGCGTCAATGCGGTGGATAACGAGATCCGTCTGACTCTGCTGAAATCCGCCATGATGCCGGATCAGGACGCGGATCGGGGGATGCAGCGGTTTACCTATGCCTTCTATCCCTTCGACGGCGCTTTTGCGGACTCGGACGTGCCGCAGAAGGCGGCGGAGCAGAATGAGCCGGTGGTTTTCGGCGGGATCGCCGACGAGCTTGGCCCCGTTTTCCTGACAGATGCAGAGAACATTCTGGTTGAAACCATCAAACCGGCGGATACGGCAGACAATGCGCTCCTGGTTCGGGCCTATGAAGCCATGGGCAAGCAGACGGACTGCGCGTTTGCTGCCAATCCCAGAATTACGAAAATTGTTGAAACGGACATGCTGGAAGAGGATCCCCAGGCTGTGGATCTCGGTCATGTTCATTTCGGCTCCTTTGAGATCAAAACCTTTTTGATGTATTTTTGACATAGGGCGGTGAGGGAATGTACCGAATCGGGATTGACCTGGGCGGCACCAATATCGTGGTCGGTCTGGTGGAGCAGGATCTCAGGATCGTGGATAAGTGCAGCGTCAAGACCCAGGTTCCGCGAAGCGTGGAAAGCATGACGGCGGATATGGCGCAAATGGCGCGGACGCTGCTGGAACGCAACCGGCTGCTTTGGCAGGATGTTGCGTCCGTGGGCGTGGGCGTTCCCGGTACCGCAAACCCGGAAAACGGCCATATGGAGGATGCCAATAACCTGGGCTTTGACGACGTACCGTTCCTGCCGCTTCTGGCGAAGAAAATCCCCGTGCCGGTGCATTTTGGCAACGACGCCAATGTGGCGGCCTGGGGAGAATACCTGACCGGCGGCTATCAGGAGGATTCCTTTGTCATGGTCACCGTCGGCACCGGGATCGGCGGCGGCATTATCCTGGGCGGCAGCCTCTGGCCCGGCATCAACGGCGCGGCGGCGGAGTTTGGCCATATGACCATCGATCATGACGGCGTCCCCTGCAACTGCGGCAGGCGGGGCTGCTTCGAGGCCATGGCCTCGGCCAACGCCCTGATCACGCAGGCGCGGGAACAAATGCGAAAACACCCGGAAAGCCTGCTCTGGAGCCTATGCGGCGGCAATGCGGCCAAGGTGGAGGCAAAGACGGTGTTTGACGGCGCGGCAGCCGGGGATGAAACGGCCCGGGAGCTGCTGGATGTCTATATTACCTATCTGGCAGAGGGGATCACCAACATCATTAATGTTTTCCAGCCGGCGGTGCTCTGCGTCGGCGGCGGCGTTAGCCGGGCCGGGGAGGTGCTGCTGCGGCCGCTCCGGGAAGAGGTAGCCCGGCGCGTCTATTCCAGAAATTCCAAACGAAATACCAGGATCGAGCTGGCAAAGCTTGACAACGACGCAGGGATCCTCGGGGCGGCCCTGCTGGGAAGCGGGAGGCAAAAACATGAGAAACCATTATGAGCAGATGATCCGGGACACCGAAAAACGGGCCAGACATCATCTGAAAACACAGAATCTGGATATAAACAGCCCCTATTACGGCGCGTTTGTAATGCCAGACGGCGTTTATATGCAGAAGCACGCCCTGTACTGCATCGCAGACATCGGCGCGGTTTACTGCAACGCCGAGTCTGAGCTTTATCACGACGAAGCCCTGCTGGCCTCCATGCTCCAAGGGCTGGACTATGTCCGCTCCACCCAGCATGAAAACGGCCTGTTTGATTATATTACCTGCAACTTTTTCTCGGCCCCCGATACTGCCTTTTGCATCGGCATCGTTTTGCACCTGGCTCAGTATCTGAAGGGCAGGGAGGCGCTGACCGGCGGGGAGGCCGCGCTGCTTGGAAAGCTGGACGCCATCATCCACGACGGCGGCAGGGGCCTGCTGGAGGGCGGCTTCCATACCCCCAACCACCGCTGGGCCATCGCCGCGCTGCTTGCCACCTGCGGGAAGCTGTACGACGAGGAGGATCTGATCCAGGCGGCCTTTGCGTATCTCAACGAGGGCATCGACTGCAACAGCGACGGCGAATATTCGGAAAAGTCCGCCGGAAACTACAACAGCGTCAACAATCAAGCCATGCTGCTTCTGGCGGATGCGCTGGACGATGATTCCTACGAGCAGCACGTCATTCGGAACCTGCGGATGATGCTGACCTACTGGGAGCCGGACGACAGCATTTTTACCGCCAACTCCACCCGGTTTGACAAGGACCGGCTGGTGTACCCGGATGGCTACTACTGGTTCTACCTGTATCTGGGTGCCAAGTATAGCATCCCGGAATTCGCGGCCATGGCAAATTATACCTTTGAGATCGTGCGGGAGAAGAACATCCTTTCGCCCAACTGCCTGATCCGATACATGCTCCACCCGGAGCTGATCGATTTTGAGTCAGAGCTTTCCGGCACGCCCCGGAGCTATCATGCCTATTATGCCGATTCCGGTATTGCCAGAGCCCGTAAGGGCAGCTACACCTACACCGTGATGAAGGACAAGTCCAATTTCCTCTGGGTGCACAACGGCTCCATCAAGCTGGCGGTGAAGATCGGCGGCAGCTTCTGCGAGCACCGGGCCTTCAAGGCAGAGACGATGGAGATGGACGAGACCGGCGCGTTCCATCTGCACCAGAAAATGCGCGGCTGGTACTATCTGCCCTTCCCGGAAAAGCCCGCCACCTCCGACTGGTGGCAGATGGACAATGCCTCCCGGCCCAAGAAATGGGGGCCGGATATGGACATCGACGTGACCGTGCGGGAAAACGGCGACGCGATCGAGGTGGAGATAAGGACCTCCGGCGTCGTGGGTGCGCCCTGGCGTGTGGAGCTGGCCTTCTCCGGCATTGACCGAATCGCCAATGACCACCTGACCATGCCGGTTCACGGGGATGAGGTGCTGGTGCTGAAGGATTCCTTCTTCACGGTGTCCAATGGGGAAGCCTCCATGGAGGTGGGTCCCGCGTTTGGCACCCACCACTTTACCGACGGCAAAGAGGACTCGGAGGCCAAGACCCCCGGCGCGGCGACGGTCTACCTGACCGACTATACGGAATTTCACCATACGATTTCGATCAGACCCTGAGGAGGCCCGACCATGAGACAATACGAAAATCCCACTGCCACATCCGAAAACCGCTGCGCCTCCCGCAGCTACTACATTCCCGGCGGGAAATCGGAATACCACCTTTTGAATGGCGACTGGCGCTTCGCCTATTTCAGCCGGGACATCGACGTGCCGGAACGCATTGAAAATTGGAATACCATCCCGGTTCCCTCCTGCTGGCAGCTTCACGGCTACGAAAACCCCAATTATACCAATGTCAACTATCCCTATCCCTGTGACCCGCCCTATGTCCCCGACGATGATCCCTGCGGCGTCTATGAGCGGGAATTTGAATTGGCAGATAAGTGGGGCAGGCTTTACCTCGTCTTCGAGGGCGTTTCCTCCTGCGCCTATCTGTATGTCAATGGCAGATATGTGGGCTTCACCCAGGGGAGCCACTTGCAGGCGGAATTTGACGTTACGGAGTTTGTCCGCACCGGGACCAATACCATCCGGGTCCGGGTGCTGAAATGGTGCTGCGGCAGCTACTTAGAGGACCAGGATTTCTTCCGATACAACGGCATTTTCCGGGATGTGTACATCCTCCAGCGGCCGGTGGGGCATATCACCGATGTGGAGCTCATCCCCAATGACCAGAATTTCCACATCCGTCTGGATGGCCAGGCCAATGTGAAGATCCTGGATGGGCAGACAGTCCTGACGGAGCGGGAAATGCAGGATGAGCTGGTGTTCGCACCCCAAAATCCGATCCTGTGGAACGCCGAAAAGCCGCACCTCTATACCGTTCAGCTGGAGCGGGACGGCGAGGTGATCGAACTGAGAAGCGGCCTGCGGAAAATTGAGGTTTCCGGGGATTATGCGCTGCTGGTCAATGGCGTGGCGGTAAAGCTCCATGGCGTGAATCACCACGACACCAGCGCCACCCGAGGCTGGTGCCAGAGCGACGAGGAACTGAGAAATGACCTGCTCCTGATGAAGGAGCTGAATATCAATTGCGTCCGCACCTCCCATTATCCTCCCACGCCCAAATTCATGCAGATGTGCGACGAGCTGGGCTTTTATGTGATCTGCGAAACGGATATTGAGACCCACGGTTTCCTCCGCCGCCTGCCCAATGTGGGTTATCGCTTCGATGTGGAGAGCAATGCGTGGCCCTGCACAAAGCCGGAGTGGAAGGCGGAATTTGTGGAGCGGATGCGCCGGATGGTGGAGCTGTTCAAAAATTACCCCAGTGTGATCATCTGGTCCACCGGCAACGAGAGCGGCCACGGCGCGAACCACGTGGAAATGATCCGCTGGACGAGAAAGCGGGACGGCAGCCGCCTGCTCCACGCGGAGGATGCCAGCCGAAAGGGCCAGAGCTACAATGCGGACATTTATTCTAGAATGTATGCCTCCCTGGAAGAGGTGGAACAGGCTGCCGCCTGCGACGATATCCCCATGCCGGTGTTCCTGTGCGAATATTCCCACGCCATGGGCAACGGCCCCGGCGACGTGTGGGCCTACAATGAACTCTTCGACAAATATCCCAAGCTGATCGGCGGCTGCATCTGGGAGTGGGCCGACCATGTGGTGACGGAGAACGGCGTCCAGAAATATGGCGGCGACTTCGAGGGGGAGCTGACCCACGACGGCAATTTCTGCTGTGACGGTTTGGTATTTGCCAACCGAAGCTTCAAGGCCGGTTCCCTGGAGGCCAAGGCGGCCTATCAGCCCATCCGAACCCACTACGACGGCAGGACCCTGACGGTTTATAACAGGCTGGATTTTACAAACCTGAATGAATACACGCTGCGGTATTGGATCGAAGTGGACGGCGTGAAGCAGAATGTGACGGAAACAGTCCTGGATGCCGCGCCCCACACATCGGTGTCCGTGGAGATCGGCTATGAGCCGGTGCCCTGTCAATTTGGCGCGACGCTGAATGTCAGCCTGCTGAAAGCCGGTGTGGAGGCGGCCCATACCCAGCATTTGCTGCCCCATATCGCCCCGGCAGAGGAAAAGCGGCGGGGGCTGCAATTGACCGTGGATGGAGACCTGATCCATGCCAGGGGAGAGGGCTTCGGGTATTCCTTCTCCAAGCATTACGGCGCGTTTACTTCCATTCGGGTGAATGGAAAAGAGCAGCTTGCGTGCCGCCCGAGGCTGTCCGCCTGCCGGGCCCCCACGGACAACGACCGAAACATCCGCTTCCGCTGGCTCCAGCTGGACGAGTGGCAGGGGGAGAACCTGGATAAGGCCTTTATAAAGGTCTATGACTGCCGGGTGGAGGATAACGCGATCCTGGTGTCCGGCGCGCTGGCCGGCGTTTCCCGGACGCCGGTGCTGCGGTTCACTCAGAAAATTGAGATCGCCGAGGACGGCGAGATCAGCGTCGCCCTCTGCGGCACCGTTCGCCAGGATGCCATCTGGCTGCCCCGGCTTGGATTTGAATGGGAATTGCCCGCGGATGTGACCGCCTTTGCCTACTATGGCAACGGCCCCGTGGAAAGCTACCGGGATATGTGCCACGCCGGGCGCATCGGCCTTTATGAAAGCGATGCCGTTTCCGAGTATGTACCCTACGTCCGTCCCCAGGAGCACGGCAACCATACGGCGGTGAAAATGCTTCGGATCGGCGGCCTGGAATTCCGGGCGGAGCAGGAAATGGAGATCCAGGTGTCCCGTTATTCCACCGCCGCGCTGCTGAAGGCGGAGCATACGGATGAGCTGGCGGCAGACGGCAAGACCCATCTGCGTATTGATTACAAGGTCTCCGGCCTTGGCTCCAATTCCTGCGGCCCGGAGCTGGAAAAGCGCCACCGCCTGGATGAGAAGGAGATCCAGTTTACCTTCTTCATCCGTCCCAGAGCTTGAAAGAGGAGCGTGCAATGAAGGTATGTATTCGCGCCCATGATTTGGGCGTTGCCGGAACGGAGCAGATCCTGGAGCGCCTGAACAGCCTCGGGCTGGACGGCGTGCAGATGGTCTGCTACAAAGCGTACCCTGATATCGCCCAGGCCCCCGGGGCCATGACGCAGGAAAGGGCGGAGCAGATCGGAAAGGCATTTTCTGATGCCGGGAAGAGCATCCCTCTGGTGGGCGCTTACTTCAATCCCATTCATGCGGATGAGAAGAAGGTGGAGACGGGCCTGCTGATTTTTGAGGACTACCTGAGGACATGCAAGGCAATGGGCTGTGATGTGGTAGCCTCTGAAACAGGCTCTTGCAACAATGACGAATGGACTTACCACCCCGGAAATCGGACGGAAGCGTCCCTTCAGGGCGTCGTCAGCGCATTTTCCCGCCTGTGCGATGTGGCCGCCGATTGCGGAAGCACCGTTGCCATGGAGGGCTGCGCCGGGCATGTCTGCTGGGACGTGGATACCCTTGCCCGGACCAGAAGGATGATCGGGCGAAGGACAAAGGTGGCCTTTGACCTTTATAACTTCATGGATGCGGACAATCAGGGGGATTACCTGACGATCCTTGACAAAGGCCTGGATACCTTCGCCGGAGACATTCAGGTGTTCCACATGAAGGACTGCTTCCTGGCAGACGGACGAAAGCCAATTCAGACGCCCTTTGGAAAGGGCGGACTGGACCTGCCCGCGATCCTGGGACGGATCAAGGCCTACGATCCCAATGCCGCGCTGGTGCTGGAAGAAACCACCGGCGATGATATTGAACATGCGGTAAAAACAATAAAAAACATATGGGAGAGTGTTTGATATGAAATTTGATGTACGCTACGCCAATCACCCCGACGATTCCAGGCACTACGATACCGCCGAGCTGCGCAGGCATTACCACATTTCCAATCTGTTTGAAAAGGACTCCGTCAACCTGACCTATTCCCATCAGGACCGCATCATTGCCGGCGGCATCATGCCCGTAGATGAGGCGCTGGTGCTGGAGAGCTGCAAGGAGCTGGCCGCTCCCTACTTCCTGGCCCGCCGGGAGCTGGGAGCCATCAACATCGGCGGCGACGGCGTTATGGTTCTGGATGGCGTGGAGTATCCCGTGAACCACCGGGACGGCATCTATGTAGGCATGGGCACGAAGGAACTGATTTTTAAGTCCGTGGATAAGGAGAAACCCGCCAAGTTCTACATCAATTCCTGCCCCGCCCATCGGACCTGCCCCACCGTCCGTATTCCCATGGACAAGGCAAGATACAATCACCTGGGCGCGCAGGAGACCGTCAACGAGAGAATCCTCCGCCAATACATCCATCCCGCCGTTTGCGAGAGCTGCCAGCTGAGCATGGGCATGACCGCTCTGCTGCCCGGCAATGTGTGGAACACCATGCCCTGCCATACCCACGAGCGCCGCATGGAGGTCTATATGTACTTCGAGATCGCCCCCGATCAGTGCGTATTTCACATGATGGGCCAGGGAAATGAGACCCGCCACATTGTGATGCACAACGAGGAGGCCGTCATCTCGCCCTCCTGGTCCATCCACTCCGGCGTGGGCACTGCCAACTATACCTTCATCTGGGGCATGTGCGGCGAAAATCAGGACTTTGACGACATGGACGGCATTCCCACCGCCCAGCTTCTGTAAGGAGGCGTCCATGGATCTGTTTGATTTGACGGGCAAGGTGGCGCTGGTCACCGGGGGCGCTCACTCCATCGGATTTGCCCTGGGCGTGGGCCTTGCCCAGGCAGGCGCGAAGGTCTGCTTCAACTGCTCCAGCGAGGAAAGCTGTCAGCGCGGCATGGAGGCCTATGCCGAGGCTGGTGTGGAGGTCCACGGGTATGTGGCGGACGTAACGGATGAGGCCGCGGTGAAGGCGCTGGTTGACAAAATTGCGGAGGATGTGGGCGTGATCGACATCCTGGTGAACAACGCCGGATGCATCAAGCGCATTCCCATGTGCGATATGAGCGTGGAAGACTTCAGCAAGGTGATCAATGTGGATCTCATTGCGCCCTTTATCTGCTCCAAGGCGGTGATCCCCGGCATGATCGCCAAGGGACACGGCAAGATCATCAACATCTGCTCCATGATGTCGGAGCTGGGCCGTGAGACGGTGTCCGCGTATGCTGCCGCCAAGGGCGGCCTGAAGATGCTGACCCGGAACATCTGCTCCGAGTTCGGCGGCGCGAACATCCAGTGCAACGGCATTGGTCCAGGCTACATTGCCACCCAGCAGACCGCACCCCTGCGGGAGCCACAGCCGGACGGAAGCCGCCATCCCTTTGATAAATTCATCATCGGCAAGACGCCCGCCGGACGCTGGGGCACCACGGAGGACCTGGTCGGCCCCGCGATCTTCCTGGCATCCGATGCCTCCAACTTCGTCAATGGTCATGTGCTGTACGTGGACGGCGGCATCCTGGCCTACATTGGCAAGCAGCCATAAGGCAACACCGCGCAATTGTGTCTGCGAGCCGCAGCCGTCTTATTGCCCCACTTCTTCAGTTTGAAAAACGAGAAATATTGCGCAGCCGTTGCCAGCGTAAGCTGGCTTACGGATGCGGCATACCCCTTGCGGGTACATACAGTATTCCTTCGTTTTCCAAACTTTGAATTGATCCAAAAATCCAGGCTGGGGCTTCTTGCCAAATTGTGCGGTGTTGCCGTAGATAATTGAGGGTAACGTATGGACAGACAGTCAAAAGAATTGGCGCTTCGCTATCAACCGTATATTTACAAGAACAAGCTGGAGCCGTTTCCCATCAGATTTGTTGGATGCACGGTTTTCACGCGGAGAATGCGCTCCGAGAGCTTTCCAAAGTGGGAGGTCGATCCCGCGAAGGAAAACGCGGAAAAGATCATTGAGTACGCCATCTATTATGACTATGATATTCAGCACATGTATGATTTGGAGCATATCTGGGTCGCGGTCAATGCAGCGGGGAATGTGACCGATTGCTGGTGCAGCTTCCACGGAATGCGCCTTCGCGCGGCGGGGGTCAGCATGTTCCGAATGGAGGGAGAGCACCCGGTCCTGTATTCCCAGCCTGGGAAGCACGCCATGCTTCCGCACCCGGAGCTGTTTGAGCTGCATCCGCAGTTTCATGTTGCCTGCACGTCGGAAGCCGGCGGCGGGATCCTTCTGCCTGAATTTCTGAACGGCGCGGTCAAAACAAACGATGCTTTGGATGCCCAGGTCGCTGCCTATATTCGTGCCCATTATTCATTTGAGCCGAGCATGGAATATGTCTTGGAGAAGCTGACGCCGGAGCAGTTCCTGAGTTGGCCGGAACTGCTCAGCGTGATCCCCCAATTGCTGACTGAGCAGGTAAGGATTATTACCGGGTAGGGAATGACATAGCAGTGATTGGCGCACGATGGGCTTTTGCGGCGTACAGTGCGTCCGCTGCGGCAGAGCAAAAGCAGAAGTCGGCCCCAAATACAGCAAACGGCAGTCCGCAACTACATGCGGGCTGCCGTTTTGTGGTAGCTTATCTTATACTATTTCCTGATTAAAATTAAGATTTTAATCAGGAAGGCATCGCCTGACGGCGCTGCCTGTTTTGTGATTTATAAGGAAAGAAATCACAAAACAAGTCTCATATGAACTCCATGCCCTTCAGGTAATTAAAATCTTTTTTAAAGATTTTAATTGGAGTTCAGTATTAATGAGAGCCGGCGGTGCACACCTTGGGGCAGGCGCAGGGGCGGCATTCAACCTTCTCGGGGGACTTCCATTTGGGCAGGCGAAGCCTCAGGGGCTTTCTGGTGCACAGCATGGGATTGCGCAGCTCGGGCGCGCCGGAGTCCTCGGCCAGAATGCGGGACAGCTGGGCGGCGTTACGGGAATAGTCAATGGGGTAGAACATAGTCAAGACTCCTCTCTTTGATTTGTGGGATTTGTTTTTGCTTACGGGAATATTATAGCTCATTTTCAGAAAATGACTAGATTCAATTTTGCTTAGAATTAGGACAAAATTGATATTTTATATATATTGGAAAGGAAATATAAGAAATACATAAGCCAATATTGAAATTTCTTTTGGACAATGTTGATATGGATTCAAGTCGATATTGATATTTGCGCAAAGGTATGATATGCTTGCTCTATCAGAAAGGAAAGGAGCGTTCAATATGATCCAGCAGCTTGATTTTGGAACGGGGACTCCCATCTGGCATGAGCTGGTAGAGGAGGTCGATCACCTGCCTGTGTACATCAGCACCCCCGGCCGGTGCAGCAGCGCGACCGTGGAATGCAGCATGTTTTCGGATGAGCTGACGGTATCCGTCCATTGGCATGAGTATGCGGAGTTTATCTGGCTTCAGGGCGGGCATATGACCGCCGTGGTCCAGGCTGACACCTATGAGCTGGACCCGGGAGATCTGCTGATCATCAACAGCGGCGAGCTGCACATGACCCGCATTGTCGAGCGCCGCTCCTATTGTCCCTATGTGCTGATGCAGCTGTCCGCCCAGCGCATGAGTGAGTATTTCCCCGGACGGGAGGGCCTGCGCTTTACCACCCTGATCCGCCGGGAGGAGCTGGAGCAAACCCCGGCGCTCTCGCAGCCCCTGGCCGCCATGCAGCGCCTGTTCGAGGAAAACCGGGATGGCTACCAGCTCCTGTTCCGGGCACGGCTGTTTGAATTCCTGCATGCCATGTATCAGCTCCATTCCAGCACTGCTGTCCGGCTGGCGGAGAACGCCTCCGCCCGGGATTTAAACCGCATCATGGACGTGGTGGCCTGGACGCGGCAGCACTACCGGGAGCCGCTGAGCCTGGATGATGCGGCGGAGCATCTGAGCATCTCCAAGGAGTATTTCTGCCGCATCTTCAAGAAGTATACCGGCCAGACCTATCTGGATTACCTGTGTATGCTCCGCACCACCCGCTTTTACGAGGGGCTGCAAAGCAGCGACCTGAGCATCCCCACCCTGATGGAGCAAAACGGCCTGACCAATTACAAGACGTTCCTGCGCATGTTCCATGAGCTATACGGCGCGACCCCGCAGAAAGTGCGCCAGCGGGCGCGGTGACAAGGAAGGGAAGAATACAAAATGAAACATTTTTTGATCGTTGTGGATATGCAGAAGGACTTTGTGGACGGCGCACTCGGCACCCAGGAGGCCAGGCAGATCGTTCCCAAAGTGGCTGATAAAATCCTGGGCTTTGACGGCCGGGTCTTTGCCACCCTGGATACCCACACCTCCGATTATCTGCAAACCGCCGAGGGCCGCAGCCTCCCCGTGCCCCACTGCATCAAGGGGACCCCAGGCTGGATGCTGAACGATGAGATCGCCGCCGCCCTGGAGCAAAAGGACACGACCAAGGTGGAGAAGCTGACCTTCGGCTCCGTCCTGCTGCCCAGGCTCCTTTACCAGGCGGCCAATGGAGAGCCATTTACAGTGGAGCTGGTGGGCCTGTGTACAGATATCTGCGTGGTGTCCAACGCGCTGATGCTGAAGGCCAATTTCCCGGAGATGGAGATCTCCGTGGACAGCGCCTGCTGCGCCGGGGTGACCCCGGAAAGCCACGCGGCGGCGCTGACGACCATGCGCAGCTGCCAGATCAAGGTGAAATAAGGAGACGAAGCCATGTTTGACGCAAAAAAGGTAAAGACGCAGTGTATTGCCTGGATCCGGGATTTCTTCCGGGAGAACGGCCCCGGCTGCAATGCCATCGTAGGCATTTCCGGGGGCAAGGACAGCTCCGTGGTGGCCGCCCTGTGCGCCGAGGCGCTGGGGAAGGACCGGGTGATCGGTGTGCTCATGCCCTGCGGTGTGCAGCAGGACATCGATATGGCCCGGCTTCTGGTGGGGCACCTGGGCATAAAGAGCTTTGAGGTCAACATCCAGGCGGCGGTGGACGCGGTGAAGGAGGCCATGCCCTTTGCGCTTTCCAACCAGTCGCGCACCAATCTGCCGCCGCGCATTCGCATGTCCGTGCTCTACGCCGTGGCGCAGAGCCACAATGGCCGGGTAGCCAATACCTGCAACCTGTCCGAGGACTGGGTGGGCTACTCCACCCGCTACGGCGACGCCGCGGGGGACTTCAGCCCCTGCTCCAGCCTCACTGTGCAGGAGGTCAAGCAGCTCGGCCGGGAACTGGGCCTGCCGGAGGTGCTGGTGGACAAGGTGCCCATCGACGGCCTGTGCGGCAAGACGGACGAGGAAAATCTGGGCTTCCGCTACGACGAGCTGGACCGCTATATCCGCACCGGCCAGATCGACGACAGCGGCAAAAAGGCAAAGATCGACCGCCTGCATAAAATGAACCAGTTCAAGCTGGAGCTGATGCCCGCCTTCCGGCCGGAGCTGTGAGCGGGGAGCGTCGCATGAATGAAAAGCCATTTTCTCTGGGCATCCTGGTGGGGCGCTTTCAGACCATCCACACCGGCCATGAGCAGATGATCCGAACGGCCCTGGCCCTGTGCGGCCGGGTGGGCATTTTTGTCGGCTCCTCCCAGGAGTCCGGCACGGCCAACAACCCCTTCCCCTACGCCACCCGGGAGCGGCTGCTCCGCTTGCTCTTCGGCGAGCAGATCCAGGTGTTTCCCCTGCCGGACATCGGCGTGGGCAACAATGGCACATGGGGGGAATACGTGCTGGAAAACGTAAAAAAGCAGTACGGCACCTACCCGGATCTGCTGATCTCCGGCAAGGAGACCCGTCGGATCAACTGGTTCGATGGGGTGGGGGACGCAGACATCTCCGAGCTGTATATCCCCAAAACCATCCATATTTCCGCCTCCCAGATGCGCTCGTTTTTCATCCAGGGCGATCGGGAGAGCTGGCAGCGCCATACCAATCCCATCCTTTGGAGCCAGTATGATACCCTGCGCGGCCTGGTGCTGCAATCCAGGGATCACGACGAAACGGCTTCCATGTAAAAAGAGGAATCAACCATGAAACTCGAACCCATTGTCCTTTCCCTGCTGGATACCGACCTGTATAAATTCAATATGGATCAGGTCATTTTCCACAAGCATACCGATCTCAACGGCGAATACCACTTCAAGTGCCGCAATCAAGGCGTCCGCTTTACCCCGGAGATGCTGGCGGAGATCAACAGCCAGATCGATTTCCTGTGCACCCTTCGCTTTACCAGGGAGGAGCTGGACTATCTGCGTTCCATCCGCTTCATCAAGAGTGACTATGTGGAATTCCTGCGCCTGTGGCATCCCATCCGGGAGTATGTGACCACGGATCTGAGCGCGGACGGGGAGCTGTCCGTGATCGTCAAAGGGCCGCTGTTCTCCGCCATGCAGTTTGAGATCTATCTGCTGGAGATCATCAACGAGGTCTATTTCCGCATGAATTTTGACTATGAGCATCTGCGCGCCTCGGCGGCCGAGCGCCTGAGCCAGAAGATCGAAGCATTCCAGAACGGGACCTATACCTTCCGCTTCGCTGAATTTGGCTGCCGCCGCCGGCTTTCCCGGGAGTGGGAGGACGTGGTGGTGCGCCGCCTGGCCACGCAGACGCAAAACTGCGTGGGCACCTCCAATGTGTACCTGGCGAAGAAGTACGGGCTGCGCCCCATCGGCACCTATGCCCATGAATTCGTGCAGATGTACCAGGGCATCGACTCCATCCCTCTGGCCTATACCAACCACCATGCCATGGCAGACTGGTACGACGAGTACCGGGGGGACAACGGCACGGCCCTCACCGACACCATCACCACGGATCTGTTCCTGCTGGACTTCAATCACTCCATGGTGAATAATTATTCCGGCGTGCGCCACGACAGCGGCGACCCATACGCCTGGGGCGAAAAGATCATCGCCCACTATAAAAAGTACGGCGTGGATCCCCGCACCAAGCAGCTGCTGTTCAGCGACAGCCTGGATTTCGACCGCTCCCAGAAGCTCTATGAGTATTTCAGGGACAGAGCCAAGGTGTCCTTTGGCATCGGCACCTTCTGCTCCAACGATACCTGTGAGCACGCGCTGAACATCGTCATCAAGCTGCAATACGTCAACGGCCGCCCGGTGGCAAAGCTCTCCGATACCCCGGAAAAAGCCATGTGTGACGACGAGAATTACCTATCCTATCTGAAGCGCTCCGTGGAATTCCGCCTGGACCGGGAAAAAGATCTGGCAAGCCTGAATCGATGACGGGTGCGCCTTCTTTTTGAAATACCCTTGCTTTATGACAGAAAGCTGATAAAATACGAAAAAGAAGACATTTCCATCGATGGAAAATAAATGACCATGCGGATGGGTGGTGAGTGGAATATGGAAAATGCGGTTCCGGCCGCAGTGACCGGCGACGGGCAGGATGCCGATGAGCTGTTTCGCAGCCTGGGCTGCGACTATATCCAGGGCTACTACTATTCCAAGCCCGTCCCGGTGGAGGAATTCGAGCGCTATATGACCAGCTACGCCGCCCGGTCGGCCCAATAAAAAACAGCAAGCGGCTGCACGTTTTTGAGGCGTGCAGCCGCTTTGTTACATTGTGTGGGCCTTCCAGTATGCGTACAGCACCGGGGTGATGCCGGGGTAGGTCACATTCTTGGGGAGATCGTCAAAGCACTTTACCTCTGCCATTTCGCTTTCCGGCAGGGGACCAAGGGTGCGGATATTGGCGGTGAAGACCATCCCGTTTGCCTCGGTGCGGGTCTGCTCGTCCCCGGCCCAGTAGTCGCACAGGGGAGCAATGTCAAAATCCGTTGCCCCGGACTCCTCATACAGCTCCCGCTTCGCTGCCTCCAGGGGTGTTTCACCCGGCTCAATGTGGCCGCCCTGGGTCTCCCAGGTGGTGCGCTTGCGGTGGCGGCTGAACAGAAGCTTTCCCTGGAAGCGCGAGAGCACCACTACATACTTGTAGCCAGGCAGCGTCCCGGCCTCATAAGTCTTGCAGGTCATTTGGCATCCTCCACAATCTCTTTTGGGGGAGTATACCACGAAAAGCCCTATTTTTCAAGCCCGTAGAAGCTGACCTTGTAGCCGCTCTCCGCCTTTATCATGTCCATGGACAGGCTGGTGCGGGAATCCTCGCCTCCCGCCCGGAAGAGCAGCGACAGAGAGCCGGTGCCCTTCTGCCGGATTTGTTCATCCAGGGTATCCAGGCCGCGCAGCTCGACCATCTTGATGTCCTCGCTGCCGGTGTAAATATCCTCCCGGCTGATCTCTCCGTTGGGATCGTTCAGATATGGCTCCATGTCCGTCCAGTCCCCGCTGAAGAAGCCGTCGGCAAAGGCGATGGCCGCCCGCTCCGCCTCCGGGTTGGCGGACTCCGGCAGCAGGCAGGTGAAGCTCTGGCAGATCTGCGCAAAGGTGACGCCGTAGCCCTCGGCGGCCTCCACATAGTAGCGGGAGGTCACCTTGTAGGTGCCGCGAACCCCGGCGCTGATAAAGTGGATATCCTCCACCATTGCGTCCCACTGGGTCCCGTACTGCACATGCAGGATCGTCTGATCCCAGTCCTTCGACCGCCGGACTGTGCCGACGTTCAGCCCGCGCAGTCCGGCTTGGGCCTCGTCCGCGGCCGCTGTGGGCAGCACTCCGGGCAGAAGCTCGATCTGGATCTCACACACCGGCGTATAGGAGCCGACACCCTGGAGCGGGGAGATAAAGAGGCCGCCCTCGCCGCTGGTCATGGCCAATTGCGTCTCGTCATAGCTGATCTGAAAATCCGGGTGGTTGTCCGTGCTCTGACCGACGTCGATCTGCTGGAGCAGTCCATCGGTAAAGCGATAGTACCGTTCAATCAGGCCGGAACCGGTGCTCACGGTTTCGATCAACTGCCGGGCCTCCTCGTCCACCTCCAGCGCCGCGCCGCCAAAGAGGATAAAGCCGTAGTCAAATTGCCCGGCGGCATTGTTCCATAGGAAATAGTGGTACGGCAGATTGTCAGTCGCCCGCCCCTGGGAGGGGAAGCCAATGTCGGTATAGCCGTCGAAGTTCACGTCCCGGTAGTCCGGCTGCCCCAGGCCGTCCGCCTGGCCGAGATACAGCCCCTCGTTGTAGTAGTTGGCGGCCGGATCGGGCAGAGTGCTTTCGTCGATGGTTTGCAGCAGCGCCTCGTCCCGGTAGATTTCGATCCGGTCGATGGGGGAGAAGCCCTCCGCCTCCTCGCCCAGCTGAGGGACGATTTTTAGCTGTGTGCCGTCTCCCAGCTGGATCACGCTGGAGGCAGCCTCTGCCTGACGCGCCTCCCGGGCCTTGGGCAGGAGCAGCAGCGTCGCGGTGATAAACAGCGCCATTGCAGCCGCCACGGCGGAAAAGTGCGCCCAGCGGGGTTTCTGCGGTCTGAGAAGCAGAACCTCCTTCTGATTGTTGCCCACATATTGAGAGCATTCCAAAATATAGCTGCTCTTCACATCCCCCAGGGCATCCAAGAGCCTTTCTTCCTTTTTCATAGGCTGATCCCCTCCTTCTGGAGCATTGCCTTCAGCTGTTTGCGGCTGCGCAGCAGGCTCATTTTCACGCCGCTTTCCGACAGCCCCAGGCTTCCCGCGATTTTTCGGACGCTGCAAAGATACCAGTAGCGCAGCATGAATATCTTTCGCGTCTGCTCCGGCAGGGAGCCGAGGAAGCGGTTGAGTGCCTCCGTCAGCACCCGGTTTTCGATCAGCTCTTCCTCGCTTTTTCCGCCGGGCAGGCATTCATGCAGCTCGTCCAGCGCCAGCTCGATCTGCCCGCCGCCCCGCTTCCGGGCGCGGTCATGCTTGTACCGATCCAGCGCCAGATTCCGGGTGATGGCCGCCAGCAGGGCGGAGAGCAGTGAGGGCCGCCGGGGCGGGATGCTGTCCCAGGCGCGCATGTAGGTATCGTTGACGCACTCGTCGCTGTCGCCTTCGTTTTGCAGGATGTTGTAGGCAATGGTATAGCAATATCGTCCGTATTTCTGCGCCGTCTGCGCAATGGCCTCTTCCGACCGCTGCCAGTACAGCTCAATGATCTGCCGGTCCTCCATGGCACTTCCTCTCTTTCTGATATAATAGACGACAATCCCGCCCGATCGGTCACAGAAAACTGCCCCTTATTTTACCATATTTCACTATTCCGGTCAATTTTCAAAAAGGCAAAAGAAAAGCCACCGAACGAATCTCGTTCGATGGCTTTGGCAGGGGCACAAGGACTTGAACCCTGAGCCTACGGTTTTGGAGACCGCCGCTCTACCAATTGAGCTATACCCCTATATATGAAAGGCAGGAGCCTATGTAAACTGGTGGGCCTTCAGGGACTCGAACCCGGGACTATCCGGTTATGAGCCGGAGGCTCTGACCAACTGAGCTAAAGGCCCATTGATTCGTGGTCGTCTCATCACCACGCGCCCCATTATAGCATCTCAAAAAGAAGATGTCAAGCGCGATTTTACAAAAAGTGCCCTGCCAGATGCCCGCCCATTGGGACGTCTGGCAGGGAGCCTCTGTTATTCAAATTCCGCCATGTTCAGGCAGTCGCCGGAGCGGGTGAGGGGAGAGAGAATGCCGTCCCGGAGAAGGTAGGCTTCACCGAAGAGCAGGAGCATGTCCTCGTTCTGGAAGAAATAGCTTCCGTCCGGCAGGGCAAAGAAGGTTTTTCCCATGCTGTCGGGGTAGGTGATGTCCTCAAAGAGCCGCAGACCGTCCAGCATGTCGTCCTTGCAATTTTGATAGTGGGGCAGCACATTGACCTCCGTCAGGCCCAGGCCGGGGGCAAAGCGGACAAAATCGGGGTCAATGCCCTCGCCCTCCTCCTCAGGCTGGATATAGGCCATATCCGCCATGTTCATGGAGCCGGCGCTGATGCCCATGACGGTTCCCTGAAAGTCCCTCAGAATTTCCCGCAGACCGATTTCACGGAAAAAGTTGTTCTGCGTTGGCACATGGCCGCCTGCCAGCACCAGAAAATCGCTGGAGTACACCAGCTCCGCCGCCTGCTCTGCGTTGGTTCCGTCCAGCACCTGGAAGGCGCTGAAGGGAATCTCCGCCTGCTTGAAGGCGTCCACGACGTCCATGGCGAAGCAGCAGGTCAGGTCGTGCCGCTCCGGGTCGGAGGCAACAAACAGCACCCGGGGGAAGGGCGGCAGAACCTCCTTCAGGTTATCGACGAAGTGATTTTCCGGGTTCAGAAAGGCCGCATTTGTGCCCCAAAGAAAGGGACTGCTGGTGATAAAAAGGTTCATAAAAGCACCTCACAGCTTGTAATCTGGAAAGTATTCCTCCACAAAGTCCACATGCTCCACCTGAAAGCTTTTCCTGTTCAGGTATTCCAGGCTCCCTGCATCGGTGGTAAAATCAAAGGTCAGGCGATAGGAATAAAGTGCCTGGTAATTGCGGTCAAACCGCTTATCCAGCTTGCCGTACTTGCCGTCGCCCAGCAGCGGATGACCGGCGTGGGCAAACTGGGCGCGAATCTGGTGGGTGCGGCCGGTGATCAGCTTGCATTCCACCAGCGTCAGACCGTTGGCGGAAGCCAGGGTGCGGTAATCCGTCTGGCAGTTCTTGGAGCCGGGCTGGGGAGTATCGGTGACGAAGACACGGTTCTTTTTGGCGTCCTTGAAAAGGTATCCCTTCAGGCTGCCGTCCCGGGGCTTGGGGGAACCTTCAACAATGGCAAGGTACCGCTTGTCCATCTCCCGATCCTTGATCTTCTGGTTCATCACCCGCAGGGCCTCTGCCGTCTTGGCGGCAATGACGATGCCGCCGGTGTTGCGGTCGATGCGGTTGCACAGGGCGGGGGTGAAGCTGTTCTCCCCACGGGGACTCCACTCCCGCTTCTGGTAGAGATAGGCCTGGATGTGGTCGATCAGCGTCCGGCCGTATTCTGCCCCATCGTGGGGGTGCACCGCCAGCCCCGGCCGTTTGTCAACCAGCAGGATCTGGTCGTCCTCATATACGATGCTCAGCTTTGGCACGGCCACAGTGAGGTAGGCGTTGTCCTCCCGGGGCTTGTCGAAGAACTCATCGTTGATGTATAGCTGGAGCACGTCCCCGCTTTGCAGCCGGGTATCCCGCTCCGCCCGTCCGCCGTTGCGCTTGATGCGCTTGATGCGGATGTATTTCTGCGCCAGGGAGGCGGGGAGCAGGGGGACGGCCTTTGCCAGGAACCGATCCAGCCGCTGTCCGGCATCGTTGACGCCAATGGTCAGCTCTTTCATTTAACCTTTACCCGCGTTTATTTCAAAGTGGCGATCCACCTGGTCGGTGAATTCCTGGGCGGCGTTATAGCCCAGCTTGCGCTGACGGTTGTTCATGGCGGCCACCTCCAAGATCACCGCCAGATTTCGTCCTGCGGTGACTGGAATGGTGTTCATGGGCACCTTGACTCCCAGAATTTCCATGTACTGATCGTCCAGCCCCAGCCGG
This sequence comes from uncultured Eubacteriales bacterium, assembly GCA_900553805.1. Taxonomy (GTDB): domain Bacteria; phylum Bacillota; class Clostridia; order Oscillospirales; family Oscillospiraceae; genus Faecousia. The sequence continues at coordinate 105,553 of USEU01000001.1, forward strand.
TCATATACCTCCTGGGTGTTCCAGGGGACAATGTTCACCACCAGATTGATCTCGTTCTCCGTGCGCACGGCGCCCATGCCGAAAAGCTTTGCCACGTTGATGATGCCGATGCCCCGCAGCTCGATGTAATTGCGGATCAGGTCCGGCGCGGTGCCGATCAGCGAGGATTCGGAGACCTTGCGGATCTCCACCGCGTCGTCGGCGATCAGCCGGTGGCCGCGCTTGAGCAGCTCCAGGGCCGTTTCGCTTTTGCCCACGCCGCTGTCGCCCATCAGCAGCAGCCCCTCGCCGTAGACCTCCACCAGGACACCGTGACGGGTGATCCGGGGAGCCAGCTCCGAGCGCAGGAATGTGATGATGCTGGAGGCCAGGGCGGCCGTGGTCTCCGGGGAGCGCAGCAGAGTGATGCTGTGCTTTTTCGCCATCGCCAGCACCTGCTTATCCACCGGGAAATTCCGGGCGATGAGCAGCGCGGGAGGCTTATAGGAAAAGAATTTATCAAATATCGCGGCCCGCTCCTGGGGCGTTTTTTTCTGAATAAAGCTGAATTCCACATTGCCCAGAATTTGCAGCCGCATCGGCTCGAAATGATCAAAATAGCCGGTCAGCTGCAAGCCGGGCCGCGCCACGTCCTCCACCGTCAGCCGGATGGACTCATAGTCCGCCGAGGCATAGACCACCTCCAGCCTGAATTCCTTTACCAGCGCGGTAAGGGGAATGCTGTAAGTCTCGCTCATGGGCGCTCCCTCCTTTGAACCTACATCATATCTTTCATTATACCAGCCTTGGGTGGAATATCAACATCTTTTTCAAATTCAAAAAAATTGCAAAAAAATGCTTGCATTTTTGGGAAAAGTCTGCTATCATATACAAGCGCTCTAATGGGCGCGCCTATAAAGTAATCATTCGGATGGGAGGTGCAATGAATGGCGAAGTGTGATTTTTGTGGCAAGGGCGTTACCTTTGGTATTAAGGTCTCCCACTCCCACAGACGTTCCAATCGCGAGTGGAAGCCCAATGTGAAGCGTGTCAAGGCAGTCGTGAATGGGACTCCCTGCCATGTGTACGCTTGTACCAGATGCCTCCGTTCCAATAAGGTTGAGCGGGCCGTCTGATTTTCGCTGGCATATAAAATACGCTGCTGTTTCTTTTCAGCAGCGTTTTTTATTTTGCCCCTTGTGCCTGCCGGAGGCGCGATTGTTGGGGACGATTGAGGCATATCGTCCCGTGTCCAGGGCGATTCGCCTCCATGCCCGGTTGAATGGGAAGCAGTTCGGTCTACGATCATGACGAGGTGCGGTCCATTCAACGTACAAAGGCGAATTCGTACAATCTGAAACGCAGATTGTATGAATTCGCCTTGTTTTTCATATTATGTCCAGCCCGCGTCCTCGGATTCGGCTTTGCGCTGGCGGGTGAGCAGCGCGGCCACGGCTTGCCGGGCGTCAACATTTTCATACAGCACCTGATAGGCGGCGTGGATGATGGGCATGTCCACCCGCTGCTTCTGGCACAGCTCCCAGGCGGACTTTGCCGCATAGTAGCCCTCTACCACGGCCCCAACCTGCTCCATGGCCTGCCGGGGCGTGTAGCCCTGACCGATCAGGTGCCCTGCCCGGTTATTGCGGGAATGGACGGAGGTGCAGGTGACGATCAGGTCGCCGATGCCGGACAGTCCGGCCAGCGTGTCCTTCTGCGCGCCCAGGGATACCCCCAGCCGCGCCATTTCGGTCAGACCCCGGGTCATCAGCATGGCCCGGGCATTGTCGCCGAAGCCCAGCCCCGCGGCCACACCGGAGCACAGGGCGATCACGTTTTTCAGCGCGCCGCCCAGCTCCGCGCCCACGATATCCGGGCTGGTATAGACCCGGAAGGTATCGGACATAAAGGCGTCCTGCACCAGCTCGGCCCGCCCGCGGTCGGGGCAGGCGGCCAGGCAGCCGGTGGGCTGCCCCACGGCTACCTCCTCGGCGTGGCAGGGGCCGGTGAGGGCGACAATGGTCCCGTGGCCCGTCTCCTGGGCCACCACCTGGCTCATGCGCAGCAGCGTGCCCTCCTCAATGCCCTTGGTGACGGATACCATTGCAGCATCCTTATCAAGGTAAGGGGCGACCGTCCGGCAGACGGCGCGGATGGGAAACGACGGACAGGCGATCACCACCATATCGCAGCCGGACACACAGGCAGGGTCGGCGGAGAATTTCAGCCCCTCCGGCAGCGCCGCCTGGGGGAGCCGGGAGTTGACCCGAGTGGCCGCCATTTCCTCCGCCCGCTCCGGCGTCCTGCACCAGAGGGTGGTATCGTGGCCGTTTCTGCACAAGAGGGTTGCCAGGGCGGTGCCCCACGCACCCGCGCCGATGACTGCGGTTTTCATTGCCTGCGCTCCTTTTTGAAGAAATCGGTTTTTCGCTCGGTCCCGTGAATCAGCCGCTGGATGTTGTCCCGGTGCATCCCAATGGCAATCAGGCACATCACGCCGCAGCCGATCACTGCCCACACCCGGTCACAGTGCCACAGAGCAAAGCTGGCGAAGAGAGCAACGGCCCCGGTTATAGAGCCGAGAGAGACGTACCGGGTAATGAGGTAGACCACCAGAAAGGTCCCCAGGGCCACCAGGCCCACACGCCAGTCCATCACCAGGGCGCTGGCCAGGCCGCACACAATGCCCTTGCCGCCATGAAAGCCGAACAGGGCAGGGAAGTCATGCCCCAGCCCCACGGCGACGGACGCCAGGGCAGCGCCCTCCAGCCCCAGACCCAGGGGAGCAAACAGATACTGCCCCAGCCAGACGGCGAGGCTCGCCTTGGCGGCGTCGATCAGAAACACCAGCAGCCCGGTCAGGCCGCCATAATTCCGGCAGAAATTGGTAAAGCCCGCGTTGCCGCTTCCGTGGCGGCGCACGTCGTCATGGGCAAGCAGCCTGGAGAGCAGCACCGCACCGTTGAGATTTCCCAGCAGATACCCGGCCGCGACCACGGTCAAAGCTCGAATGAACATGCTTACTGCTCCTCCTTGTCACCTTTCTGACGAATGGTGATGCGCACTGGCGTTCCCTGGAGGCCGAATACCTCCCGGATCTGGTTTTCCAGATACCGCTGATAGGAGAAGTGGAACAGCCTTGCATCGTTGCAGAAGATGACAAAATGAGGCGGCTTGGTGCTGGCCTGGGTCATGTAGTAGATCTTCAGGCGGCGGCCCTTGTCCGTGGGCGGCTGCACCCGGGCGGTGGCGTCGGCCAGGACGCTGTTCAGCGCGCCGGTGGTAATGCGCTTGGTGTTCTGGGCGTACACATCCTGGATCACCTGGAAGAGCTTATCCACCCGCTGCCCGGTGAGAGCAGAGAGGAACACCACCGGGGCATAGAGCATATAGCTCAGCCCCTGGCGCACCTGGGTCTCCATGTCCCGCATGGTATTTGTTTCCTTGTCCTCCACCGCATCCCATTTGTTTACCACGATCACGGCGGCCTTGCCCGCCTCGTGGACAAGCCCGGCAATTTTGGTATCCTGCTCGGTGACGCCCTCGTTGGCGTCCACCAGGATCAGGCACACATCTGCCCGGTCAATGGCACTGATGGAGCGCATGTTGGAATACTTTTCAATGGCATCGTCCACCTTGCTCTTGCGGCGCATTCCGGCGGTATCGATGAAGCAGTATTTGCCGGTGTCGTTCTCAAAATAGGAGTCGATGGCGTCCCGGGTGGTGCCCGCCACGTTGGAAACGATCACCCGTTCCTCCCCCAGAATGCGGTTGAGCAGGCTGGATTTGCCCACGTTGGGCTTGCCCACGATGGCAACCTTGATGAGGTCGCTGTCCTCTTCCTCACCGCTGTCCTCCGGGATGTTGGCCAGCACCCAGTCCAGCAGGTCGCCGGTGCCGTGGCCGTGGACAGCGGAGGTCTCAAACAGGTCACCGATGCCCAGACCGTAAAATTCATATACATCGGGATTGGTGGGGCCGACGGAGTCGCATTTGTTCACGGCCAGCGCCACCGGCTTGCCGGATTTGCGCAGCATGGTGGCCACATCCTCGTCGGCGGCGGTGACGCCGGAGCGCACGTCCGTCACCATGATGATGGCATCGGCCAGCTCGATGCCGATCTCCGCCTGGCGGCGCATGAATTTCAGCATGTCGCTGTCCGTCCCCGGCTCGATGCCGCCGGTATCCACCAGGCTGAAGGTCCTGCCGCACCACTCACAGTCGCCGTAAATGCGGTCGCGGGTGACGCCGGGGGTATCCTCTACAATGGAGGTGCGTTGCCCGGTAAGCTTGTTGAATAACATGGATTTGCCCACATTGGGTCGGCCGATAATGGCAACCAAAGGCTTTGCCATGTGCATCACGTCCTTTCTTCCGTCAAAGGGTTCTTGTTATTATGCCATACTTCCGGCCGAAAAGCAATGGAAGGATGGCTTCATTTTCTATTTATTTACAATCCGAAAAACCGAAAAACCTCCCCTGAGCGGGGAGAAGGGGGAGCCGCAGCGCGGCGGCAGGGCTTTGCGGCGTGCCGTATGCTGTTTCGTCAGGCTCGCGGCGAATTCGTCCGACATTTTGATAAGCGCGACCGCACTGCGTCCGGGCGGCGCTACTGTCTGAGCAGGATCTCATTGTTCCCCGGCTGCCGCATGGCGTACAGCGCTTCAAACTCCGCGATCACTTCTGCGCGGGGACGAACCATCCCGGGAAAATGGCTGACAAGAAGATCGGGGGCGGTCAGCCTTTTGAGAACCGCAAGCAGATCATGCACCAGCTGGACGCTGAATGTGTATGCCCCATTTTTCGTTTTGCAGTACAGCGCGTCCCCGACGAAGGCATAGCGCCCCTCCACTTCCAGCCCCAGGCAGCCTTTGCAGTGGCTGGAGGGGAGCGGGAAGAGATGCAGCGCACCGAAATATAGATCCCCGTTTACCATTGTCCCTATTCCTGTATGCCGCTGCGTTTCACCGGAAACGTAGAGATTCTGAATGTGAAGCTTTTGCAGATTTCCGGTGTGATCCTTATGAAAATGGGAGAGAACAATATTGTATTTTCCGGTCAGGCACGCGATTGCCTGCGGGTCATTTCCAACATCATACAGCCATATCTCCGTGCCGTCCCGGATGATTCCAATATCCGCCGAGAGGGGATCCTCAGTGGCGGGGATATAGCTGATGCTGTCGCTGATTCGGCACGTTTTCATATCCATTGTCCTCCATTAAGCTCATACATACCTCCCCAAAAACAAAAAGTGCAGACCGAAGTCTGCACGGTTTCTGTACGGGTCCTGTCAAAAGTCAGACGCAGAAACACGGAGCGGCGCATCGGGCAAAATACGGCATATTGTGCATCATGGACATCATAAATTCCCGCTCCTTTCAATTTCTTGGCCATATGGTAGCATATTCCAAAAAGCTTGTCAATAGCCCGTAAAACGGAAAAAGAGGAAGGTTTGGAACCTTCCTCTGCGTTTTCCGCTTTTGCCTTACTCAGCCTCAACGGCCACGACCTGACGGCCATTGTAGGTGCCGCAAGCCTTGCAAGCTCTGTGGGGCATGACGGGTTCACCGCACTTGGGGCAAACCGAGACGCTGGGAGCGGAGAGCTTCCAGTTGGAGCCACGGCGCTTATCGCGGCGAGCCTTGGACACTTTACACTTAGGGACAGCCATGGTGACACCTCCTTGGTAAAACTGCTTTTAACACAGCATCAAATATGGATTTACTCTGCAAGAAACTGCCTTAAAGCAGCCAGTCGGGGATCCAGTTCCTTTTCGCAGGTGCATTTTCCGTCGTTCAGGTTTTTGCCGCAGCGCGGGCACAAACCCTTGCAATCTTCCTTGCACAGCAGCTTGGAATCCAGATTCAGCACGAACACCGTCCGCACAATATCATCCAAATCGGCGCTGTCTCCCACGAGAGGGAATACCCACTCATCTTCATTCTCTTCGCTTGCCAGCTCCGTTACCAGCACCACATCGATGGGAAAATCGATGTCACGGGTGAATTCCGCGGCGCAGCGGTCGCAGATGCCGTGAATGGTGGTGGTGACGCTGCCCTTCATCAGCAGGACGCCCGCGGTATTTCGTACCACGCCCTGAGCCAGTACCGGCTCGGACACCGGGCAGCTGATGCCGTAGCGAAGATTGCTGAGATCTACGCTGGTGGAGAAAGGAACGCTTGCACCGGGGCTGTCAATGATCTTCGATAGCCCAAGCAGCATACTTTTCCCCTCCTCGCAGTCATGCTTAGATATTATATAGGGTAAATCGGATTTTGTCAAACATTATTTTTGTATTTTTTCCGGGGGAGAGAGCATCCCGTCCAAAAAAGGAAAATTCCGAAAATGGGCAAGGTGCCCATTTTCGGAATCGTGTAGCCTCAGCGCTCCGTTGTGTTGTGGAACTGCCGCTCTGCTTCCATCTTAAGACGCAGATCCTCTGCCAGTGTTGAAATCACAGTGCCGTTGCTGATCTGCCGCGTGCCGCTGTTGGGGTCGACGGGGAACAGTTTATCCCACAGCTGGCCGTTGCTTTTCTTGCAAGCGGCGGCAATGGCAGTGCGCAGGCAGTGCTCCACCTGGAGCGAGGTGCCGCCGAAGCGACGCCCCAAGCGGGGATACAGATCCTTCGTCAAGGAGATCTCCGGCTCGTCAAGGGCGATGAGAACCGCCTCCTGCAAGAATTTACTGCCCTGATGACGGGGAGAGAACATCAGGGCCCTGGTTTGCTCGGCAATGTAGGTTTTTGGATCAATCGGCCGGGCCGGCCGTGGATTCAGCCTTTTGGTCAAATCCCTCACCCGCTGAGAAACAGCGGATGGATCGCAGGGCTTGCGCATAACGTAGCCAATTCCCAGCTCCTGAGCGGTCTCCTGGACGTAGTCGTTGAAGAAACGGGTCACAGCCACCACCATCGGTCGTAATCCGGCATCGCGAATACCGTGTAAGAGGGTGATGCCGTCCAGCTCGGTCAGCATCAGATCCAGAACAACGATTTTTGGCTTGACCTCAACAGCTACCTCCAGCGCCTGCTTTCCGCTGCAGCATTGGACGATATTATAGGCGTCGGAAAGCGCCTCGTCCAGAGCCTGCCGGAACTCATCACTGTTGTCTGCGATCATCAATGTTAAGCAACCCAAATTCGTCACACCTTTGCAGAGAGGTTAATCTTATCACAATAAGAGAATAACACAAACTTCAAAATATTTCAATTCATATAAAATCGACAATTATCGACAAAACTTGGCTCTCTGCAAAAAAGTGGACTGATCAAATGTTTTCGGGCGGGGGCGTTTCCGGGCAGCCGAAAAAGGGGGCCGCCTTGCAGTTGCTCGGCGGCCCCCTTTGGGACATTGTAGACTTGTTATCAGCCAACCTGGTTTCCGCCAAAGAAGAACTTGTACCACTCGTCATAGTCGCCGTTCTGCGGCTGCGTGGGTTCCACCGTGCTGGATGAGGACTGAGTATCCCGGGGCTTCTCGTCCAGGGTGATATCCATGGTCATCCGTTCGCCGGAGCGAATGACAGTGATGGTGGTGGTGTCGCCCGCCTTGAAGCGGCGCAGAACACGGGTCAGTTCGGTCCTGTTGGAGATATCGGTATCGCCCAGGCCGATGATGATATCCTTGGGCTGAACACCGGCCCGGTCGGCCGCGCCGCCGTCCTCAACGCTGTTCACGTAAGCGCCGGTGGGCATACCATACAGCTTGGCAGCGGCAGCGTCGGTATCCGTCACCGTTACGCCCAGATAAGCGCCGGTCACATAGCCGTACTCCTGCAGGTCGTCAATGATGCTCATCACGTCGTCAATGGGGATGGCAAAGCTGATGCCCTCGATGGACGCGCCGGAGGAGGTGGTGCCGGAATACTTGGCGGAGGTGATGCCTACCACCTCGCCGTACATATTGAACAGCGGGCCGCCGGAGTTGCCGGAGTTGATGGCGGCGTCGGTCTGGATCATGTTGATGGTGGAGTTATCGGTGGTGACCTGACGATCCTTGCCGCTGACATAGCCAACGGTCAGCGTAGCGGTGAGGGAACCCAGGGGATTGCCGATGGCGCACACCATGTCGCCGATGGCCAGCTTGTCGCTGCTGCCCAGCTTCACGGCGGGCAGGCCGGTGGCCTCGACCTTCAGCAGTGCCACGTCGTTCAGCGAATCGGAGCCGATGACCTTGGCTGTGTATTCATCCCCGGTGGACAGGGTCACGGTGACATCCGTCGCGCCCTCTACCACATGGCGGTTGGTAACAACGTAGCCGTCGTCGGAAATGATGAAGCCGGAGCCGCTGGAGGTTCCCTCGCGGGTCTGGCCGTAAACGGTGGACCGAACGGTGCTGGAAACGGCAACCACACTCTTGGCGTTGTTTTCATACACCATCCGGGGAGTCTGAGTGCCCTCGGGGGAGACGGCATAGGTAACGTTGGTTGCAGAGACGGAGCCGGAATTACCCAGGGCACCCAGCTGCTGCTGCATGGAGCTGATGGAGGCGGTTGCCTCCTGCATCTTATCCTCCCACTTGTTATTGACGGCGGCATAGGTCAGGCCGCAGCTGCCGACCACCAGTGCCAGCGCCAGGACAGCGCTGACTGCCTTGCGCAGACCGAAGCGGTGCTTGGGCTGATTTTCGGGTGCGGAGGGCTGGGTATTGTTTTTGGGTTCAAATTCCTCGGTGATGTTATCTTCCGAGTGGTTGTTATCAAAGGTCTCCATAGAGGTTCCTCCTTGCGTTTTATTTGTTTATACCATAACCCCCACTTATGAAAAAAATATGTACTCAAAAATAACGGTTTATAAAAATTGGATTTTTTGGTGACACTACGGGGCGTATGCCTGATTATCGCCCATCCGCTATCTTTCCCTGCTTCCGTCGGCGCTGTCAGGAACAGAGGGAACCGCGGCGGTTCCCTCTGTTTCACGGGCAATTTTATTTCTTCCGGAAGCTCTTGCAGTCGGTACACTGATCCATGGTGGGGTTGGCCTCGTGAGTGCCTACCAGAATCTTATCCAAGGAGCAGTAATTTTCGCTGGCGCAGTGGTTCGCGCACTCCTGGACGGTGCATTCAACGCATTTGTTGGCATGACAGTTCATACATTTTCCCTCCTTCTTTTGGTTTCGAGAGTAGTATGGACGGATTGTCCCGGAATATACCCACAGCAAAATCCATAAAAGCCGGAAAGAATCTTCCAAACTTTTTTTACCGTCTTGCTTTTTGCTTGAAATTCTGTTATGATTGGCGTACAAGCCAGTGGCATACGAGCCGAAAAGGAGGAGATTGTTACGGCACTTACCAATGTCAGCGAACCCACCCGCCAGAGGATTTTGCAGGTGTGTGTTCGCCTGTTCCTGGAAAAGGGATATAAAAAGACAACCATGAGCGAAATCCTGCGGGAAAGCAGTGCGTCAAACAGCAGCTTTCAAAACATATTTCATACCAAGGACGGTGTTCTTTTTGAACTGGTGGAGTTCATGTTTTCCAATCAGTTCAGCATGGCTCGCGCCATCACCGGGAATTTGCCCCCGGTGTGCGTTTACGCGGCGGAGACAGCCATTCAGCTGACCCTCACGGAGCTGAATGAAAATTTAAGGGAAATTTACATTGAGGCCTATACCCAGCCAAACATCGTGGATTACATCCAGCGCCATACGGCACGGGAGCTGGAGGTGATTTTCGGCCCTTACCTGCCGGAGTTGAGCGGCGAGGATTTTTACCTGCTGGACATCGGCTCCTCCGGCATGATGCGCAGCTACATGGCGCACCCCTGCAATGAAGAATTGACGCTGGAAAAGAAAATATCCGGCTTCCTGAACCTCACCCTCCGTGCCTACAATGTGCCCCGGGAGGAGGCGGAAAAGGCCATTGCCTTTGTTGCTTCCCTGGACATCCGTAAAATTGCCGAGGGGGTCATGCACCAGCTCCTCCAGGCGCTGATGATGAAATATCAGTTTACATTGGGCGGCAGTGCCGCCGGACAATAACGCACCGGACTTGTACCCATACGTTGGGTTTTTGACCCGCCCGGTTCAATACCACGCAGAAACCGGTTTGCCCCTACAAGACGATACCCGTAACCATCCCACCAAAAGGAGAAATGCTTTATGAAAAAATTCCTATCTGTCACATTGTCCCTGCTGTTGGCAGCGTCCCTGCCCCTGAGCGCTCTGGCGGAAACCTATGATCTGGCACAGGGCAGCATCACCGTGGAAGCAAAAGCGGACGGCAACCAGTATGTCTCCCAGACGGGCGGCGTACAGCAAGAACAGCAAACCACCGATACTGTCATCCACCAGACGGACAGCGACACCACTTCTACCGATAACACCATCACCATCAAGGCGGAGGAAAACCAGACCGCTGAGGTCACCATCTCGGACGTGAATATCGATGCGAGCGGCACCGGCAGATATGACCCCAGGTTGGGGCCGGTTGAAGGCAAGGCTGCCATCTCTGCCGAGGGAGATGGCAACGTGACCATCGAGTTGGAAGGGGATAACACAGCCAAAAGCGGTTATTACCGTGCCGGTGTGGAGAAGGATAACGGCGGAAATCTGACCATTGCAGATGCCGATGGGGACGGTGCGCTGGAAGCCGCTGGCGGCGAGCAAGCTGCTGGTATCGGCGGAGGAGGCGGAAGTTCCAGAGATTCCTCCAACATTACCATTGCCGGTGGAGAAATTGAAGCATTCGGCGGGGCGCAAGCTGCTGGCATCGGCGGAGGAGCGTATGGCGACGGCTCCAATATCACCATTAAGGACGGCAACGTGAAAGCAGTGGGAGGCGAGACTGCTGCTGGCAACAATGGCGGTGCCGGTATCGGCGGCGGCGCGTTCGGAGCCGGTTCCAATATCACCATTAACGGCGGCGATGTAGAGGCAATAGGCGGCGATGGCGGCGCAGGCATTGGCGGCGGAAGAGGCTACGGCTATAGTGAAACGGGCTCTGATATTACCATCACGGATGGCAATGTAATTGCACGGGGCGGCGAGGCTGCTGCTGGTATTGGCGGCGGCGTTGGTTCGGATGGCTTTGACATTACCATCGGCGGCGGCAATGTGGAAGCTGAAGGCGGAGCATGGGCTGCGGGTATTGGAGCTAGCAGCGGCGGTAGCGGCTATAACATTACCATTTCGGGAGATGCTCAGGTGAAAGCGTCCGGCGGTGAGCGTTTCGATGGCGGGAGCACAACGGCTATCAGCGGCACCCCTAACACCGCGAATCTGACCGACGGCTCCATTGCTTATTATGCTCACGGCGTGAACAAGGAAACGACTGCTCCTGAAAAGCTGCTGCACAATGACGGCAGCGGTGCCCATACCCACACGGGCGTGACCCTGAAATCCAGCACTGCGGCAACCTGCCTGAATAACGCAACTGTAACCTACCTGTGCAGCTGCGGCACGGAAATCACCACAGAGCTGCTGAACACCGCCCTGGGGCATAAGCTGGGGGCATATACCTCCAACAATGATGCCACCTGTATGGCAGACGGCACGAAGACGGCTCATTGTACCAACCCCGGCTGTACCTATTACGTAACCACCACCGATGTAGGCAGCCGCAACCCCGATAAGCACAGCTTTAGGAACTATGTTTCCAATAATGATGCCACCTGCTTTGATGCCGGACACAAGACTGCCAGCTGTGGCAATGGCTGCGGCGCAACCGATGTAAAGATTGACGAGAATGCGCCCGCTCTGGGGCACACCTGGGGAACGTATGAATCCAATGGAGACGCCACCTGTGAGCAGGACGGCACCAAGACCGCAAAATGTGTCCGCTATGGCCAGGGCGGCTGTACCGCAACGGTCACCGTTCCCGATGCTGGAAGCAAGCTGGGACATGACTTCACGGATTACATTTACAATAACAATGCGTCCTATACCGAAGACGGCACGGAAACCGCCCATTGCAACCACATTGGATGCAACGAAACCCACACCCGCAAGGCCGAGGGAACCCGCTGGGCGCTGTTCCAGGTCAAAGATGAAAAGGGCTGGTATGTCACCTATGCCGAGAGCAGAAGCGGCAATGTGCTGACGATTACGGTAAACCAAAATACCGCTACTCTGTCCGGCACCATTGCGGGGCTGCGTGTGCTGCAAGCCAGCGGCATTACCACCGTCATCTTTAAGACCACGGAAGCGGAATCCACCTTCCATATTGCGGATTTGCTGCCCGGCACGAGCTATAATTTGACCCATAAAAACACCGCGGTCGATTTCACCCTGGACGGAAATGATATTGCAGCGCTGCTGAAATAATCGGAAATGCCATTGTGCGGGAGGCTCTTAGCCTCCCGCTGCGGCTTCGCCGCTCGGGTCGCCAGGTTGGCGACCCCTACAGGGGGCATTTGATTATCGAGACGTTCACATATTTTCCATTTACACAATCGTCGTGACAATCCAAAATTGATACTTGACATTTTAGCGAAAATCGTTATACTGACTTTTGGACATAAAAACAGGGGCGCCGAAAGGCTGAGATCCGCATTGCGGAGTACCCTTTAACCTGATCCGGGTAATGCCGGCGTAGGAAGTTTGCGGAAGGTTCCAATCTTGAGTTTTCACAAACCGTACCCGTGCGCCTGTAATTTTTACAGGCGCATTTTGTTTTTGTGTACTATTATTTCAAGGAGCAATTTCCTTATGTCAACAAAAGTCTATTCCAAGACCCGCATCCTGGTGGAATGTGCTTTGATGATGGCCTTAGGCACTGTGCTGTCCAACATCAAGCTGTTCACCATGCCCAATGGTGGCAGTGTTACCCTGCTGGGTATGCTGCCTTTCGTAGTGATTTCTTTCCGCCACGGCGTGAAGTGGGGGCTGTTTACCGGCTTCGTCAATGGCTGCCTGCAAATGCTTCTGGGCTTCTGGGCCCCTCCCACGCCGACCTTCTGGTATTTCTTGGGTGAAGTGATGCTGGATTACCTGCTGGCATACATGGCACTTGGCCTTGCAGAGCTGTTTGCCCGTCCTTTTAAGAATCGTATGCTGGGTATTACTGTCGGTACCTTTGCCTCCGGATTCCTGCGCTTTATGTGCAGCTTCTTGTCCGGTGTGCTGGTATGGGGCAGCCTGAGTGACGGCTGGGCCGCCTGGTCCTACAGCCTTGTCTACAACGGTAGCTATATGCTGCCTGAGACGCTGATTACTGTTGTAGCGGCAGTTCTGCTGTGCAAGACGGCTCCTCAGGTTTTCGACCGCCAGTATGCAATGAAATAAAAGAGAGTATCTGTGGTGGCTCGCTTCCTGGTGTACTATGTGGTGGGCGCGACCATTTGGGCGGAGTACATGCCCGAGACCTTTTTCAAGATGACCATGACGACGCCCTGGGTCTATTCCGCCCTGTACAACGGCGCCTATATGCTGCCGGACATGCTGGTCATACTGGTCGTGGGCGCCATCCTGCTGAAGACCCCCGCAAAGAAGTACATCACCGGTCAGGATCTGACCTAAACGAAAAGCCGCCCTGCCGGGGCGGCTTTTTTTGTTTACCAGGGGGCAGTGAACAGCCAATAAATGACCCCATAGACGGCGCTGGCGCTGAGACCGTATACAATCACCGGTCCGGCGATGGTGAACATTTTTGCGCCCACGCCCAGGATGAACCCCTCCGTCTGAAACTCCACGGCGGAGGCTGCCACGGCGTTGGAAAATCCGGTGATGGGCACCAGCGTTCCTGCTCCGGCGTATTTTGCCAGATCATCATAAAGGCTCAGCCCGGTGAGCAGGGCGGACAGCCCCACCAGGGTGATGGAGACCCAGGCTGCGGCGTCCTGCTTTTCCAGGCCAAGCCCGGTGTAGCGGTTCAGCAGAAATTGACCCAGGGCGCAGATCAGCCCGCCGGAAGCAAAGGCAAACAGGCAGTCCTTCATAATGGGAGATTTGGGGCTTTTGTCCTTTACCAGGCGTGCGTATTGCTTGTCATTCATAGCGATCCCTCCGTTGAAAGCATTATCCCCGCTCCCACCGGATTTCACACCTGTGAAAAGAGCAATATTTGCGTATATTTTAGGGCAACACCGCGCAATTGTGTCTGCGAGCCGCAGCCGTCTTTTTGCCCCACTTCTTCAGTTTGAAAAACGAGAAATATTGCGCAGCCGTTGCCAGCGTAAGCTGGCTTACGGATGCGGCATACCTCTTGCGGGTACATACAGTATTCCTTCGCTTTCCAAACTTTGAATTGAGCCAAAAATCCAGGCTGGGGCTTCTTGCCAAACTGTGCGGTGTTGCCATAAAAGGGATCGCCCCGTAATTTGGGGCGATCCCTTTGCAGCTGCTGGGGGAAATTAAATTTTCCGAACAGGGTGCCGGATCACGGTTTTCAGCTTTTCCGACGGGACCTTACGGGCGTCGCTCATGTAAATCTCGTGATGCAGGCGGGCGGGGGAGAAGTCGTTGCGGTAGCCGTTTTCTGCCAGCCAGGCATCCATTTTTGCCACGGTGGCAGGCTCGTCGTCATAGGGACCCAGGTGCATGCACTGGACGCACAGCGCCTCGTCTACCGTCAGAAATTCCGCCCCGGAGCAATCGATGCCCTTCTTTCGGGTCGCTGTTTCCACCGCCCACTGAAAGTCCTTTTTGGTGATGAAATCCGGCAGCCGGATCACAGAGAGCCAGCAGAAGCGCTCCTTGTGGCGGTAGTCCACGCCGTCGATGCCCTCCTGCCACCAGAAGCCCTCCAGTGGGGGCACCACATATTCAAAGAAACCCTCAATTTTATAGTCGCTCTTATAGCTCATTTTCAGGGTGTAGGCCAGGGAGTACAGGACCTGCATGGCCTGCTGATAGGCACCGCCCGGCTCATTGGGGTCGCCCTTGCCCCGGACGGCAATATAATTCATGGGCGGTACCTGAACGATCTCCGGCCTGTCCTTGGGCAGATAAAATTCCTTATACTCCTTTTTGAAGTCAAAGGCCATGGCTCATCCCTCCGTTTGCAGCAGCGCGGCCTGCCGCTTTTTGCTGAAGCTGCCCAGCACCAAATGATAGGACTTTTTCAGCAGCGTTCTCAGCAGTTCCTCCGGCACGGCACCGCCCGAACGGACGGAATTCCAGTGGAGCTTATTCATGTAGTAGCCGGGCAGGAAATCCTCGTACTGCTGCCGCCAAAGGTCCCCCTCGGCCGGTTCCAGCTTGAAGGTGATGTAATAGGGCCGGTTTTCGTCGTCCAGGCAGATGGCGGCAAACATTTTATCCCCCAGCTTGTAGCGGATCCAGTTCCAATCCGGCTGTACATCCTTGGTCACGCCGGGAAGGCTGAGCAGAAATTCATCGATCCATGGATAGTTCATTTTAGTATCCCCTCATTTTAATAGAAATTTTGTTCTATTATAGCAGACAGATCACCAAAATGCAACTGCGTTTTTAGAAATTACATCAGTAAGCTGTTACACCCGCACGACGCGGCCGGGTTTGCGGGGCTTGCCGTGGGGAGCCGGGCCGTCCAGATAGCCCAGCAGGATACGGCTACCATGCCGCGAGACGCTTCTGCGCAAGTACGCACAAATTTGTAACTGTGAACAAAATATGGAAATCCTTTACTTTGATTGTATTTTTTGCTATACTCTTAGGGCCAGATCATGCAGACGCACGGCCCGTGGCGGCATAAAAAATCCCCCGCCGCGTATGCGGCAGGGGAACGGGATGCTTATTTGCTCAGGCAGACCTCGGTTTGGGTGTTGGGCGTGCCCTGGAAGAATTTCAGCGCATTGTCCACCGTGGTGGCGGCGATGTTGTCCAGCGCCTCCTGAGTCAGGAACGCCTGGTGGGACGAGACAATCACGTTGGGCATGGCGATCAGCCGCACCAGCTTGTCGTCCTGCACCACATGGCCGGAATAGTCCTCATAGAACAGGTCGCCCTCTTCCTCATATACGTCCAGGCAGGCCGCGCCAACTTTCTTCTCCTTGATGCCGGTGATCAGATCCTCGGTGTTGATCAGCGCGCCGCGGGAGGTGTTGACGATGGTCACGCCCTTTTTCATCTTTTCGATGGAGTCGGCGTTGATCATGTGCCGGGTCTCCTCCGTCAGGGGGCAGTGGAGGGAGATAATGTCGGACCGGGCGAACAGCTCATCCAACGTGGTGTATTCCAGGCCGGTATCCGGGTTGGGGTACTTATCGTAGGCCACCACCTTCATGCCGAAGCCTTTGCAGATATCGGCGAACACCCGGCCGATCTTGCCGGTGCCAACCACGCCCACGGTCTTACCGTACAGGTCGAAACCCACAAAACCCTGTAGGCTGAAGTTGAAGTCCCGGGTGCGGATATATGCCTTGTGCGTCCGGCGGTTGATGGTCAGCAGCAGGGCCATGGCGTGCTCGGCTACCGCATGGGGAGAGTAAGCAGGGACGCGGAACACCCGAATCTTTCCCTGGCAGGCGGCGATATCCACATTGTTGAAGCCGGCGCAGCGCAGCACCAGCAGCTTCACGCCGTAGCCATGGAGCTTATCCACCACGGCGGCGTTCACCACGTCGTTGACGAAGACGCACACGGCGTCATATCCGGCGGCGAGGGACACGGTGTCCTCGTTGAGCCGGGTCTCGAAATACTTGATCTCCAGGCCGGTATCCTTGGCGCAGGCGTCAAAACCAGGCATGTCGTAGGCTTTGGTATCAAAGAAAGCAAGTTTCATGAAATCGCTCCTTCATTTATTTATCGATATAATTATATCGAATTATTTTCAAATGTCAAGTAAAAATTTTTTGAATATATTTTTTAACCATGGGGTGGAATTATGCTGACAAAAATCAAAGAACTCCTGAAAAAATACCGCAGCCAGATCGTCTATCTGATTTTCGGCGTTCTGACCACCGGGGTCAATTACCTGGTTTACATTCCATGCTATCATTATCTGGGACAGACCGCGTTCAGGTATGCCTCTGCCGCCAGCAATACCATTGCCTGGGTGTTCGCGGTGATTTTTGCCTACCTGACCAACAAGCCCTTTGTATTTGAAAGCCACGACTGGTCGGCAAAGACGGTGGGGCCGGAGTTTGTCAAATTCGTAAGCACTCGCATTGCGTCCCTGCTGATTGAGACGGGTATTTTGTTCCTGACCGTGGACACGCTGGGATGGAACGGCGTGGTGTGGAAGCTCATCACCAGTGTGCTGGTGGTGGTCCTGAACTATGCGGGCAGCAAGCTGCTGGTATTTCGCAAAAAGTAAGGGGAAAAACGCATGGCTTTTGTTGAATTCAAAAATGTGGGCAAGACCTATCAGATGGGCGAGGTGAAGATCAACGCCCTGCACGACGCCTCCTTTGAAATCGAAAAGGGGGAGCTGGTGGTCATTGTCGGCCCCTCCGGCGCGGGAAAGACCACACTGCTGAATATCCTGGGCGGAATGGACACCCTGACCACCGGCCAGGTGCTGCTGGACGGCAGGGACATTTCCGGCATGGACCGGCGGGAGCTGACCCAATACCGCCGGATGGACGTGGGCTTTGTGTTCCAGTTCTACAATCTGATCGGCAACCTGAACGCTCTGGAAAATGTGGAGCTGGCCAACCAGATTTGCCGGCATCCGCTGCCCGCCGCCCAGGTGCTGAAGGATGTGGGCCTGGAGGCCCGGATGAAGAATTTCCCCAGCCAGCTCTCCGGCGGCGAGCAGCAGCGGGTGGCCATCGCCCGGGCATTGGCAAAAAATCCCAAGCTGTTGCTGTGCGATGAGCCCACCGGCGCGCTGGACTACCAGACCGGCAAGGCCATCCTGAAGCTCTTGCAGGATACGGGCCGGAAAACCGGCATGACCGTGGTCATCATCACCCACAACAGCGCCCTGACCGCCATGGCGGACCGGGTGATCCGGGTAAAAAACGGCACGGTCTGCGGCATCGAGACCAATGAACACCCCATGGACATCGCGGAGATCGAATGGTAATGAAGCGCAGCATGATGCGCAGGAATCTGCGCCGATCAATTTTCAAATCTCTGGGACGATATATCGCCATTGCCATGATTATCGCGTTGGGCGCGGGGATGTTCGTCGGCCTGCGCTCCACCAAAATGGACATGGTGGCCACGGGGCAGAGCTATACCGACCGGCAGAATATGTTTGACCTGCGGCTGCTCAGCACCTACGGCTGGGACAAGTCCCAGTTGGAGCCGATTTCTCAGCTGCCCGGCGTGGAGCAGGCGGAGGGAGTATTCTATTCTGATCTGATCGTGCAGACGGGCACGGGGGATGAGGCGGCAGTCTACCGCTTCTATACCATCCCTCAGGAGATCAACAAGCTGGTGCTGCTGGAGGGCAGAATGCCCCAGGCGCCCAACGAGTGCCTGGCCGACGGTTTCCGCAACAAGAAGGATGTGATCGGGCGGACGGTGCAGCTGTCGCCGGACAACGCCGACGCCTCCATGGAGCAGCTGACGGTGGATTCCTTTACCGTTGTGGGCCTGGTCAGCACGCCGCTGTATATGGATACCACCCGGGGGAATACCTCGGTGGGCAGCGGCAGCATCACCAACTATTACTTTGTGCCCGAGGATGCCTTCGACGTGGACTATTACACGGAGATCCACGTGACCCTCCCGGGGCAGCATGCGATCTATTCTCAGGAGTATAACGACATCATGACCCAGGCGGCGGAGATCATAAAGCCGCTGCTGGAACCCTTTGCCCAGGAGCGGATGGAATCTGCCCGGGCAGCGGCGGAGCAGACCTATCAGGACGGTCTGGCGGAGTATAAGCAGGGCGTGGCGGACTATCGGGAACAGAAGACCGACGCCGAGCGGCAGCTGGCTGATTCCCGCCGGCAGCTGGAGGATGCCCAGCAGCAGATCGCCGACGCCGAGGCCCAGCTGGGCGAATCGGAGCAGGCGCTTTCCGACGGCAGGGCGGAGCTGGATACCGGCAAGGAGACCCTGACCCAGTCCGAAGAGAGACTGAACTCCTCTGAGTCCGGCGGCCAGTGGGCCCTGTCCAATGCCAGCTCCCAGCTGGCAGCCAAGCAGGCGGAGCTGGAGACGGCCTCTCAGACGCTGGAGGCGGGGCTTACCCAGATCAATGCCGCGCTGACGGAAATCAAATCCGGCATCACCCAGATCAGGATCGGCCTGGTCCAGATCGAGGCCAGCCTGCGGCCCATTGACGCGATGCTGAAGGTCGCCGAGGTGAATGAGGAAGTGGCCCAGACCGCTCTGGACAATCTGGCGGCGCTGGGGGCTTCCGAGACGGCGCTGGATGTGGCCCGGGCGGCTCTGCAAAAATGCCAGGACGAGAAGGCGCAATATGAAGCCCAGGCGGCGGAGCTGACCGGGCAGCGCGACGAGCTGAACGCCAAGCTGGCAGAGGTGACCGCCCAGCAGACGGAGCTGGAAAGCCAGAAGCAGGAGCTGCTTGCCCAGCGGGAGGCCCTGCGCGCCGGTCAGCAGCAGATCCTGGACGGATATGTGGAGCTGTACAGCCAGCGTTCCTCCATGAACAGCCAGCTCATCTATGGCCGCCAGCGGCTTGCCGACGGGCAGAAGCAGCTCCAGGACGCGGAAAGAGACATCAAGCAGGGCGAGCGGGACGTGGCTCAGGGCTGGCGAACCCTGGAGCAGCGCAAGCAGGAGCTGGCCGACGGCTGGCAGACCCTGGCCCAGGCCGAGCAGGAGGCCCAGGAGCAATTCACCCAGGCGGCCCAGGAGCTGGGTGACGCTAAGCGGAAGCTGGACGAGGCGAAAACAGCCATCGGCGAGATCACCCAGACGGATGTTTATGTGCTGGACCGCAATACCAATATCGGTTACAGCGCCCTGGACAGCAATTCCAACATCGTTGCGGGGGTGTCCCGGGTGTTCCCGGCGTTCTTCCTGCTGGTGGCGGCGCTGGTGTGCATCACCACCATGACCCGCATGGTGGACGAGGAGCGCACCCAGATCGGCACCCTGAAGGCACTGGGGTACAGCAACTGGGCGATCATTTCCAAGTACCTGAAGTATGCCGGCAGCAGCGCCATATTTGGCTGCGGCACCGGCGTGGTCGTGGGCAGCGTGGTTTTCCCCACGGTGCTGTGGCAGGCGTATAAGCTGGTGCTGTTTGTCACCCCCGGTATCCAGCTCTGCTTTGACTGGAAAATGGCCCTGTCCGTTACGACCCTGTATACGGCAGCCATGATGCTGGTCACCTGGTACTGCTGCCATCGGTCGCTGCGGGAGGTCCCCGCCGAGCTGATCCGCCCCAAGGCCCCCGCCTCCGGCAAGGCGCTGCTGATCGAGCGGCTCCCTCTGTGGGATCATGTCAGCTTCCTGAACAAGGTGGCCATCCGCAATATCTTCCGCTACCGCCAGCGCCTGGTGATGATGCTGCTGGGCATCGGCGGCTGCACCGCGCTGCTGATGACCGGTTTCGGCATCCGGGACTCCATCTCCAAGATCGTGGATGTCCAGTTCCGGGACGTGACCAAATACGATGTGGAGGTCTATTTCCGCAGCGGACGCACCCCGGAGCAGCAGGAGGCATTCCGGGAGGAAATGGATACCTATGCCGATGAGGTCCTGTTTTTCCACCAGGTCAGCGGCGAGATCACCGCGTCCGACCAGACCCGGGATATCTATATTATGGCCGCTTCCGACGAGCTGTCGGACTTTATCGATTTCCACAGCGATGGTGCTCCTGTCCCCATGCCGGGGGAGGGAGAGCTGCTGCTGTCCGCCGGAATGGCGGATATCCTGAGTGTGCGCGTGGGCGACAGCGTCACGCTGAGCAACCCCGACATGGAGGTGCTTCAGCTGACCGTCTCCGGCATCTATGAGAACCATGTCTACAACTATGCCATCGTATCTCCTGAAACCATTGCCGCCCAGTGGGGCAGAGAGCCGGAGCAGCAGATGGCGGTCCTGCGGGTGCGGGAGGGCCGGAATCCCAGCGCCGCCGGAGCTGCCGCCCATAGGCTGGACGGCGTAGCCAGCGTGACGGTGAGTCAGGAGCTGGCAAAGACTGTGAATTCCATGATGGCTGCGCTGGATCTGGTGGTGGTCGTGGTGGTCATCTGCGCCGGCATCCTGGCGGTGATTGTCCTGTATAACCTGACCAATATCAATATCAACGAGCGCATCCGGGAGATCGCCACCATCAAAGTCCTGGGCTTCAACGCCCGGGAGACAGCCATGTACGTTTTCAAGGAAAACCTGGTGCTCAGCGTGTTTGGCACGGTGTTCGGTATCCCCCTGGGAAAGCTGCTGCTGGAGTTCGTCATCAGCCAGATCAAAATCGACCTGATCTGGATCCAGCCCATTCTGGAAAATCCCTCTCTGCTGCTGGCTGTGGCTCTGACGCTCCTGTCCGCCGTGGCTGTGGACGCCGTGTTCTATTTCCGCCTGGACAAGATCAACATGGCGGAAGCCCTGAAAAGCGTGGAATGACCATTCAAGGCGGCTCTCCATCGGGGAGCCGCCGCACACGAAAGAAAAAGGAAAAATCACCGCATCTTTTGCTTGACTTTATTGCCGGTTGGGGCTATAATAGCCGGGTAACAGACAACGGGCTTGTAGCGCAGCTGGGAGCGCACCACATTCGCATTGTGGGGGTCGGGAGTTCGAATCTCCTCAAGTCCACCATAAGTCCACCGTAATTTTGATAGAATTACGGTGGATTTTTTCGTTATTTCTTGCCTAACGCTTATCAAACTGATATAATGGGTGCAGAAATCGGATTTTAGGGGATACGCTATGAAGAAGCTGAATTCAAACCATTTAAAGCTGATTGCAATTATTGCAATGACGCTGGATCATGTGGCAGACCTGTGCTATCCTGGGATGCCAAACAATGCGGTTTCGAATGTTTTGCATATCATCGGCAGACTGACCGCGCCCATCATGTTTTTCTTTATCTGCGAGGGCTTTTACTATACAAGAAATCTGAAAAAGTATATTTCCAGGTTGTTTGCCTTTGCGGTAATATCCCATTTTGCGTATTGCTTCGCGTTCGGCATCAACTATATCCCATTCAGCACGGGAAGCATTTTTAATCAGACCAGCATTATGTGGACGCTTGCCTGGTCGGTGGTGGCGCTGTACGTTGTGAACGGTGAAACCAATCTAAAAGCATGGCAGAAATATGCGCTGGTGATCCTGATAGACGTCGTCACATTTTCCGCTGACTGGAGCTGCATTGCGGTAATGGCGATCCTGTCCATGTATTCCAACAGAGGGAACTTAAAGAAGCAGATCGCCGGGATGAGTTTTTGGGTCCTGCTCTATGCGGTCATTTCGTTCGTGTTCGTGAATAAGACCTATGGAGTGATCACATTGGCGGTCATACTCGTATATCCGCTGCTGCGTATGTACGATGGCACGAAGGGAAAAGCAGGCTGGATGAAATGGTTTTTCTACCTGTATTATCCGCTCCATTTGGTTATGATCGGAATCCTGAGAATTCTGATGTATGGCAACACGCCGTTACTGTATAATTAAGGCAACACCGCACAATTTGGCAAGAAGCCCCAGCCTGGATTTTTGGCTCA
>USEU01000002.1 GCA_900553805.1 uncultured Eubacteriales bacterium
AAGATAGGTAATGCCAACACAATACAAAAGTCTCGCCAATAGGCGGGGCTTTTTTTATGGTCGAAATTGACGTTATTCCGTTTGCGAAATGGGTTCATCTGTGCTAGAATAAGAGCGTGATTATCATACCATGAAATCTATTTGCAAATAAAAACATGAAAGATTGAGAATTATGCCGTTTATACTTGGAATCGGGAGAGAGAAGCATGATTACAGGGGAACTGAAAAACAAAATTGACAGCCTTTGGGATATTTTTGCGGCGGGCGGGGTGACAAACCCGCTGGATGTTATCGAGCAGATGACATACCTGATGTTTATTCACGATCTGGACGAGGCTGACAACACCCACGCAAAGGAAGCGGTCATGCTGGGGCTGCCCTATAAAAGCATTTTTACGGATTCCGTGCGGATCGGCGACCATACCGTTGACGGCAGCCAGCTGAAATGGAGCGTGTTCCGGGATTTTCCCGCGGTGAGAATGTACTCCGTCATGCAGGAGATGGTGTTCCCCTTTATCAAGAATCTCCACGGCAATAAGGAAAGCGCCTATTCCAAATACATGGCGGATGCCATTTTCAAGCTGCCCACACCGCTGCTGCTGGAAAAGGTGGTCACGGCGATGGACGGCATCTATGAGCAGATGGCCCAGCTTAAAACCGCCGACACCCGGGGCGATGTGTACGAGTACCTACTCTCAAAAATCGCCACGGCTGGCCTAAACGGGCAGTTCCGTACCCCCCGGCATATTATCCGCATGATGGTTGAGCTGATGCAGCCAAAGCCCAGTGACACAATCTGTGACCCGGCCTGTGGCACTTCCGGCTTTTTGGTCGCTGCCAGTGACTATCTGAAAGAGAACTGCAAGAATGAGGTTTTCTTCAATCGCCAGAACAAAGAGCACTACATGAACCATATGTTCCATGGCTTTGATATGGATCGTACTATGCTTCGCATCGGCGCCATGAACATGATGACCCACGGCGTGGATAATCCCTTTATTGAATACCGGGATAGCCTGTCCGACCAGAACCCGGACAGGGCCAAATATTCCCTGATCCTGGCCAACCCGCCCTTCAAGGGGTCGCTGGACTATGATATTGTGTCCGCCGACCTGCTGAAGGTCTGCAAAACCAAGAAAACCGAGCTGCTGTTCCTGGCACTGTTCCTTCGGATGCTGAAGGTGGGCGGCCGCTGCGCCTGCATCGTCCCCGACGGCGTGCTGTTTCGCTCCTCCACGGCCCACAGGGCCATCCGCAAGGAGCTTGTGGACGGCAACCGGCTGGAGGCCGTTATCTCCATGCCCAGCGGCGTGTTCAAGCCCTATGCCGTGGTCTCCACCGCCATCCTGATCTTCACCAAAACCGGCCACGGCGGCACGGACAAGGTGTGGTTTTACGACATGAAGGCCGACGGCTTCTCCCTGGACGACAAGCGAAGCCCCGTGGCTGATAACGACATCCCCGATATCATCACCCGCTTCCGCCACCTGGACGCCGAAGCCGACCGCCAGCGGACAGAGCAGAGCTTCCTGGTACCCAAGCAGGAAATCGTGGACAATGGCTATGACCTGAGCATCAACAAGTACAAAAAGACAGAGTACAAGCCTGTGGAATACCCGCCCACCAGTGAGATCATGGCACAGATTCGGGAGTTGGAGCAGGAAATTAGCGCGGCGATGGATGAGCTGGAGGAAATGTTGAAATGAAAAAGAGCGTATATGACTATATTTATAACTACCCGGATGTTAGCATTCACGATATTGCTCCAGCAGTAAATAAGCCGGAATCGGAAGTTTTGAAAATCGTAAGTGTTCTTCATAGAGAAGGATATATTACCTTAAGTCGAAT
The DNA here is from genome assembly GCA_900553805.1 of uncultured Eubacteriales bacterium. Taxonomy (GTDB): domain Bacteria; phylum Bacillota; class Clostridia; order Oscillospirales; family Oscillospiraceae; genus Faecousia. Next base: position 1,849 of record USEU01000002.1, read on the forward strand.
CATTCCGCTTAGTCCAGAGAATTCTGATAACTGCCGATACTCTGCGACAGGTAAGCAATATTCTGGTGACTAAATTCGGATTTGTGGGGATGTAAAGATGGCAAAACTGATTGAGATTACAGGGAAAGCCCTTTTGGGAGAATGGGGAACTGACGATGAAACTGGAAACGGAATACCTGTTCTCAGAACGACTAATTTTACAAATGAGGGGATTGTTGATTACAGCAACGTGGTCACACGGAATATCGTGAAAAAGGGCATAGAAGAAAAATATCTTCGTAATGGAGACATTATCATTGAAAAATCTGGTGGAAGCGACAAACAGCCTGTGGGACGTGTTATCTATTTTGATGGACCAGAGCGCACCTACCTTTTCAACAACTTCACAGGATTGCTACGAGTAAAAAATCAGGAAAAATGGCATCCTCGATATGTGTTTTATTCACTTTTTTCTAATTACCGTAGTGGCGGTACACGCACATTTCAAAATAAAACAACAGGTCTCCACAACCTAAAAACGGACGATTATGTGTCCAGTTTTAACGTAACCGAAGTCGATATAGTAACGCAAAAGGCAATTTGTAAACAGCTGGATCGGGTTAATGGCATTATCAGGATGCGTCAGCAGCAGCTCCAAAAATTGGACAACCTCGTCAAAGCCCGATTTATCGAACTGTTTGGGGATCCAGATAAAAACCCGTACGGCTGGAATCTATCATCTATTGGTGCACTAATTGCTTCGTGTGAAGCAGGGTGGAGTGGAAATGGATCTCAACGAGAAAAGCAAGATGGTGAGGTTGCTGTATTGAAAGTTAGCGCCGTCACAAAAGGCTATTTTATTCCCAGTGAATGCAAAGTACTGGATAATCAAAGTAATATCAAAAAGTACATATATCCACAAGCGGGGGATTTACTTTTTAGCAGGGCGAATACAAGGGAAATGGTCGGTGCAACAGCAGTGGTAACAAAAGATTTTCCCGAACATATTCTTCCTGATAAACTATGGAAAATTCGTTTTGTGGAAGCGGCCAATGTCTGGTACATGAAATATATTCTAAGCAGCAAATCAATTCGTTCCATTTTTTCATCAATGTCTACGGGAACAAGCGGAAGTATGTACAACGTGTCAATGGAGAAATTTAAGTCTATCAAGATTCCACTGCCCCCATTGGTCCTTCAAAATCAATTCGCCGCCTTCGTCGAACAGACCGACAAATCAAAATTGACAATATCGGGGACTCTTACGGAATTGGAGACGTTGAAGGACTCTCTCATGCAGCAATATTTTGGGTAATCTGTTGCCAGGCAAGCTTTGGACGCTTTTAAACCGATGCATAACTGCTGAATATAGAAGATTTACAAGTAAGAGGTGAGTTAACATGAATGTACTGCTATTAGGGAATGGATTTGATCTCAACTACAAATTGCCGACGAAGTATATCAATTTTTTGAATACAGTTAATTTTCTTTCAACGTTGTTTAGCTTGGACGGACACAGTGTAGGGGAGATTTTTGGAGCACAGTCATTGCAGCTTGTTGATAAAGATATTTCCAATAGCTACAAGGCATATCAGGAAATCTATGATAGAATACCGCTTGCTTCGGAAGCGGTTGAAAAACTGACTGCATTGGCAAGTGACAATTTGCTATACGGTTTTTTACATAAGTCGTACAACAAGGACATCGGGTGGATTGATTTTGAAAAGGAGATTTCTGCAATTATTCGTGCTTTTGTGGAGTTTCTGCAAGAGGAAAGTCCTGAATTTGAGGGAAAGAATCACCCTATGTGCGTTGTAGACAGAGTTATCATCGCATTTTTTAATTTTTTGACAAAGCAGTCAACCCCGGGATTTCTAGGATATGGTTGTGGAGTTGTAAATGATGAGTATGTCATGGAATATCCGCATGGTTCAGGGAACAAAGTAATTGACAAAGAGAAGATCATTCATGAATTAGAAAAACAGTTGCAGGAACTGTCGGATGGATTGCAAATCTATTTGGAGTACTTCGTGGAAAAAGTTGTTGTGGAATCAAACAAGAATGGCTTACTGCAACAGTTCCCCGCACTGATGCCAGCGGATAAGGTTATTACCTTTAATTACACGAATACATACGAGCAGGTTTACCATAATCGAAAAGTGCTCCATATTCATGGGGACCTGGACAAGAAAATAGTTCTGGGTGTAAATCCTGACGAGGCGGATGAATTTGACACAATCGATATTTCTTTCTTAAAATTTAAAAAGTATTACCAGCGAGTCCTGTACCATACGGATATTGATTTTTTGAAGTGGATTTATGAAGAAAAAGGGTCAGCGCAACTGGTTGTTATGGGGCATTCGCTTGATGTGACAGATAAGGATATCATTATGCAGGTATTTGGAAGAGCAAGAAATATCACCATTTTATACTTCAATGAAGACAACGAAGCGTCTTTAATAGCAAATTTAATTAAAATATATGGCAAAATAGGGTTCGATAATTTGCGCGTTGAAAAGCATCTGCGCTTTCTTCCGCAAACTGCAAAATATGACTACTTTGCGGAGGATAGAGATAAGAAAAAAGCAGAGGAAGATGGTAGAATTTTGAGGGGAGTATTGAGGTTATAAGGATGAATTTTCCAAAACAGATAAAGGATATCGTCTATGATCTTCTTCAAGAACCTACGTTAGACAAATTTAGAGTCTTCCTCCACGGTCAAACGGGGGAGCACAACTCGATCGATTTCAAAAGTAAATGGATAGAGGGGGCATCTTTGGCAAAAGAAATGCTGGCACTGGCAAATTCAGGTGGAGGTATTATTGTTTTTGGAATAGCGGAAAATGAAGATAAAACGCCCCGTATTGACGGCTTGCCTGAAATCAGAGATAAAGCAGTTATCTCAAATGAAATCAAAAATTTTATTTCTTCGAATATTGAATATGAAGTATATGATTTCTCCTATACGACATCTGAGTATGAACTGCTGAAGGGTAAAAAATTGCAGATGCTTGTTGTTAAGGACACCCCTGAGCGTATCCCATTTTTGGCGGAAAAAGAAAGCGGTTCGCTCAAACAGAATATGATTTACGTTCGGAGAGGAACCTCCTGTGAGGTAGCTAATCAAGAAGAGCTTAATAACATCCTAAACCGACGTATCAATTTTATGCACCCGTTAAATGGTGAGCCGCTTGAACTTAAAGAACATTTGAACCAATTGAAAACACTCTATGAAAGCACTGAAAAAAACACTGTTCATTACAACAGAATATCGTCTGAGTGGACGAAGAAGTTGTTAGATGCTGCCACAGAATTTACATTTGGGAAAAGAATTGAGGATCCAAATCCTTTTTATCCAGAAGAAGCCTATGATGCGTTTGTTGCAAGAATGATTAGTGAAAAAAAGAAAAAGATTGAAAGAGTGCTGGATTTGTACTGAAATAAGGTGAACTTATGACCAACTTTGATTTTCTTCTATCTGAACCCGATTTTGCATCCTTTGCCTCCGTGGCTGTGGCTGCTGAAAATCTGCTGCACATCGATCGGGATTCCAGTGTGCTCTGCTGCCGGCGGGCCATGGAGTTTGCGGTCAAGTGGATGTACTCCGTGGACAAGGAGCTGACGCTTCCCTGGGATGATAAGCTGGTCACGCTGATGAATGCCAAGGAATTTCGGGATATCGTGAAGAATGATCTGTGGCTGCGCATGGATTTTATCCGCAAAATGGGCAACAACGCTGCCCACGAAAGCAAGAAAATATCCGAAAAGCAGGCGGGGCTGTGCCTGGAAAATCTCTTCTATTTTCTGGATTTTGTTGCCTATTGCTATGCGGAAAAGTACACCGAACGGAAGTTTGACAGGGAACTGCTGGAGCTGACGCCCCAGGAGGCCATCTCCTTCGTCCCCAACGCCGACATCGATATTCAGCAGCTGATGGACGAGAACAAAGCGCTGAAAGAGAATCTTACCACCCTTCGGGCGGAGCGGCAGCAGACCTATGTGCCAAAGCCGCTGGACATCTCCGAATACAAGACCCGGAAAATCTACATCGATACCATGCTGGAGGATGCAGGCTGGGTCGAGGGCAAGGACTGGCGCAATGAGGTGGAGCTGCCCGGTATGCCGAACAAGAGCGAGGCCGGTTACGCCGACTATGTGCTCTATGGGGATGATGGCCGGGTCCTTGCCGTCATCGAGGCAAAGCGCACCTGCGTGGATGTGGCCAAGGGCCGCCAGCAGGCAAAGCTCTACGCCGACCTTATCGAACGGCAGCAGGGCCGCCGCCCGGTGATCTTCCTGACCAATGGGTTCGAGACCCACATTGACGATGGGCGCTACCCGGAGCGGAAGGTCGCCGCCATTTACGCCAAGCGGGACCTGGAAAAGCTGTTCACCCTGCAAAGCACCCGCACCAGCCTGAAAAACATCCTGGTGGACCGCAAAATCGCCGGGCGCTATTATCAGGAAGCCGCCATCAGGGCATCCTGTGACGCCCTGGCGAAGAACCGCAGAAAGGTCCTGCTGGTCATGGCCACCGGCTCCGGGAAGACCCGGACGGTGATCGCCCTGTGCAAGGTGCTGCTGGAGCAGGGGTGGGTGAAGAATATTCTGTTCCTTGCCGACCGAAACGGCCTGGTCACCCAGGCAAAGCGCAGCTTTGTGAATCTGCTGCCGGACCTTTCCGTGACCAATCTGTGCGAGGAAAAGGACAACTATGCCGCCCGGTGCGTGTTCTCCACCTATCAGACCATGATGGGCTGCATCGATTCCGTCCGGGACGATCAGGGGAGGCTTTTCACCTGCGGGCATTTTGACCTGGTGATCTGCGACGAGGCCCACCGCTCCATTTATAACAGGTACAGGGATATCTTTAATTATTTCGACGCTCCGCTGGTGGGCCTGACCGCGACGCCCAAGGATGAGATCGAAAAGAACACCTATGAGGTGTTTGATCTGGAAAACGGCGTCCCCACCTATGCCTATGAGCTGGCCCAGGCCGTCAAGGATGGATTCCTGGTGGACTTTATGTCCGTGGAAACCAACCTGAAATTCTTGCAGGACGGCATCACCTATGCCGACCTGACGGCGGAGGAGCAGCGGGAATACGAGGATACCTTTGAGGACGAAAACGGCGAGCTGCCGGAGAAGATCGCCTCCGGCGCGCTGAATGAATGGGTATTCAATGAGGATACCATCCGCCAGGTGCTGAATATCCTGATGACCAGCGGCCTCAAGGTGGACTACGGCAATAAGCTGGGCAAGTCCATCATCTTCGCGAAGAGCCATGCCCACGCGGAAAAGATCCTGGAGGTTTTCAATAAGGAATATCCCCATCTGCCCGGTTTCGCAAAGGTCATTGACAACCAAATGACCTATGCGCAAAGTGCCATTGACGACTTTTCCGACGCCGGGAAGCTGCCGCAGATCGCGATTTCCGTGGACATGCTGGATACCGGCATTGATGTCCCGGAGGTTCTGAACCTGGTGTTCTTCAAGAAGGTCATGAGCAAGGCGAAATTCTGGCAGATGATCGGCCGGGGCACCCGCCTGTGCCCGGGCCTGCTGGACGGGGAGGACAAGCAGAAATTCTATATCTTCGATTTCTGTGGAAATTTCGAATTTTTCCGCATGAATGACGGCAAGCCCACCGCGAATCTGACGGCCTTGCAGGGGGCCATTTTCCACCTGAAATCGGAAATAGCCTTCAAGCTGCAAGACCTTGCTTACCAGACCCCGGAGCTGATCCAGTTCCGTGCGACCCTTGTGGAGGATATGGCGCGCAAGGTGCGGGAGCTGAACAGGGAGAATTTCGCGGTCCGGCAGCATCTGAAATATGTGGAGCTTTACTCCGATCCGGGCAGCTATCAGGCGCTGACCTATGAGGATACACTGGTGATGGGCCGGGAGCTGTCGCCGCTGATCCAGCCGGAGGAGGACGACCCGAAGGCATTGCGGTTTGACGCGCTGATGTATGGCATTGAGCTGGCGTATTTAGCCGGAAAGAGTTACAGCCGGCGGCGCAGTGATTTGCTGAAAAAGGTAAGCGCGGTAGCCAGTGTTGCCAATATCCCGGAGATCATGGCGCAGGCGGACCTGATCGACAAGATCCTGCATACCCCTTATCTGGAAAGCGCCGGGATCAATGAATTTGAGCACATCCGGCAGCGCCTCCGCGACCTGATGAAGTACATTCCCATTGACCATGCACGCTACGATACCAATTTTGACGACGAAATCCTGTCTCAGACCTGGAATGAATCCGAATTGGAAAACGACGACCTGAAAAACTATCGGGCCGCCGCAGAGTTCTATATCCGCCAGCACCAGGATAACGCTGCCATTGCCAAGCTGAAAAGCAATGTGCCGCTCACCGCCGCCGACGTAAAGGAGCTGGAAAGAATTTTGTGGAGCGAGGTGGGGACCGAGGCTGACTATCACAAGGAATTCGGAGATAAGCCTCTTGGTGTCTTCGTCCGGGAAATCGTTGGGCTGGATATGTCCGCCGCCAAGGCCGCCTTCGCGGAGTACATTGACGAGGCCAGGCTGGACAGCCGCCAAATCTATTTTGTAAACCAGATCATTGAATACATTGTGCAGAACGGGATGCTGCTGGACCTGTCCATCCTCATGGACCCGCCCTTCTCTGACCGGGGAAACATTACGGAGGTTTTCGCGGACCTGTCCCTCTGGGCCGCGATTCGGAAGGCCATTGACCACGTGAACGCAAACGCTGTGGCTGCGTAAATAAGAACGGGGCGCTTTTCAAAATGAAGTATGCTGTCAGAAGCGCTCTGCGCATTGCCTCCAATATTCTTCCGCGATCTCCTGCGGAGCCGTTGCGTCGATGTATTTCATTTTCCACAGGGGCAGGGGCATTTTCCAGTAGTCGCGGCGGAAAACCTCCTCGACGATTCCACAGGTCAGCTTGTTTTCTCCGCCGAAGGGGATAATGACCACGTCGCCCGGGTGGTACGGCTGCGTACCGAGGTAGTAGAAGTGGCCGTTCATGGCGGGAATGCGGACGGAATAATAGGTGATCTCCGTCCGGCTTGCCGCCCGTTCCGGGGATGAGACGATGGACTGGGCATACTGCGCGGTGCGCTGGGCATCGGCGATCTGCCTGCGCTGGGCAGGCGTGGCATAGGGCAGGAGCTTTTGCAGCTGCCCCACCCGGCTGAGAAGCTCCGCCGCCCGGGCCTGGGTTTTGCCGGGGTCTTGGTTGCTGCGGATCTCACCGGTCAGCTGAATGATGGCGGCGTAATGCGCACAGATGACCTGGGCGGACAGCGCGGAAAGGGCGTTATAGCCCAATTTTTCCTCGCCGCGATCCAGCGCCTGCATCCAGGCGTCCCGATGAAAAAGGCGGTTCGTCAGATACCGTGATCCCATATGTCACCTCTTTCGCTTTCTCTCTGCAAGTAAACGAATGTCCCCCCCGTCCGCTTGGACAGGAGGGGCATTTTCTGTCTGGCGGAGAGAATGGGATTCGAACCCATGGTGCGTCGCCGCATCACCAGTTTTCAAGACTGGCTCCTTAAACCACTCGGACATCTCTCCATACCCGTAAAATATACCATTATTGCGGTATAAAGTCAAGTGCCGGGAATGTTCATTGATATTCAAAAAGTACAGCGGAGAAACTTTCCGGGCGGAGCGGCATATACTGTCCAATCCGTTTTATTGGGGGAGGGAAGAAAGTGGAAAATCAGGACAGCCGGGAATGGGACATTGACGACTTCGTTTTTGGCGATGAGGAAAAATCTGCCAGCCAGCGGTGAAGGGCCCTGCGGAAAATCAATTTTTATTGACATTGCGCCCCGGATGAGATATACTTTCCTCAGAGAAAACCAAATGCGAGGCTATACGAATGGGCTGGAGATTATCGAACGTACAGTTGAAAAAGGGCAATGTGATGGCTCCTAGGGGGGTAGTGCGCCCTTTTTTGGCTGTAAGTGACGAAATGACGCCGTGATTTCCTGATTTTTGTGCCGAAAAAGCTCGCCGCGCTATCTCCTTATCGATGAACTTGATTCGATAAAGGAGATTTTTTATGTTCAAAATCAAAAAACAAATATCCACCCTTTATTCCACCGCTATTCTTTCCAACCTCTCCCTGACCGGCGCGTGGGTCGCGATCCTGACGGCCCGAGGTTTCAGCCTGGTGGAGATCGGCATTGCCGAGACGGTATTTCATATTACCAGCCTCCTGATGGAGCTGCCCTCCGGCATCCTGGCGGATGTATTCGGCAGGAAACGGATGCTGATCGTCAGCACCGTCATGAGGATGATCGGCAACCTGGTCATGATCTGTTCCAATGATCTGTCCCTCGTCTGCCTGTCCGTCTGCTTTACGGCGCTGAGTTACAACTTCTCTTCCGGCGCCGGGGACGCGCTGGCCTACGATTCCCTCAAGCTTGCCAGAATGGAGGATGGGTTTGAGCGCTTTGAGTCCAACCAGCTGATGATCTACCGCCTCTGCGGCGGACTGTCCACCCTTTGCGCGGGCTTTGCGCTGACCATAGGCCACAAGATTGCCTACGGGACGGACGTGCTTTCCGGCCTGATTCAGATATTGCTGCTGTGTTCCCTCCGGGAGATCCCGGCAGACCAGAGCGGGGCGGACAGATCCATCCTTCGCAGGCTGCTTTCCTGCTTCAAAGAGAGCTTGTTCTTTCTGCGGGGCAGCGCCCGGGCACTGTTTATGATGTTCTGCAATTCTCTGGTGGGAGCGATGGATATCCTGCTGCTGTTCTTTTTGCAGGCCAAGCTTCCCACCAGGGGGATCCCCCAGTGGGAGCTGGGTGTTGCGCTGTTGATGATGGAACTGGGCGGCATCGTCGGCGCAAAGCTGATCCTGAAGCTCCCCCGGTGGAGCTATCGGGCGGTATTCGCCGCTTCCCTGGCTGCCGTCCTGGCGGGCATCCTGATGGAGCACGCCGCCTACCAGCTTATGACATTGGGCGGCTTCCTGGCGGCGGTAGGAGATGACGCCCTGCAGGTGCGGACCAACGCGCTGCTGCAAAGCATGTTCCCCTCCCAGCAGCGGGCAACCCTGACCTCAGTGGAGTCACTGACCTTCTCTGTCATCATGGTCGTTCTGACACCGCTGGCAAGCCTGTTTTTCACCCGCTGGTAATTGCATACGGCGTACCATCCGCACCCTTCAACAGCAAAATGGGCGGCATCCAAAGCAGAGCGTTTTCCCATCTGGGAATACTCCAATTGTGATGCTTGCCCAACCGCTGTGCGGCGTTAGAGGGGAAACTGGTTTTGCTTATGGCGGGCCTTTTTGGCGTCGTCGCGGTGGATATGGGCGTCGATGAAACGGGTGCGGCTGCCGCTTTGGCGGGGCCGGGGCGGCGGAGGAGGCAATCAGAGCCAGGGCGGCCGCTGCTTTTTTCGGTCTATGTTGATTCAGGCGCGCGGGCAAGACCGATAATACTGCTGATTCGCCTCTCCTTTACTCGGTACGGATGCTGACCTGGGCAGAGGTCAGTTGGTCGATGCTGCCGTCGTCATAGCGCACGATCAGGCGGCAGTCCCGGTCGATATCCAGGACGTAGGCGTCCCGCTCCGCATCGGCGGTGACCACTCGGACGCGCCTGCCCATTGCCAGGCTGCGTTCCCGGTAAATGCGGACGTAGTCGGAGGCGGGATCCCGGTAAATGCGGAAGAAATGATTCAAAAAAGCGGCGGCCAGCCGGTTTTTCCCTTCCTCCGTCTGCTCGAAGAAGATGGAATCCGCGATTTCCCGCAGTTCCTCCGGGAAGCCCCCGGCGGGGGGATAGACGTTGAAGCCGACTCCCAGCACCACGTCGTCCAGCTTCCCGGTTTCCAGGTCAAATGAACCTTCGGTCAGGATGCCGCACACCTTTTTCCCGCCCAGAAGAATGTCGTTGACCCACTTGATCTGCGGCGGCCGCAGGCAGAGCGCGTCAATGGCCAGGCAGGCCGCGACGGCGGCCATGGTGGTGATGTGTATCGCCTGCGCCGGGGGGATGGCCCCAGGGCGCAGCAGCAGACTCATATACAGCCCCGTGTCCGGGGGAGAGTAGAATTCCCGCCCCATGCGCCCGCGTCCCTTGGTCTGCTGATTGGCCAGGATCACCAGCCCCTCTGCGGCTCCTCCGGCGGCCCGCTGGCGGACCAGGGCATTGGTGGAGGCGGTGCAGGGGACCAGCTCCAGCTGGCAGCCCTGGGCGCACGGCTCCAGGTAATTGCGGATGCCCTGAACGTCGAGCACATCGGTGGAGGCGTCCAGGCAATACCCCCGGTTCTGCGCGGCCTGAATTTCGTATCCGGCACTGCGCAGGGATTTAATGGCCTTCCAGACTGCCGTGCGGGAAATGTTCAGCTGCCCAGCCAGTTCCTCGCCGGAGAGGTATTCCCCCTTGTGCGCCTCCAAAAGTGCCAGCAGCCGTTCCTTCGTTGCCATGGCGTCACCTCCATGACCCCATTATGACGGTATAATCACCAAATGTCAACCTTACTTTTAAATAAGAGACACCAATTCGCAGATTGTCAACCTTTGGGCGAGGAATGAGGTTGACAAACAAGGCGCGATGGGGTACGCTATTCCTGAAAAAAAGAGGAAAAGAGGCATCCCTATGAAAAAAACCGCTCTGTTCAATATGACCAGCTGCGCGCTGATGGCGGCGCTGATGTGCGTGCTTTGCCCGGTGTCCGTCCCGGTGGGCCCAATCCCCATTTCGCTTTCCATTCTGGTGATCCTGCTGACGGTCTGCGTCCTTGGTCCCTGGCGGGCGCTGGTGAGCTATACGGTGTACCTGCTGCTGGGCGCGGTGGGAATGCCGGTATTCTCCGGCTTCCAGGGCGGCCTGGCCAAGCTGGCGGGGCCGACGGGAGGCTACCTGATCGGCTTCTTTGTGATGATCCTGGTGGGTGGGCTCATCATGGAGCTGAGCCATCGGAACCTGATCGCAACGATCGCCGGAATGGTGGTGGGCATTGCTCTGGATTATGCATTGGGCACCGCCTGGTTCGTGTTCCAGACGGGGAGCACCGTCGCGCACGCCCTGGACGTCTGCGTGTATCCCTTCATCCCCTTTGACCTGGCGAAGGTGGTGATCGCGGTGGCTCTGGGCAGTGTGCTCCGCAAGGCCCTGCAAAAGGCGAAGCTGCTGTAACGACCCGTGTAGATTTCGTGGCGTTTTTGGCCGAAAAACATTTCATAGAATACTTTTGGGGCATCTCCTGCTTGAGATGCCCCAATTTTTACATTGCTCCGTTCCCATGTAAACCAAAGCTGACCGCAATGGCGTTGTCCACCATGGACATTTGCTGATCGTCCAGGCGGCCCATATGCTCCCGCAGACGGCGCTTGTCGATGGTTCGGATCTGCTCCAGCAAAATGACGGAATCCTTACTCAGCCCCACGCTGCCTCCCGCAATGTTGATGTGGGTGGGGAGCTTGGCTTTGCCGGTCTGGCTGGTGATCGCGGCGGCGATCACAGTGGGGGAGTGGCGATTGCCGGTGTCATTCTGCACGATCAGAACCGGCCGGGTGCCTCCCTGCTCACTGCCCACCACGGGGGACAGATCCGCATAGAAAATGTCGCCCCGCTTCACAGTGCTGTCCATTAGAAATCACACTCCGTGGCCGGGAATGCGCCGAAGCAGGCACCGCCGGTGCCGTCCGGAGCATTCCCTCAGAATTGGCCGCGCTTCCTCTTCCGCTGAAGCGCGGTGGTATCTTTATTCTCCCACACGCATCGGAGTTTTATACGGCGGCGCAACCATATAATTCTATGCGTATCCCGGCGCGGATTCTACTGGATCGTGAAATTTTTGACATCCAGCGACAGGATTTTCCTCTCCCGGTACAGCACCTCGGCCCGCACGGGCATGTCGCTCTCATCCAGCCAGATATCCAGGTGCAGCGCGTCGTCCTCATAGCTGTCGTCGATGCGCAGGCGCAGCAGCTCTTTTTCCTGTCCGGCGGAAGCGATGTAGCCGCCCCGCAGGGTCTTCATCAGCAGCCAGGGGGCGCTCACCGGCGTGACCTGGTCGTCCGCCAGCAGGGGAAAGTGGAGCGCCACATCGTCAAAGCGCAGCGTGCCCTTGGCCCCGTCCACGCTTCCCTGAATGCCGGAGATGCTCTCCGGGGCGGTGACGGTAAAGCGCACCGTCCCCCGGTTGTCTACCAGGCACTGCATGGAAAAGGTGTGCAGCTTGTCCCCATAGTCCGCGGCGATGTCCGCGTCGAAGCTGCAAAGGGGACTGCCCAGAATTTTTGTCCGCAGGGCAATGCCCCGCTCCAGCTCCTTGTTTTTCCCGGAGCACCCGGACAGCAGCACCAGCACGAGCAAAATGGCAACAGCTTTTTTCAAGAATATCCCGCCCTATTTCATAAGTCGCGGAAGGGCCTCCAGCATGTCCGTGGGCAGCATCCCATATTGCCCCAGCCGCCGGGCGCATGCGTCCCCCGCGGCCCCGTGCAGCCAGCAGCCGCAGGCGGCGGCCGCCAGCGGGTCCAGGTGCTGCCCCAGCAGGGATACGATCATGCCCGCCAGCACGTCGCCGCTGCCGCCCACCGCCATGCCGGGATTGCCGGTGGGGTTTATGTATTCCCGTTCCCCGTCGGTGATGCAGCTGCGGTGGCCCTTGAGCACCATGATGCAGCCCAGAAGCGTGGCAGCCGTTTTGGCGTCCGTCATCGGGTCGTTGGTGCGGGGGATACCCAGCCGGGCAAACTCTCCCGCATGGGGCGTGAGAATGGTCGTCCCGGCCCTTCCGCGCAGTAAATCTATATGCCGGGCGGCCAGGGTTATGCCATCGGCATCCAGCACCAGCGGGCAGGGGACATTTTGCATTGCCCAGCAGACGATTTCCTCCGTGTCCTCACTCAGCCCCAGACCGCAGCCCAGCAGAACAGCATCCATCCGGGGCAGACGGGCTCCTATTTCCCGGATGGCTTCCCGGCAGAGCATGCCGCCCCGATCCGGCAGGGGCTGGACAATGGCCTCGTTCAGCTTGACGGCTTCAATCTGGTAGATGCTTTCCGGCACCCCCAGGTATACCAGCCCTGCGCCGGTGCGCAGCGCACCCATGGCTGCCAGGTATGCCGCCCCGGTATAGCCCCGGCTCCCGCACAGCAGAAGCACCCGGCCGAAATTTCCCTTGTGGGCATTTTCATCCCGGTCCGGCAGAATGGAAAGAACCGCTTGGTGATCCAGAATCATTGTGCGCCTCCTGCCTCGTCCCGGTGCTGGCAGTACAGCTCCCACAGGTCGTCGCTCATCTCATACAGCACCCGCCGGGGATGGTAACAATTCGGCGCGGTGCGGATCAGCTCCAGGTCCAGCAGCAGCTCATCCCCCTCGGCGCATGCCCCGCGGGCTATGAATTCCTCTCGGTTCAGGGGCAGCCAACCCTCCGCCGTCACGGTTTCCCCGCACCAGGGACACTGGTATTGCCGCAGCGCCTCATCCGCCAGAGCCGCGTGGGCGGACTCGTAGACCGTCAGAATCGGCTGCTCGGCAAAGGCACGGCTGACATATTCGCCGCCATACTCCTCCAGCTCCAGATGATTGCAGACCAATGCGGTGTTGCGGGAATCGTTCAGGGCGTCGTGGGCAACGTCCCCCTTTTCGTTCAGCACCTTCAGCGCGTCGTCCAGGGCCATTTTCCGGGGAATGCGCATGATCTCGTTGCAGAAGATCCGCTGCAGGTCATAGGTGTCCGGCAAATTGGATACGTCAATGCCGTGCAGCAGCATATTATCGATCAGAATGGGCAGGTCGGAGCGGCTCCAGGTCATGAAGCTGTATTCCTCCCCGCAGAATTCCATAAATTTTTCATAGGCCTGGGGAAAGGTCAGTCCTTTCTCCGCCAGCTCCTTGTCCCGCAGGCCGGTGAGGCTGACAATGCGGTGGTGGAGTTTGGGATAAAACTGGGGCCGGATCAGCAGCCGCAGCTCGTCTGTTTTCCGAAAAGTGTCATCCAGTTTCACTGCCCCGATCTCGATGATCTCTCCGGGCAGGCACACCGGCTCCGTCAGAATTTCACTTTCGGAACCGCACTGGTTCCATTCCAGGTCAAAAATGATATAGTTCATTGCCGCCAACCTCTTTCTCTCGGCTTCTTGAAAATATTATATTCCGCATTGCGCCGGATGTAAAGCAGAAATGCCGTCTACTGCGCCCGCTCAGAGCATAGGCTGTATCCGGGAGGTGAAGGCATGGAAGATTACGCGGTCAGCCTGGGCGGAAAGCCGGTGGGCAGGGCGCAGGTGTCGCGGCAGGGGCTATACTACCGGGTGGTATGCCGCTGCAATCTGTCCGGCGAGGTGATGTACCGCCTGGAATGTGCCTGCCGGGAGCGAAAAACGAATCTTGGCATTCTGGTGCCCTGTGAAAGCGGCTTCGGCCTGGAGACCTGCTTCCCGGTCAGCCGGGTGGGGGAGGGGAAGCTCACCTTCACCCTCCAGCCCAAGCACGATCCCCTGACGGGAAGAAGCTTCGTCCCCATTGCCCCGGAGGAGCCGTTTGCCTACCTGGCCCGGCTCAAGGATGCATTTCTGGAGATCCAGGACGGCAAAAAGGGGGCCAACATTCCGGGCGCTGCGGAGACGCCGGACGGCAAAGAAAAAATCTAGCTTGACATTTCGATAAAATATGATAGAATACCGGCGGAGAGATTGGCAGTGATGACCATGCGGTCATTGAAAAGGGAAGCAGGTGAAAGGCCTGCGCGAACTCGTCACTGTATGCAGCATAAGCGTTGAACACAATGTCACTGGAAACGGGAAGACGTTCAAGGCTGCTGTGAGCCAGGAGACCTGCTGCCGATCTGGATGAGGAAACCACGAGTAATTGGTTTTGCCACACGATCCGCAGCGCCTGGTGCGGGGGCAGTGCGCCCTCCTGACGGTATTCGGGCGTGAATTGATTATGTGAAAAACCTCTCAGTCGTGTTTTCGGCTGAGAGGTTTAAATTTTTTTCAGGAGGAAATACAAATGAAAAAACTGATCGCATCCCTTTGCGCCCTGTCCATGCTGCTGTGCATGGTCGGCTTTGCCGGGGCCGAGTCCGTCTCCGACCAGGAGGCTGCCGACGCGGTGGCAGAGATGATCGACGCTATCTACGTCCAGAGCCGCACCGAGGAGACCGACGCCCAGTGCGCTGCCGCCAAGGAGGCTTGGGACGCTCTGACCGACGCCCAGAAGGAACTGGTGGAGGGCGAGGAAGCCAGCCCCGATTACTTCGGCCTGGATACCGGCGACGCTTCCCTGGATGATCCCCGCAATGCTGACGACATCGGCGAGAAAGAGATTTTGGTGGTGTCCTTCGGCACCTCCTACAATGACAGCCGCGTTGCCGACATCAAGGGCATCGAGGATGCCATCCAGGCTGCTTTCCCGGACTGGTCCGTCCGCCGTGCTTTCACCGCGCAGATCATCATCAACCATGTCCAGGCCCGTGACGGCGAGTTCATTGACAATGTGGACCAGGCCCTGCAGCGCGCGGTGGACAATGGCGTGAAGCAGCTGGTCGTCCAGCCCACCCATCTGATGCATGGCGCGGAGTACGACGAGCTGATGGAGTCCATCAATGTCTTTGCCGATAAGTTTGAGGCTGTGGCCGTGGCTGAGCCTCTGCTGGGCGAGGTGGGAAATGACGCCACCGTGATCAATGAGGACAAGGCTGCCGTGGCCGAGGCCATTGTTTCCGCTGCTCTGGCTGAGACCGATTACGCCACCATGGAGGATGCCGCGAACGATGGCACTGCCTTTGTTTTCATGGGCCACGGCACCGCTCACGTTGCCAAGGTGACTTACAGCCAGATGCAGACCCAGATGAATACGCTGGGCTACAACAATGTGTTCATCGGTACCGTTGAGGGTGAGCCGGAGGAGACTGCCTGCGAGAACGTGATCGAGGCCGTTTCTGCCGCCGGTTACAAGAACGTTGTCCTGCGCCCCCTGATGGTGGTGGCAGGCGACCACGCCAACAATGACATGGCCGGTGACGAAGAGGACTCCTGGAAGACCATGTTCCTGGATTCCGGCGTGTTTGACTCCGTTGACTGCCAGATCGCTGGCCTGGGCTCCATCAAGGCGGTTGAGGATCTGTACGTTGCCCACACCCAGGCTGCCATGGACACCCTGAGCAAATAAAAGAGCATGCAGAAACTGGTAATGCTCCTGTGCACCCTTGCCCTGCTTGCCAGCATAGCGGGAGGCACGGCGGATACGGTGCAGGTTCCCAGTGTGCCTGAGGCGCAGACCGCAGCCGCTGAGGATACCCTCCCGGACGGCGTATACACCGTGGACGTGGCCACCGATGGCGGCATGTTCCGTTTGAACGAGGTGTCGGAGGGAAAAGGGACTTTGACTGTGGAGAATGGCCGGATGACGGCGCACATCACCCTATCCGGTACGGGCTTCAGCAAGCTTTTTGCGGGTTCTGCTGAGGATGCCCAGAAGGACGGTGCCGATGTGATCGACGCGGTGAAGGATTCCGTGACCTATCCTGATGGTTTCGCGGACACGGCCAACGGCTTTGACATTCCCGTTGCCGCGCTGGACGAGGACCTTCCCTTTGCCGCCATGGGTAAAAAAAGCGGCTCCTGGTTTGATCACACCATTCGCGTATCCAATCCCGTTGCACAATAAAACAGCAAAAATCCCGGCGAGCTTTCGCCGGGATTTTTGCGTGCAGGGTCCCTATTTTTCCTTTGTGTCCATCCGGGCAAGCAGCTTATAAACGCCGTACCCCATGGACGCGCCTAGTACGTTCAGCATCACGTCGTCAATGTCGCAGGTGCCCACCAGCAGAAGCATTTGCAGCACCTCCACGCAGACCATGATCCCCGTGGCCAGCAGCGCGGTTTTCCAGAGCTTTCGCATCCGCGCCCACAGCAGCGGCGGGAAAAGCCCCAGGGGGAGAAAGAGAAAAATATTTCCGTAGAGATTCATGAAAGCCTGACGGAGCAGCCTCGGGTTGCGGGAATGGGTGAGCACCCAGATGAATCTGCGGACGGTGCGCAACGGCGTCAGATTCAGGTGCATTTCAAGCCACTGCGCGGAGGGCAGTTCCGTCCCCCAGGGCCTGCGGCAGAGCAGCAGATATACCATAACGCACACATAAAGAACGGCAAGCGCCGTGATCCATCTTCGCTTCTTTGCGCTCACCGTCAGCCCCTCCAATCATAACCAGCTTTGCCCGCCCAATAAAAACAAGCTTTTCGGATTATATCAGAAAGAGGAATTATATGCAAGAAGAAAAGCACCTGTCTCCGAAAAGACAGGTGCTTTGGATACAGGGGAAATTACTTGGCGAACACTCTCTTCAGGTGCACGAAGCGGGGCAGGCCGTCCTCCTTGACCATGTCGGTCTCGCCCTGAATCAGAGGCAGGCAGTAGTCAATGAAGGCCTGGGTCACGCCGTTGCCCTCGGCGTTGATCCACTCGCGGGGCACCTTCTTCTCGGTGTTGGCCACCAGGCTCAGGTCAAACAGCTTCGGCTCGCACTTGTAGCCGTTGGCGTCGCGGGTGCACTCAAAGCCCACCATTTTGTCGGTGATGCCGGACACGGCGGATTCCACGGCGACCTTGCCGGACATGAAGGACTCGGCCATATCGGTGCCGGAGGCGCAGTGAGCGGCGCAGCGCTGCAGCAGGCTCAGCTCAATGGGACGGACCTTCGCGCCGGTGGCAGCCTTGACCACATCGGCCAGCCTTGCGGCCAGACCGCCCAGCTGGGCATGGCCGAAGCCGTCGGTGCCGGAGGTCTTAGCCTCGGAAACAAAGGTGCCGTCGGCGTAGTGCACGCCCTCGGAAACGGCCACCAGGCAGTTCTTCTTCTCAGCGTAGACACGCTTCACATCGGCGATGAACTTGTCCATGTCGAAGTCGACCTCGGGCAGGTAGACCAGATCGGGGCCGTCGCCCTTTACATTGGCGCAGGCCGCAGCGGCGGTCAGCCAGCCGGCGTGGCGGCCCATGCACTCGATGATGGTGACCATGCCGGTGTCGTACACCTGGCAGTCACGGGAAACTTCCATGAAGGAAGTGGCGATGTACTTGGCAGCGGAGGCGAAGCCGGGGCAGTGATCGGTACCGGCCAGATCATTGTCGATGGTCTTGGGCACGCCCATGACGCGGCACTCATAGCCGACCTTGTTCATGTACTTGGAGATCTTGTTGCAGGTATCCATGGAGTCGTTGCCGCCGTTGTAGAAGAAGTAACGCACGTTGTACTTCTTGAAGATCTCCAGGATGCGCTTGTAGTCGGTGTCATCCACATCGGGATCGGCGATCTTGTAGCGGCAGGAGCCCAGGGCAGAGGAGGGAGTGTGCATCATATTCGCCAGCTCAGCAGGATCTTCCTCATCCATGATCATCAGCTGGTCGTTCAGCACGCCCTTGATGCCGTGGAAGGCACCATAGACGGTGGTGATGTTGGGATTCTCCAGGCCGGTCTTGATAACGCCGTAGGCGGAGCAGTTGATGACGGAGGAAGGACCGCCGGACTGACCGATGATCAGGGAACCCACCAAAGCTTTTTCAGACATAAAGAATAACCTCCAATATGTTTTTTGATTTTTTATTATGGAAAATGACGGAGTACGCTGTTAAACCCCCCATACATCCTGCATTATAACACAAAAGAAAGCCTTTGGCAAATATTATTGTTGATAATTTCGAAAAATGTGGTATAATAGCCGCGAAAGCAAGTGGAGGCGACTCCGCTTAAATAAGGAAAGGAATGATTCCAATGGCACTTGTTACTTCTACCGAGATGTTCAAGAAGGCTTATGATGGCGGCTACGCCATCGGCGCTTTCAACGTCAACAACATGGAAATTGTTCAGGGCATCACCGAGGCCGCCGGCGAGCTGAAAAGCCCCGTCATCCTGCAGGTCTCCAAGGGCGCCCGCGCCTACGCCAACCATACTTACCTGGTGAAGCTGGTTGAGGCTGCCGTGATCGAGAACCCCGACATCCCCATCGTCCTGCACCTGGACCATGGCGATTCCTTCGAGCTGTGCAAGAGCTGCATCGACGGCGGCTTTACCTCCGTCATGATCGACGCTTCCTCCAAGCCCTTCGAGGAGAACATCGCCCTGACCCGTCAGGTCGTTGAGTATGCTCATGATCACGGCGTCGTGGTCGAGGCCGAGCTGGGCACCCTGGCCGGCGTCGAGGACGAGGTCGCTGTGGAGCACGGCAAGGAGAGCTACACCCATCCCGAGGAAGTGGAAGAGTTTGTCGGCCGCACCGGCTGCGACTCCCTGGCCATCGCCATCGGCACCAGCCACGGCGCTTACAAGTTCAAGGCTTCTCAGTGCACCCGCAATGCCGACGGCATCCTGGTTCCGCCTCCCCTGCGTTTCGACGTGCTGAAGGAGTGCATCAAGCGTCTGCCCGGCTTCCCCATCGTCCTGCACGGTTCTTCCTCCGTTCCTCAGGAGTTCGTGAAGATGGTCAATACCTACGGCGGCAACATGCCCGACGCTATCGGCATCCCCGAGGATCAGCTGCGTGAGGCTGCCAAGCTGGCCGTCTGCAAGATCAATATCGATTCCGATATCCGTCTGGCCATGACCGGCAACATCCGCAAGTACTTCGCCGAGCATCCCGATCATTTCGATCCCCGCCAGTACCTGAAGCCCGCCCGTCAGGCGGTCAAGGACATGGTCGCCCACAAGATCGTCCACGTCCTGGGTTCCGACGGCAAGGCGTAATCCCTTCGCGTTTTCCCCATCCGTGCACCGCAAGCGGTGCACGGATTTTTTGCCGCAGAGCGGAAAAAACGGTTGACAAACAGGTGGAGAAATGATATCATACACAGGCGCAAGGGAAGCTCCTGCATATCATATGGGCGAGTGGTGGAATTGGTAGACTCGCTAGATTCAGGTTCTAGTGTTCACTGCGGACGTGCGGGTTCAAGTCCCGCCTCGCCCACCAGAGAT
This sequence comes from uncultured Eubacteriales bacterium, assembly GCA_900553805.1. Lineage (GTDB taxonomy): Bacteria > Bacillota > Clostridia > Oscillospirales > Oscillospiraceae > Faecousia. The sequence goes on from USEU01000002.1 coordinate 21,766, forward strand.
GCCCTTGAGGCGAAGATAAGAGATAATGGCGAAGAGGGAATGGCAGTTCGTTCCCTGTTTGCTGTTATCTCTTATTTTTTGCTTGGAACGCACAATTGGGCCTGTGTTTTCTGAGATTTAAAAATGCTGGATACCAAGGCTGAAAAACGTTTTTGGGCAAAATAAATATTGCTTTTTACGCTAATTTCCTGTATAATGCCGTAAGTAGACAATGCAGTTCAAGCGGGCAGGGATTAAACGTAATGCCCAGGCTTTTTGCGTATTCCTTCGCAGGCTTGCCCTTTCAGAAAAGAGTTGATTTCCCTCACGGGGGAATTCAGGGCAAAAGAAGCCTGAGGATGAGATAGATTGCCCTTCTCGATAGGGCAAAAGGGGAGGAACACGGATATGAAAAAACGGAAGCTCCGTTTGCCATTGATCGTTTACGACATATTGATTTTGCTGTGCGCGGATGCCATGCTGCTTGTGTTTTACAAGGGTGAGGCCGTCCTGACCTGGCAGGGAGTCCTGCTGCACAGCGCCATCTCTTTTGCGTCTGTTTTGACGGTCAGGTGCATCGGCGGGATTTATCAGCAGATCTGGCGCTACGGCGGGATCCAGTGCTATATCAGGCTCCTGGTGGTGGATGCGGTTGCCTTTCTCGTTGACGTGACCATTGAGCGGACGCTCCCGCTGTTGATGGAGATCGAGAAGGTGTCCGTTGGACGGCTCTTTTCGCTGGCCAGTGTGAACCTGCTGGCAGCGCTTACCATCCGTATGGTGTACCGCTACGCCTTCAAGTGCGGCTCGGAGCAGTCCGCCTGGGGTTCGTTTTTACGGTGGCTGCTTCTGCTGTTTTCCGGCGATGAAATGGTGCAGCCGGTCCCTGAGACTGAGAAGAAGATCAAGATCGCCATCATTGGCGCGGGCCGTGTTGGCGTCAATCTGGCAGAGGAGCTGCTGGGCAACCCCAGAGCGAACTACACCCCCCGCTGCTTTGTAGACACCAATTCCGAAAAGGCGGGGCGTTCAGTCCACGGCATCCCTGTTTTGCTGGAAGGCGAGACGACCATGCGGGAGCTGCACCGCTATGAGGTCCAGGAAGTGGTTTTTGCCATCCCGGGCCTGGCGGATGAAAAGAAGCAGGCCCTGTACGCCATGTACATGGGAGCCGGTTACAGGATCAAGGTGTATGACTACCCGACTGTACAGTCTGCCGGAAAGAAGCGGTACCTGCGGGAGTTTGACATTGAGGAGCTGCTGTTCCGCAAGCCGATCATTATTTCCGACGAAAGGACCAGCAGCTATTACCGCGATAAGGTCATTCTGATAACGGGCGGCGGCGGCTCCATCGGCTCTGAGCTGTGCCGTCAGCTTGCAAAGATGGCCCCCCGGCAGATCATCGTCCTGGATATCTATGAGAATGGCGCTTACGACGTGCAGCAAGATCTCAGGATCGCCTATGGCAAGGCCCTGGACCTGGAGATCGAGATATGCTCCATTACCAATAAGGACGCGCTGAGAAAGGTTTTCCGGCGCTATCAGCCGCAGATCGTCATTAATGCGGCAGCCCACAAGCATGTTCCCTTAATGGAAAAGAACTGCGTTGAGGCTGTATATAACAATGTCTTCGGCACCCGGAACCTGGTGGAGCTGTGCGAGGAATTCGGCACCGAGAGATTTATGATGGTCTCCACGGATAAAGCGGTGAATCCCACCAATGTGATGGGTGCGACCAAGCGCATGTGCGAGATGATCGTCCAAAGCGCCAGTTCCTGGGGGAACGCGGTTTACAGCGCAACCCGGTTCGGAAATGTTTTGGGATCAGCGGGTTCTGTGATTCCCCTGTTCAAGCGCCAGATCGCCAACGGCGGCCCCATTACCCTGACGGACAAGCGGATCATCCGCTATTTCATGACGATCCCGGAGGCCTCACAGCTGGTGCTGGAGTCCGGCGCGATGGCCCAAAACGGCGAGCTATTTGTGTTGGATATGGGAAAGCCTGTCAGGATCCTGGACCTGGCGGAGAATATGATCCGGCTGTCCGGCGTGGAGGGAATCGAGATCGTGGAAACCGGCCTGCGTCCCGGCGAGAAGCTCTATGAGGAGCTTCTGGTCAAGACCGGGGAACTGGATAAGACGGATAACAGCCTGATTTTTGTGGAAAGAGACGCACCGCTGCCCAAAGAGGAGATCAGCCGCCGCCTGGAGATACTGGAAGAAGCCTGCGCATCCGGCGACGATGACACGGTCCGCCGCGCACTGAAAGAAGTCGTCCCCACCTTCCGTTCCCCGGAAGAGGTCAACGACGAGGCGGACGAGGCCGCGGAAATGAAACTCCAGCAGGCTGCTGTGGGTGTGTAATTGCTTGATGTATGGAATGAGGAGGAAGCAAACATGGGATCATCTGATCAGAAGAGAAGCCAGGCCAATGGACGCTCGTTCGTTTTGAAAGCCATGCTGGTCATCTTTGATATCATCGCTGTGAATCTGGCTTATTTTGCCGCACTCACGATCAGATTTTACGTAAACTACGAATTTAACGAGTGGGCGTTGGTCTATATTCCTGCGTTTATAAAGCTGGCGCCGGGGTATACGTTGTTCTGCCTGGTGGTATTTGGCGTATTTAAGCTGTACAACAGCCGCTGGAGGTACGCGGGACTGGGAGATCTGAATCGGATCCTGATGGCCAGCTTGGTGACCTGCGTGGGTCAGGTGCTGGGATCTTTGATTTTTACCATGCGCATGCCCATTACTTACTATGTGATCGGTGCGGTGCTGCAATTTGCGATGGTTGCTGTCAGCCGGTTTTTCTACCGCATTACCCTGCTGGAGATGGAGCGTGCAAGAGCCAGAAAGCGCAGAAGCGGGACTATGGTCAATGTGATGGTGGTGGGCGTCGGCGAGACGGCCCACACGATGCTTCGGCACATGGAGCGCGACCCAGAGAGCGCTGCCCGTCCGGTGTGCCTGGTAGACTTCCGTGCGGATGGCTACGGTAGCATGATGGAAGGCCTGCCTGTGATCGGCGGGACAGAGAAGATTCGGGACACCATCAAGAAATATGGTGTGGAGTGCGTGATTTTGGCGGACACCACCATGCCTGCGCAGATCCGGCAGGACATTCGTGAGCTGTGTAAGGATCTGGAGGTAGATGTCCAGGATTATGCCGGTTATTTCCAGGAGTCGAGAGGAACGGTGACCCTGCGGGGGCTCATGGGGTATGCCAAGGGCCCGCTGGAGATCGTGCTCAATGGCGTACACCAGAAATTTGAGAATGGGGAGCAGGCGGCACTCTTCCTGACGGAGCGGTACGTGGTCACTTCCGTTTCGGCGAAGGATGGTTATCTTGTCGTTGAGCTGAAGAAGGATGCTTTGCTTCCCAATGATGTGAAGGAAGACTGGGTTCAGAGCTATGAAAAGGAAAGCGGAGAGGATATCAGTTTCTTCTGAGCCTTTTGCATAAAGCGTTTTGGTGAATTTGAGTTGAGGGAGATTGAGAAATATGGCATTTAAGAGGAAAAATGATTTCACTCCTTTCCCAAACAAGGTTTGGTTGGCAACGCCTACCATGCACGGAGAAGAGCTGCGGTATATCACGGTAGCTTACGAAAGCAACTGGATGAGCACGGTCGGCCAGAATATTAACGAAGTAGAGCGCATTGCCGCGGAAACGGCGGGTGTTAAATATGCTGTGGCGCTGTGCAGCTGCACGGCGGCGCTGCACCTGTGCATGAAGCTGGCCGGTGAACGGCTTTACGGCCGTCCCATGATCGGTCATGGGGCCTTGGAGGGCAAGAGAGTTTTCTGCTCCGATATGACCTTTGACGCAACGCTGAATCCTGTCGTTTACGAAGGAGGGATCCCCATCTTTATCGACACGGAGGAAGCTTCGTGGAATATGGATCCCGTCGCGCTGGAGAAGGCGTTCTCGATGTATCCAGAGGTGAAACTGGTGGTCTGCGCGGAGCTGTACGGCTTCTCCGGCAACCTCCGGCGGATCAAGGAGATCTGTCAGGCCCATGGGGCACTTCTGGTGGAGGATGCGGCCGAAGCGATGGGCGCCAGCTGGGAAGGACATAACTGCGGGACCTTCGGTGACTATGCGGCAATTTCCTTTAACGGAAATAAGATCATCACCGGCTCGTCCGGCGGCTGCCTGCTGACCAATGACCTGGAGGTGGCAAACAAGACCCGCAAATGGTCCACCCAAGCCCGGGAGAATGCGCCTTGGTATCAGCATGAGGAGGTCGGCTATAACTATCGGATGAGCAACGTCATTGCCGGCGTGATCCGTGGGCAGTATCCCCACCTGGAGGAGCACATTGCCCAGAAAAAGGCTGTGTACGAGCGGTATAAAGACGGCCTGAAGGGACTGCCTGTTCAGATGAATCCCTTTGATGAAGAGAAATGCGTCCCGAATTATTGGCTGTCTGCCATGATCATTGACAGGGACGCCATGTGCAAACAGGTCCGGGGCGAGACGGACGCGCTTTATGTACCCCAGAGCGGCAAGTCCTGCCCGACAGAGATACTGGAAGCCATTGCCGGGATCAACGCCGAAGGCCGCCCGATTTGGAAGCCGATGCATATGCAGCCGATGTATCGGATGCATGAGTTCGTGACGGTGAGCGGCTCCGGCCGGGCCAAGACCAATGCCTATATCGCCGGCGGTGTCCAGGACGTAGGCGCCGACATCTTCCAAAGAGGCCTGTGCCTGCCCAGCGACAACAAGATGACGAAGGAAGAACAAACAGTAATCATCGACGTCATCCGGGCGTGCTTTGAGTAAGGGAGCGGCCATGGAGAGAAAGCAGGGCATCTACGAGCGGTATGTGAAGCGAATCCTTGATATTGTCTGTGCACTGGCGGCGCTCATCGTATTCTGCTGGCTGTACGCCATCCTGGCTATCCTGGTGCGGATCAAGCTGGGGAGCCCGGTGCTGTTTACCCAGCCAAGACCGGGCAAAGACGAAAAGATTTTCAAGCTGTATAAATTCCGCTCCATGACCGACGCACGGGATGAAAACGGCAATCTGCTGCCGGATGAGGTCCGGCTGACCAGTTTTGGAAAGGCCCTGCGCGCAACCAGCCTGGACGAATTGCCCGAGGCCATCAACATTTTGAGGGGTGACATGTCCGTCATTGGCCCCCGGCCTCAGCTGGTGCGGGATATGGTCTTTATGACCCCGGAGCAGCGCCTGCGTCACACCGTCCGCCCGGGCCTGAGCGGCCTGGCCCAGACCAGAGGCCGCAACGCCATCTCCTGGGACGGCAAACTGGCCACGGACCTGGAATACATCCAGAATGTCACCTTCCTGGGGGACTTGAAGATAATCTTCGATACTGTCAAACAGGTCTTCTTCGGTGAAAAAGGTCTGGAAGACAGCGACGTGGACGAGGTAGAGATCACCGACGACTTTGGAGACTACTTACTGAAAGCCGGGAGAGTGGACAAAGAAGAATACGAAAGGAAACAGGCAGAGGCGAGAGGGCTGCTGTCCGCTTCTCTCTAAGTGTGGAGAAATATATGAACGATTTGGTATCCATCATCATGCCGTCCTACAACACGGCAAATTACATAGAAGCATCTATTGAATCTGTTCAGCATCAGACCTATGAAAACTGGGAACTGATTATTGTGGACGACTGTTCTACGGATAATACAGACGAGGTAGTGCGCCCGTTTTTGACTGACGGGAGAATTCGTTATCTGAAAAATGAACAGAACAGCGGAGCTGCTATTTCCAGAAACTGGGCGCTGCGGGAAGCCAAAGGAAAGTGGATTGCATTCTTAGATAGTGATGATTTGTGGCTTCCGGAAAAGCTGGAAAAACAGGTTGCATTCATGGAACAAAACGGATACCACTTCTCCTACACCAATTACGAAGAAATCGACATGGCCGGAGAGAAAACCGGCGTGCGCGTCACAGGCCCCAAGAGAATCACCAAGACTGGAATGTTCAATTACTGCTGGCCGGGGTGCCTGACGGTTATGTATGACGCTGAAGCCGTGGGCCTGATTCAGATTGCGAATATCAAGAAAAACAACGACTATGCCATGTGGCTGAAAGTATGCAGAAAAGCAGACTGTTATTTACTAAATGAGAACCTGGCCCAATATCGAAAGGGAAGAACAGGAAGCGTCAGCACACACAGCGTGAAAACGATGATCGGTTGGCACTATAAACTGTTTCGTGAGGCGGAAAAGGAGAGCAGAATGGTAAGTGTGCTTAATACTTGCCGAAATATGGCTTATGGGTTTTATAAGAAAAAAAGATATATGTATCGTCAGGAGATAGAATGAAAAAGGTCTGCGTGATTGGCCATTTCGGCTTTGGCAAAGAAATGCTGAATGGCCAGACTGTTAAAACAAAGACTGTTACTGCGGAGCTGGAGAAGCATTATGGTGAAGACCAGGTCGCCAAAATAGACACGCACGGTGGCCTGCGTGTGCTGCCCAAGGTGATTAAACTGATGCTGCGCGGTTTTGCGAAATGTGAAAATATTATCATCTTCCCTGCACACAACGGAGTTCGTGTCTTTGCTCCGCTGTGTGCCTTTCACAACCAGTTTTATCATAGAAAGCTCCACTATGTGGTTATCGGCGGCTGGCTGCCGGAGCTTACGAAAGGCAATGCGGTGTTGCGCTCTGCGCTGAAAAAGCTGAACTACATTTATGTGGAAACTTCCACTATGAAACGGAGTTTGGAGAAACAAGGATTCAAAAATGTGGTGGTCCTTCCAAACTTTAAAGACCTGCGTATTCTGCCCGAGTCAGAGCTGGTATATCCGCAAGGTGAACCCTATCGGCTGTGTACATTTTCGAGAGTTATGAAAGAAAAGGGAATCGGCGATGCGGTGGAAGCGGTGAAGGCTGTCAACGAGAAGTTAGGGAGGACAGCTTTTGCGCTGGATATTTTTGGGCAGGTGGACAGCGGACAGACGGACTGGTTTGAAAGATTAACAGAATCCTTTCCGGAGTATATCCATTACAGAGGTTGTGTGCCTTTCAATAAGAGCGTAGGTATTTTGAAAGATTATTTTTGCTTACTGTTTCCTACAAGATTCTTCACGGAAGGTATACCAGGGACAATTTTAGATGCCTATGCAGCTGGTGTCCCTGTAATTTCGGCTAGGTGGGAGAGCTTTTCGGACGTGGTGGACGACGGAGTTACGGGAATTGGATTTGATTTTTGTAATCAATCAGACCTTGAGAAAACACTATATAAAGTTGCAAATGAGCCAGATTTAGTCCTGGAAAAGAAAAAAAGCTGTGTCTCCGTAGCACGTAAATACACACCCAATGAAGCGATGTGTGTGTTGTATAGAAGATTTACCAGATAGTGCAGTAAGTGGATTATATTAGTAAGAAAAATTTTTTATTACAGAAACTTCGGAAAGATATTGCAGAAAGGTTGTTTTAAAATATGACGATTGTTCAAGTTATGCCAGAATTTGGGCTCGCTGGGGCGGAAACTATGTGTGAGAACTTAATATATGAACTGACTAAACTTGGGCATAACGTGGTTGCTGTGAGTATGTATGACTTCCACTCCGCCATTACGGAACGACTTGAAAATTCAGGTATAGATGTATGCTATTTAGGGAAAAAACCGGGCTTGGATTTTTCCATGATTCCGAAAATGATGAGAGTTTTCAAAAAAGTCAATGCAGATGTTATACATACCCACAGAAATTGTGCACAATATGCTGTACCGGCTGCAATGATTGTGGGGATTAAACGAAGGGTTCATACGGTCCATAATATTGCTGAAAAAGAAAACGAAAGAATGGCGCGGGTGGTAAACAAATTTTTTTTCAAACATTGCCATTTGATTCCTGTTGCACTTAGCGGTGGAATACGGGATTCTATCGTAAAAGAGTATAAAATAACCAGATCCCGTGTTCCGATTATTTTTAACGGAATTAATCTTTCACAGTGTATTTCTAAGGGAGATTACTCTATAAATGGGAATTTAAAGGTTTTACATATAGGGAGGTTTTCGGAACAGAAAAACCATGGCAGGTTGCTTCGTGCATTTGTGCAGTTTCACAACAAACACAGTGACAGTGAACTTTGGCTAATTGGTGACGGCGAAAAGAAGACAGAAATTGAGACGTTTGTTTGCAAGAATGCCCTTTCTGAGAATGTAAAATTTCTTGGCTTGCAGAGCGATGTGCATGAATTCCTACGCGAGGCGGATATATTTGTGTTGCCATCGGATTATGAGGGAATGCCGATGACGATTATTGAAGCAATGGGGACGGGGCTTCCGTGCATTGCCAGTAATGTTGGCGGCATCCCTGACATGATTTCCAATGGCATTGATGGCATGTTGATTGAGCCAAATGAGGGCGCATTGGTGGATGCAATTGAAAGTCTGTACAATGACATGACGCTGAGAAAAAAGCTCGGAGAGAATGCAAAGAAACGAGCCCAATCATTTTCTTCTGAACAAATGGCTAGAGAATATATTAAAGTCTACGGGGACTGCATGTATGAATCCGGGAAACAATAATAGGAAAAGCAATCAAAAAGGTTTGTATCGGACAATGTGGATTTGCATTTTTATGGGAATTCTGTATGCAAATTTTACAAGAGGTTTTGCAAAAGACGTTATTGGATGCCTGTCAACTTTTTTGATACTTTGGAAACTACTTATATTCAATAAAGAGGATGGATATTTGCTGCTGTTTGGAACACAGTTCCTTAGAGCAGTCATAAGAGTAGGATTTGGAGGCCATTCGTTTTCCTTTCTTCTCCTTGCTTTTCCCACATATTTACTGAAATTGCTATTTGAACAAAAAGGAAGAATTCATGGAGCGGTCTTGGTAGCTGCTTTTGTAATGGTGTGGGATTTTGCTGTCAGTTTTAATTCTTCTATTATCAGAATTGGTGACCAGCTTTTGTGGGGGGCCTCATTTATCCTTTTGCTCGGAATGCTGAGGAATAGTGCGGAAATTGACTTGGACAAGCTCATTGTGGTTTTTGGAATTGCGATATGGGGCATTTGCTTAGTAAATATTTTTGCCGAAATCTGCAAATTTGGAAAGACAATGGTTCCGTCGATGTACGGCGTTTGGAACCAATATGGGGAATACTACATGTTTGGGAAAGGTTACCCCGAAATAGCGGGCGGAAACGAAATTGCACAGTATATTCCCATTTTTATTGGGATGGCGTTTTTCTCGTTTAATGGTAAAGATAGAAAAGTAAAGTTGTTTTATCTGGTGTCCTCGCTTTTCTTTTCCTATTGCGGGATGATGTGCATTGCGAGAGCATTTTATGTTGAAATGGCAATCATACTTCTTTTTGCACTGGTGTACCTGTCACATAATCCCAAATGGCCAATTCTCATTTCATTTCTTTTCACGACGATGGTGATATTTTCCTATGACAGATTATCCGGTTTGTTTGAGCCGGTCTTAAATGCGGTCGGTAAAAGGTTTGGAGGCGGGTATGGCTCAAGGGCTGGTTTGATTAAGGGAACGATACAGGTCTGGAAATCAAGTGCGTCAAACTTCTTGTTTGGAATTGGCACTGAGTACAATGAAGTATATGATACGGCACATAATATTGTTTTTGATGCGTTGGTTTCGTTGGGCACTTTAGGAGCAAGTGTATATTTTGGGACTCTGTTAATTGAGGGGAGAAAGGCCCTTCAGAAAAAAGAAACGCAGTCAATTGTTCGATTTGCCCCACTTGTAATGTTGCTGCTTTATAAAATGATTTCGGGTTGTCTGAAGGATGTTCCATTTTATTTTATGATTGGTATTTGTTTGCTGTTTGCCCAAAAATATGAATTATCAAAAGACAAATCAGGTAGGGTAGAAGTATGAAAAAGAAAACGCTTCTTCGCAATATCTTTATGTCCTTGCTGCTTCAGGTGTTAACCTTGATAAACGGCCTGATAATTCCACGAATTATCCTTTTGAATTTTGGATCTGACATCAACGGACTTGTTACCTCAATTTCTCAATTTCTCAATTTCATTTCTTTGCTGGAAGGCGGCGTAGGGACAGTGGTGATGTCTGCCCTGTATCGTCCCTTGGCGGAAGAAAATACCGAGAAAATTAGCGGAATAGTGAGATCGGCGGAGCTTTTTTTCAAAACCATTGCAAGGATATTCTTCATCTACTCAGTTTTTCTTGCGGTAGTGGGACCACTGTTTATTTGGAAGGAATTTAGCTGGCAGTACACTGCGCTGCTGGTGCTTGTACTGGCGATAACTGCTTTTATACAATTCTACTTTTCGATAACCTACAGAATTCTACTCAATGCAGATCAGAAAACGTATTTTGTGTCGCTGGTTCAGATTGTTTTTCTCGTCCTGAACCTTATTATGGCTATAGCGGTTGCAAAAATTTGCCCTGAGATACACATCCTTAAACTAGCTAGTGCGCTGGCATACTGTATCCAACCTATTATTTTCAACGTTTATGTAAAACATCATTATAAAATTGACGAGAACATACCCGAGGACAAAGACGCGCTAGAGCATCGTTGGGATGGGTTTGGCCAGAACATTGCTTATGTTGTGCATTCGAATACCGATATAGCTGTGTTGACTGTGCTAGGCGGGCTGTCAGATGTTTCGATTTACGCTGTTTATAATTTGGTTGCTGTGGCGCTAAGGAACTTTGTCGTGGCGATTTCTTCTTCAATCTTGCCGTCATTGGGGAGTGTCCTTGTCAAAGATGATTTGGCACAGGCTAATGACGCTTTCGATTTTTATGAATTATGTGTGGGACTTGTGACGACAGTTTTATTCACGTGTGGGGCCATATTGGTAACCCCATTTGTTATGATTTACACATCGGGAGTGACAGATGCAAACTATAATCAACCCGTTTTTGGCGCATTGCTTATGACAGCGAGCGCGCTAGGCTGTGTACGAGAACCTTATATAAATGTTGCGAATGCTGCGGGACATTTTAGAAGAATTTCAAAGTTTGGGTATATTGAAGCGTCTTTAAATATCGTGATTTCAATTGCGGTAGTCCGTTACTGGGGTTTAATTGGTGTAACGATTGGAACGCTTTTGGCATCGGGCTATCGATATATTGCACAAATTATTTACTTAAAAAAGGCTATCCTGTACAGGGGCGTCTGGAAGAGTATTAGAAGCACTGTGTGTTATTTATTGATTGCCGGAGTCAGCATAATCCTTGCCCATGGAATAGTTAGAGTTGAAGTGACGGGTTATTTAAATTGGATGGTCAAGTCTGTGCTGACGGTATCTATTGTTATGGGTGTGACAGTCATATTTGTTGCAATTTTCTATAGAAAGGTACTTGTATCTGTAATAAGGAGAAAAAAATGATACCACATATTATTCACTGCTGCTGGTTCGGTGGGAATCCATTACCCAAGGATGTTTTGAAAAATATGGAAAGCTGGAAAAGAAATAATCCAGGGTTCGAGATAAAGATTTGGTCCGAAAAGAATTTTGATTATCGCACAAACCGATATACCCGGGAGGCATACGAGTGTAAGAAATGGGCCTTTGTTACGGATTATGTTCGACTGAAGGTCTTGTATGATTTTGGCGGAATTTATATGGACACGGATGTGGAGGCGGTACGGCCTTTCGGAGAAATGCTGGCTAATAAGGCTTTTTCTGGCTTTGAAACTGAGGAAAGAATTTCTACTGGAACAATTGGCGCAGAGAAAGGAAACCCCTGGATCGCATTGCAGCTAGAATACTATACAGATCGCAGCTTTTTTAAGGAATCTGGCGCAATGGACTTAACGACGAATGTGACGACCATTTCGCGGATTACTGCTGCGCATTACCCAATTAAGTTTAATAATACTTATCAAAATTTAGGTGATGTCACATTTTATCCATTTGATTATTTGTGCGCGAAAAGGTTAAATGATGGGAAAGTGGTAAGAACGGAAAATACAGTCACCATCCACCATTTTAATGGTTCTTGGACAGGTCCCAAGACGAAATTCATAAAATTCGTCAATAAAACAGTTGGTAATAAACCGATAAGAATTGCGGTTGCAATTAAGCACTTCCTAGTGAAAGGGATAAAAAAGTGAGTTTGACTATTTTTACACCAACTTACAACAGAGCTTATTGTGTGGGTCGGCTGTATCAAAGTCTAGTCAACCAGACGGACAAGAATTTTATTTGGTTGGTCATCGACGATGGATCGACAGATAACACAGAAGAACTGATTTCTACATTTATTCGAGATGGCAAAATTGAAGTGCGATATGTCAAACAGAAAAATGGGGGAAAGCATGTCGCATTTAATCATGCGCTTGACCTTTGCACCACGGATTTGTTTACATGCGTTGATTCGGATGATTATCTGACCAACGTAGCGGTTGAAACAATACTGTCAACCTATAAGTCGATCGCCGCAGAGAAGTATCTAGGAATGTATTTTAGACAAATCCATCAGAACGGCGCAGATGTCGCCCAGCCATACCCTAAAGGCGTTAGAAAAGTTGGAATTACAGAACTGTATCATCGTTTTCGCTTTCGTGGAGATACAATGATTGTACTGAGAAAGGATTTGATCGGAAACGTTCGGTTCCCAACTTTTCCTGGTGAACGGTTTGTAACAGAACGTGTTTTCTACAATGAGCTTGATCGGATTGCTCCAATGTATCTATGTGAGGACAGGATATACGTGTCAGAGTATTTGCCGGATGGCTATACTGCAAACGCAAATAGACTGGCGGTATCCAATCCATATGGCTCCGCGTATGCGTTTTTATCTGAGGCACATTATTCGCTAAAAAAACTTGATAAGGTCAAAAATTATGCGCAATATTTGGCATTTATGGAAATATTCAACTTACAAATGCCAAAAAAAGAGAATTGTTTTACTCTGAGTAGGACAACATGCTTCGGTGGGAAATTGTTGAAAGGCCACTATGTCAGACTCTACAGAGGACATGTTCGACAAATCGTGAATCATTCATGAAGATAGTGCTTCTATGAAATATGTTAAAAAGGCTAACAATTGGACTTGACTGTTTTGAATGTCCTTATTTCAGTCATTTTCTTTATCTCAATCCCGCCCGAAAACATCCCTTGTAAAGACCTTTCCTTTCACATCATCCAGGCAAGCATCATAGCGGTTGGCAATGATGCAGCCGGAATGCGCTTTGAATTGCTTCAAATCATTGATGATCCTGCTCCCGAAGAAGGTTTCGCCGTCTTTCAGTGTTGGCTCGTAGATGATGACAGTTGCGCCCTTGGCCTTGATGCGTTTCATGACGCCCTGAATGGCGGATTGGCGGAAGTTATCGGAATTGGCTTTCATGGTCAGGCGGAAGATGCCGACGACGATCTCTTTCTCATTGGCGGGGTTATACAGCCCGTCTTCATAGGAATAGCCTCCGGCCATTTGCAAAACCCGATCCGCAATAAAATCCTTCCGGGTGCGATTGGATTCCACGATGGCGGACATCATGTTCTGGGGTACGTTCTCGAAGTTGGCCAGCAGCTGTTTGGTGTCCTTGGGCAGGCAGTAGCCGCCGTAGCCGAAGGAGGGGTTGTTATAGTGGGTGCCGATCCGGGGGTCCAGGCATACGCCGTTGATGATATCCTTGGTGCTCAGGCCTTTGGTTTCGGCGTAGGTGTCCAATTCATTGAAGTAGCTGACCCGAAGAGCCAGGTAGGTATTGGCAAAAAGCTTCACAGCCTCGGCCTCGGTGAAGCCCATGAACAGTGTGGGAATGTCCTCCTTGACGGCGCCCTGCTGGAGCAGGGAAGCGAAAATCTCTGCCTTTTCCCTTGTGGCGTCATCGCAGGATACAATGATACGGGAAGGATACAGATTGTCATACAGCGCCTTGCTCTCCCGCAGAAACTCCGGGCTGAAAATGATATTGCCCGTATTGTATTTTTTCCGAACAGAGGCGGTATAGCCCACGGGAATGGTGGACTTGATGACCATAGTAGCGTCGGGATTGACCTTCAGCACCAGCTCAATGACGGCCTCCACGGCGGAGGTATCGAAGTAGTTCTTCTTACTGTCATAATTGGTTGGAGCAGCGATAACCACAAAATCGGCATCCCGATAGGCTGCCTCGCCATCCAGGGTGGCGGTCAGATCCAGCTCCTTCTCGGCCAGGAATTTTTCAACATACTCATCCTGAATGGGGGATTTGCGATTATTGATGAGATTCACCTTTTCAGGAATGATGTCGACCGCGGTAACGTGGTTGTGCTGGCTCAGCAGAGTCGCAATGGACAGGCCAACATAGCCGGTACCGGCTATGGCAATTTTGTAGGACTTTGAAGGAACAGATTGGGCACAGGCAGCGGCTTCGTCTACATACAGGTCGGTGATCTCAAAGTCCAACGCCTCGGCCAATGCTTCCAGCTGCTCAATAGAGGGCTTGAAGGTCTGATTCTCCAGCTGCCCGATCATGGAACGGTTGATGCCGGTTACCTTGGCAAGCGCAACCTGGGTCAGGCCCTTGGCCTTGCGGCCCCGCTTTACAGCGTCAGCCAGACGTTCAAAAGACAATCTCTTCATGTTAGCATCCTTTTAAAAATGATATAATTTATAGCATACTCTGTGGCGATGCTTTTTCTGCTTCAAAAATTTTATCATAGATATTGCTAAAAATCAAGATACTAAATGCATAATTTCGATTTTTATAAATACATTTTCTAAAAACTATCCTAGAATGATGTAACAAATATCATCCCAAACAAAAACGAAGGACTATGCGCTCCACCTTTAAGGGAGCAATGACGGGAGATAAGCGGCTGGTTAAAACGCCTGGGCCAGAATAAAACACGCCTGCTTGCATTTATGCAACTTGATTTATTCATTCCTGCATGGAATGCGCAGATACACGGCGTTAAAATGGATAAATAAAATATTTTTTTCAGAAATCCAAAAAACATGTTGCAAAATGAGGCCAAAAGCGCTTTAATAGAAGCATGTTTTTTGCACGGAAAAACAAAGATATCTGCAAGGAGAGAAAGAAAGTGTCATATTTTCAGAGGGTAGTAAAGAAGTATAATGGCGTCAGCCTGATCATCCGCATTCTGGCGGGGCTTGTGATCGGCGCGGTGCTGGCGTTAGCGGCTCCCGGCGCGAAGTGGATCGGGGAACTGGGCAATCTGTTTGTCAATGCGCTGAAGGGCGTCGCGCCTGTGCTGGTGTTTGTCATCGTTGCGGCAGCGCTGGCCCAGGGAACTGCAAAGCTGGACCGCCGGTTCGGAATGGTGATCTGGCTGTACATGCTCACCACTTTTATCGCGGCGGCGCTGGCAGTGTGCACCAGCTTCCTGTTCCCGCAGACAGTCACCCTGGCCGAGGCTGCGCAGCAGGACGTGGTCCCGCAGGGCCTGGGCGAGGTGATGAACACGCTGCTGAAAAACTTCGTAGAAAATCCCCTCAGCGCCATTACCAAGGGCAATTACATCGGCATCCTGTTCTGGGCCTGCATGTTTGGCTTTGCCATGAAGGCTATTGCTACCGACTCTGCCAAGAGCTTCATGGCCAACGTCTCCGACGCGGTATCTCAGATCGTGCGTTGGATCATCAACCTGGCTCCCTTTGGTATCCTGGGTCTGGTGTTTACCAATGTTTCCGAGAATGGCCTGTCCATCTTCACCCAGTATGGCAAGCTCCTGGCGCTGCTGGTGGGCACCATGCTGTTTATGGCGCTGGTGATCAATCCCCTTATCATTTTCCTGTATCTGCGCCGCAATCCCTATCCGCTGGTGTTCCGCTGCCTGCGGGATTCCGGCCTGACTGCCTTCTTCACCCGCAGCTCCGCCGCCAATATTCCCATGAATATGGCGCTGTGCGAGAAGCTGGGCATGGACAAGGACATGTATTCTGTCTCTATCCCTCTGGGCGCGACCATCAATATGGACGGCGCGGCCATCACCATTACCATTATGACCCTGGCGGCTGCCAATACGCTGGGCATCTCGGTAAAACCGGCGGCGGCGGTCCTGCTGTCCATCATGAGCGCCTTGGGCGCCTGCGGTGCTTCCGGCGTGGCGGGCGGCTCTCTGCTACTGATCCCCATGGCCTGCTCCCTGTTTGGCATCTCCAACGACGTGGCCATGCAGATGGTGGGCGTCGGCTTCATCATCGGTGTGGTGCAGGATTCCGTGGAGACCGCCCTGAACTCTGCCGGTGACGTAGAGTTCGCGGCTACCGCAGAGTTCTATCAGTGGCGGAAGCAGGGCAAGGAGCTGCCGGACTTCCTGGGCAAGAAATCCAAATAACCGCGAAAAAATGACCGCAGCCAAAACCGGCTGCGGTCGTTTTCGTACTGGTATGAGATCGGTCAAGGTTATTTCACACAGTGGAAGTATATCATTGACCCGTCCACATAGATGTTGACCTCTTTATACATTTTCTGCAAAATACCTCTCAGCTCTTCCTCCGTCTGGAATGGGGGAGAGAACCAGCCCCTCTTTGCAAGAATGTTTTTCACAAGCCAGTCTGCTCGTCTGGATTTTCCCTTGATATAGAAGCGGGCAATAAAATCACCACCCGGTTTTAAAACGCGCCAGGTCTCTCTGAACGCCTTTTGCTTGTCGGGAAATGCGTGGAACCCATTCATGCTGACGACGATATCAAAGGATTCGTCCCCCATTTGCAGGTTCCCCACATCACCCTGAACGCATTTGATATGCGGATAGCCACTCAGCCTTTTCTCGGCCTGCTCAAGCATGTCCATGCTGTAATCAAGGCAGGTGATGTGCGCATTTTTTAGGGCTGCCCATTTGCGCTCCGTGAACACAGCCGTTCCGACCGGGACATCAAGCAGCTTTCCCGAAAACCCATCAGGAATATAGGATAAGACCTTTCGCACGATCTCATTGTCGTCCGTCCCGCTCTAAAATATCTTGATATACATTCTGCTGAAAAAATTGCCCTGGGTGAGAACGTCGTCATAGATGTTTTTTGATGATTCGTAAGCGCTTTGTATTTTGTCTGCCATGTAATTCACACCAAAGATTTCTTCGTGCTGGACCTGTCAGTCTCTGCGTTCGCTTATTCTCTAATGTTGCTTCCGATGTGCTTTTCCTGCCGCCACTGCGGAGCCGGGCCGTCGTCACCCCAGTATTCGTCCATGGATGCGATTTTCCCATCCACAACGCGGATGAAGGAGGCCACATGGCAGGACATGCTCCCGTCCTTATGGTATACATGGGTGGCGGTGACCATGTGGGTATCGGTGGTGATCACCTGCTCCACCTCGCCATCCCACTGGCCGGGATACTCGCAGTTTGCCCGGATGAATCCCTCCAGGGTGAAATGCTCATTGGTGTTGTTCCAGTTCACCCAGGCATTGGGATGGAAGAATTCCCGGATGGCCGCCGCGTCCTGCCGCAGGACGGCGTCCCAGAATGCTCTTATATTCAGCGCCATTTTCTTACCTCCACAATTGTTGAACAATCGTTCCGGCTGACCGTACATCGCTATCCTACCACAGTCAAACCGCCTGCGCAAGGGTGAAATTTGAAATACGATGGTCAAAATGTTGAAAAATGTGGATTTCAAACGAAAGATTCTGTGAATAATTCTTGCAATATCCGTCCCCTGTGTTATAATAGCCCTATAACGAAGGGTGAAAACTTCCATTTTTGGATAGAATTCCTGTATGGCTCCAGAGCAAGGACGGTTTTGGCCGGAGCTATTGCATTGAAAGGAGAAGATACATGAAAATATTTCGGAGATTGCTGCCGGTCATTTGCCTTACGCTGTTGCTGTGCGGCTGTGCGGAGAAGGCAAAGCCGGAGAGCATCGATACCGGGATTTTTTCCCGGGAAATCCAGGTAGGATCCACCGGCGGCCGGCTGGAGATCGTTCACGCGGACAAGTCCACCCAGGCAGCTGAGCCGGGAGCGCTTCTGAAGAGCGATGATGGGCTCCGCGTTGGCTCCGATGCCGAGCTGACGCTGAATGCCGATGGAAATAAGCAAATCTACATGCAGGAAAGCTCTGAGATCCGCCTGGAAGCCTCCGGTACGCCGGAAAACGGTAAGACCAGGATCCATCTGGAGGATGGCGGCATCCTGATCCGGCTGGAGGAGCCGCTGGCTCAGGGGGAATTGTTCCAGATTCAGACGGACGGCGCACTGGTCTCCATTGGACAGGGTGTTGTCCGGGTCAGCAAGGTGAAGGATCATACTTTGATCGAGGTATTCCAGGGAGCCGCTGAAGCGATGCTGACAGGAAGCGGGAAGAAGACCACCGCCGAGGCAGGGGAGGCCCTGCTCATCAGCACCCAAGGGGAGAAGGCTTCCTTCGTGCTGGCGGACGAGATCGATCAGGACGCCTGGAAGTCCACCGAACCCTGGTCCCTCCAATCCGGCAAGAAGGGCGGTGGTACGCCTGTGCTGGACATCCCCTATGGCAAGCTGCCCGCCGGTGTGCTGGAGCAACTGCTGGCCTGGGCAAAGGAAGGGCAGACGCTCTGCCTGACGGAGGAAGCGATCGGGAACCTGCTGGCCACCGGGCATGATTACACGGATATCCAGCGGGAAGAGCCGACCTGCCTGAAGGGCGGCAAAGTGCTCCAGGAGTGCCGTCTGTGCGGCGAGACTCGTGAGGAGCTGCTTCCCGCACTGGGCCACACCGAGGAGACAATGTCCGCCGAGGACCCGACCTGCACCCAGGAGGGAAAAACTGCCGGGGTGAAGTGCGAGGCGTGCGGCGAAGTTCTGACGCCCCAGGAGGCGATTCCCGCCACGGGGCACACGCCGCAGACAACGGATGCCGGAGAGACCCGCTGCGCGGTATGCAGCGAGCCGGTGGAGCCGGAGGATATCCAGCATGAGCATAAGCCGCAGACGGTTCCCGCGATGGCTCCCACCTGCGAAAAAACCGGCCTGACCGAAGGGAGCGTCTGCGCCCTTTGCGGCCAGGTGCTGACGGAGCAGGAGATTGTACCGGCCCTGGGTCACAGCAGCAAGACTGTCCAAGGCCGCGCGCCCACCTGCACCCGCCCCGGCCTGACGGACGGAGCGCGCTGTACCACCTGCGGCAAGCTGCTTGCCAGACAGGAGACCATTCCCATGACGGCCCACCAGGAGCAGATGACACCGGCGGTCGCCCCCACCTGCACCAAGGAGGGCAAAACCGAATCGGTGGTCTGCGGCCTCTGCGGCAAGGTGCTGAAAGAGGCGGAAGCCGTCCCCATGACGGGGCATACCGTTGATACGGTTCCGGGGCGCGCGCCCACCTGCACTCGCCCCGGCCTGACCGATGGTCAGCGCTGCACTGTCTGCAAGACGTGGATCCAGCGCCAGCAGCCTATCCACACCGTTGACCATACGCCGGAGACCATTCCTGCGGTGGCTCCTACCTGTACTGAGCCCGGCCTGACCGAGGGGAGCCGTTGTGCGGTCTGCGGAAAAAACCTGACCCAGCAGGAGGAAGTCCCGGCACTGGGCCATACCGAAGCGGCGATCCCAGGCAGGGAAGCGACCTGTACCAGAACGGGTCTGACGGAGGGGAAAAAGTGTGAGATCTGCGGCGAGGTGCTCCTTGCGCAAAGCAGCATCCCCAAGCCGGAGCACACCCCGACTGTGATCCCTGCCCGGGAGGCAACCTGCTCACAAATCGGCCTGACCGAAGGCTCCCGCTGCGCAGTCTGCGGCAGACTGCTGGTGCGGCAAAAGACAGTGGAGAAGCTTCCCCACACCCCCGAGAAGATTCACGGGATCTATCCCATGTGCTTCCGGGACGGCTATACCGATGGCTCCAAGTGCTCCGTCTGCGGCGAGATCCTGGAGCCCTGCGAGGTCATCCCGGCATTGCCCCATACCGTTGGCTACCTGCTTGCGGCGGAACCCACCTGTACCCAGCCGGGCTGCACCCTGGGAATCGTGTGCTGCGTATGCAGCTACGTAATAAGGCCCCAGGAGACGATCCCCAGAGTTCCCCATACGCCGCAGACGGTTCCGGCGGTAGCGCCGACCTGCACCCAGCCTGGCCTGACGGAAGGCTCCGTCTGCTCCGTCTGCGGTGAGGTCCTCACGGCGCAGAGAGAGATCCCGGCCACTTCCCACACCCCCGGCGACCCGGTTAAAGAGATTAACCCGGTGGCCCCCGTGCTGGATGGCAGCGGGAACCTGGTCATGAACGAGGCAAACCCGCCCTACTGCTACGCCATGGTCACCAGATGCACCACCTGCGGCGAGGTGCTGGATAAGAAATGCTTTGACCACGTAGATGGTACATCAACGGCCAGCGCAGTCGGGGAAGCGGATAAATGCCAGCGGATCGACATAAGCTGCGTCGGCTGCAATGAAACAATTCGCCGGTATTATACATCGGGCCATGAATTTAGCGAGACCGTAGAAGCCGGAGAGGATGGCATTTCCTATGACGTGAGAACGTGCGGAAAATGCGGTTACTCGATCAAAAGCCCAAAAGACACGGCAAGTGAAGAGCTGTAACCGCTTTTGCACGATCTTCGGATAATTTCATCGGGCGGATGCTCTGTTCAAGAGCACCCGCCCAAATTATTTGCTTCCAGCTCTTGACAGAAAATGATATAATAAATTTAAATGGAGTGAACTGGATTCCACCCATTTTTCATGCCCGCGCTGCCCTGAGAAATCGATTTTCTGGGCCGCAAGGCAATCTTTGGTCGAGGAGCAAAAATGATGATCGAGAGCCTGAGCAGCTTCTTTTCGCAGCTCACATCCAACCGCCTGGTGAATATATTGATTGAGTCATTCCCGAAGATGCTGCTGCCGGGGCTGAAGATGACCATTCCGCTGACTGCCATTTCATTTGCGTGTGCCCTGGTGATCGCGGTGATCGCCGCCATGATCCGGGTGGCCAAGGTACCTGTGCTTCAGCAGATCGTTCGCTTTTATATCTGGGTCATTCGCGGTACGCCGCTGCTGGTTCAGCTGTACGTGGTGTTTTATGGCCTGCCCAATCTGGGCGTGGTGCTGGAGCCGTTCCCCACGGCGGTGCTGGTGTTCTCCATCAACGAGGGAGCCTATTGCGCCGAGACCATGCGGGCGGCCATCGAGTCCATTCCCCGGGGGCAGATGGAGGCAGGCGTCTGCGTGGGTATGAGCTGGATGCAGACCATGCGGCACGTGGTCCTGCCCCAGGCCTTCCGCACCGCGTTCCCGCCGCTGTCCAATTCGCTGATCTCCATGCTCAAGGATACCTCTCTGGCGGCCAACATTACCGTGATGGAGATGTTCATGGTCACCCAGCGCATTGCCTCCCGGTATTATGAGCACTTGGCGCTGTACATTGAGGTCGCCATGATCTACCTGCTGTTCTGTACCGTGCTGACCAAAGTCCAGGCTGTCTGTGAGAAGAAACTGGCAGCCTATGGCTTCTAAGGAGGGGACAGGATGCTGACAGTTCATAATTTGACCAAGCAGTTTGACGGCGACCAGGTGCTGAAGGGGGTTAGCCTCTCAGTCAACAAAGGCGATGTGATCGCCATCATTGGGCAAAGCGGCGGCGGAAAAACCACGCTGCTGCGCTGTATCAACTTCCTGGAGGCCGCCGATTCCGGGGAGATGGAATTCGACGGGGAGCATTTCCAGCTCAGCCACATTTCCAAGAAGGACATTCAGCGTATCCGCCGAAAGACGGCCTTTGTATTCCAGAGCTATAACCTGTTCCGTAACAAAACCGCTCTGCAAAATGTCATGCTGGGCCTGACGGTGGCCCGGAAGATGCCAAAGGCTCAGGCGGAGCAGATTGCTCGCTCTGCCCTGAGCCGCGTGGGCCTGGAGGACAAGGCGAACAGCTATCCCAATGCCCTTTCCGGCGGCCAGCAGCAGCGGGTGGCCATTGCCCGCGCCCTGGCTACCGACCCGGAGATCATCTATTTTGACGAGCCTACTTCCGCCCTGGACCCGGAGCTGACGGGCGAGGTGCTGGCAGTAATGCGCAAGCTGGCCGAAGAGGGAATGACCATGCTGGTGGTGACCCATGAGCTCGGTTTCGCCCGGAATGTGTCCACCAAGGTGATCTTCATGGAGAACGGCTCCATCGTGGAGTCCGGCCCCTCCGAGGAATTTTTTGCAAACCCAAAGGAAGAACGTACCCGCGCTTTTTTGAAAACCATTTCGCAGCATGAAAAGGAGTAGATCAAGATGAAAAGAACGTTTGCTGCACTTTGTGTCGTCCTGATGCTGGCGGCGATGCTGACCATGGCGGTTTCCGCCAAGTCCTCCGACGACCTGCTGGCCACCATTCAGCAGCGGGGTAAGATCATTATCGGCCTGGAGGGCGATTGGGCGCCCTGGTCCTTTGTGGGTGAGGATGATGAGCTGACCGGCTATGATGTGGAGGTGGCCAAGGCCATTGCGGAAAAGCTGGGCGTGGAGGCAGAGATTATCCCCGGCGAGTGGGACGGCCTGTTTGCCGGTATGGACGCCGGGCGGTATGATATCGTGGTGAACGGTGTTGAGGTGACCCCGGAACGGGAGGATAAGTACGATTTCACCGATCCCTATGCCTACATCCGCACCGCGCTGATCGTTCGCGGTGATAACGATACCATCCACTCCTTTGAGGACCTGGACGGGAAGAAGACAGCCAACTCCATCGCCTCCACCTATATGAACCTGGCAGAGAGCTACGGCGCGACCTGCTACGGTGTGGCCACGCTGGACGAGACACTGACCATGGTGCTTCAGGGCCGTGCGGACGCTACGCTGAATGCCATCGTCTCTTATACCGATTACATGGCCCAGCACCCGGATTCCAACCTGAAGGTGGTCGCCACCACCGAGGAAGCCTCCAATGTCTCCATCCCCATGCGCAAGGGGGAGGAGACCGCTTCTTTGATGGAGGCCATCAATCAGGCCATTGCCGAGCTGCGGGAGGATGGTGTCCTCTCTGAGCTGTCCACCCGCTTCTTTGGCGAGGATATCTCTGAGTAAGGGCTGAAATTAACAAGTGAGTTCACCGCAGAAGCACAGATGTGCCTCCGCGGTGAACTTATTTTTACAAAAAGAAAGCATACGACTGTTCACATTCTGTTCATTCCTCCAAAATTGACGGACAGGGGTTGCATCCAACATTTGAATATGATATATTTCTTCCAAACTTTCAGCAATTGAATATTGTGCGACAGGAAGCGTGCGGAGAACTGGACAAGGAAGTCCGACCGACGGAGTGAAACTCTCAGGTAAGAGGACCGCATGTGGATCGCACTCTGGAGACATCCGGGCCCAACCCGGAGGCCGAAGGTGCAAGGGGTGGCTGACCACCGAATCTCTCAGGCAAAAGGACAGAGCATTTTAAGCAGAGGGTGGATTTTACCCGCTGCCTGAAATCTGCTTTTGAGAGTACCCTCTTGCGGGTGCTCTTTTTTCATATTCAAAATACCCAAGGAGGAAGAAAAATGGAAAACGTTGTTCAAACCGTCACGAAGGTGAATGATTCCGTCAATGGCTTTGTATGGGGAATGCCCATGCTGATCATGCTGGTTGGAACCGGCATCCTGATGACGCTGCTTACCAGGGCCTTTCAGCTGACCAGATTCCGCTACTGGATGAAGCACACCATCGGCGGCATCTTTACCAACAAGCACATCACGGCCCATACAGCCAAGGAGGATAAGTCCATCAGCCAATTCCAGAGCCTTTGCACGGCGCTGGCGGCCACCATCGGCACCGGCAATATCTCCGGCGTGGCGGCGGCCATTGCCACCGGCGGCCCCGGCTCCGTTTTCTGGATGTGGATCGTGGCGATTTTCGGCATGATGACGAACTATTCCGAAAATGTCCTGGGCATCTACTACCGCCGCAAGAATAAGGACGGTGAGTGGTGCGGCGGCGCCATGTACTATCTGAAGGATGGCCTGGGCAGCTTCCCCGGCTACAAAAGAATCGGCGCGGTGCTGGCGGTGCTGTTCAGCATCTTCTGCGTCATTGCCTCCTTTGGCATCGGCAATATGAGTCAGATTAACTCCATCGCTGTGAACATGCAGCAGGCCTTCAGCGTCCCCATGTGGGTCACCGGCGTGTGCCTGATGGTGGTTGCGGCGCTGGTGGTGGTTGGCGGTCTGAAGCGCATCGCGGCAGTCACGGAAAAGCTGGTGCCATTTATGGCCCTGATCTACATCATCGGTACCGTAGTCGTGGTCTTCATGAACGCTTCCCGGATCGGCCCGGCCTTTGCTATCATTTTCAAGTGCGCCTTTACCGGCCGTGCGGCCTTTGGCGGTGTGGTAGGCGCCACGGTGAAGGATGCCGTGACCTGGGGCATGAAGCGGGGCGTGTTCTCCAATGAGGCGGGGCTTGGTTCCTCTGTTATGGTGCACTCC
This sequence comes from uncultured Eubacteriales bacterium, assembly GCA_900553805.1. Taxonomy (GTDB): domain Bacteria; phylum Bacillota; class Clostridia; order Oscillospirales; family Oscillospiraceae; genus Faecousia. Next base: position 46,022 of record USEU01000002.1, read on the forward strand.
AATTCCAATGTAAAGGAGCCGGTGATGCAGGGCATGTGGGGCATCTTTGAGGTGTTTGCCGATACCATCATCGTTTGCTCCCTTACCGCTCTGACGGTGCTCACCAGCGGCCTGGTGGATCTGGACACCGGCGCAATGCTCACCACCACGGAGAAGACCGCCATGGTTGCCGAGGCCTTCGAGCTGAGCTTTGGTAAATTCGGCGCATGGTTCATTGCCATTGCGGTGTTGCTGTTTGCCTTCTCCACAGTCCTGGGCTGGAGTCACTACGGCACCAAGGCCTTTGAGTATCTCTTCGGCACCAAGGCGGCCATCGGCTATAAGATCGCGTTCGTTGCCTTCATCATCGTGGGCGCGACCATGAGCCTTGACCTTGCCTGGGACCTGTCCGACACCTTTAACGGCCTGATGGCCATCCCCAACCTGATCGGTGTCATCAGCCTGAGCAGCCTGGTGTACCGTATCACCGCAAACTACATCGACCGGGTGATCCGGGGCAAAAAGCTGGAGCCGATGTATTCCGCCTTCCCGGAATACCAGGCACAGGAAGAAGCGGAGGAAGCGGCGAAGTAAAATAGAATCGTTGAATAACCAAAAGCTCCTGGGGCGCATCGTCCCAGGAGCTTTTGGTTAGGAAGGAGCTTTTACTTGGTGCCCTCCAGCGCTACGCCGTTGACGTACAGGGTGTAGCCATTGCTGATGATCTGGGAGGCATCTCCAGTGAAGCTTGTAATGTAGCTGTCGCCGCCGTCGGAATCCCCGGATTTGGTAACGGTGGCATTTGTCAGGGTGACAGTCTCATCCGTATCAATGAGGATCGCATTTTCATCCGCGCTGTCCGATAGATAGATGCCATCCGTCAGGGTGTCGGCGGAGGAGATCTCTGTTGCTGCGGTATAGGTCACGCTGGAGGCGGAGCCTCCGGGACCGCCCCCAGGACCGCCGGGACCTCCCGGCCCTCCTCCGGGGCCGCCGCTGGGGGAATTTCCCCCTGGCCCCTCCGCCAGAGCACTCAGGGAAAAAATGATGGTCAGACACAGAGCCACCGCTCTGTGAGCCTGGCAGGCCGCGGACGCAAGACGGTACTGACAGTGCAGAATTTCGGCTCGGTGATCGCCCCGGAGGACCTGCCCCATGTCTTTGAGCGCTTCTACCGCGGCGACAAGGCCCGTACCGCCCAGCAGGGCCACGGCCTGGGGCTTGCCATCATCAAGCGCACCGTGGAGCTGATGGACGGGAAAATCGAGGCCGCCAGCGCCCCGGAGACGGGGACTGTATTTACCGTGATTTTCGGATAAGCACAAAAGAAAAGCACCGACTCGGCCTTGAGTCGGTGCTTTAAAATATGCTTATGCGTACAGTTCAACAACAGCGTGATCCAGCGCGGGCAGGGTGACGTATTCGCCGGTTTTCTTGATGACGGTGTCGGTGCCCTTCTTGTAGGTGATCCAGCTGATGGAGATCTGGCCGCCCTCAATGCCCTCGGTCAGTACCTGCTGGCCCTGGTAGCCATCGGCGACGTTCTTGCGGACGGTGACATTCTTTGGCTGAATGGTGGAGAGCTGATTGACCTCTAGCTTGACCTCGAAGTCCACTTCCTTTTCGCTGAGGAAGCGGATGATGACGCGGCTGTCTGTGACCTTGGCCCGGATCATCACCGAGCCGTCCAGAGAATTGCGGAATTGCAGATTCTTCCAGCCGGATACGGATAGCTCTGTGCCGATGGTGGTGTAGGGGCAGACGTGGGAGGCATTATGCCGCTCGGTCAGCTGCATCCCGCTGGTCATTGCCGCCACATACAGTGTAGTCGCCACCTGGTCGGAGCCGCCAGCCACCTCTTCCTCGATGCACTGGTCGCCGTGGGTGGGAGCAAGCTGGAAGCCGTTTGCCTCAGTGCGATCTTTCAGCACCGTGTTGAAGGAGAAGCTCTGTCCCGCTTCCAGGACCAGACCGTTGAGCTGCTGGCAGAGCAGCTTCATGTTTTGGTTATATGCCTCGTTGGAGCTGACAGGCGTGGTGAAGGAGCCGAGGGGATACTGGAAGATCCCGTTGCTGTCCAGCTTTTCAGGAACGATGTACTCCATGGGGATGGTGATCACGTCGCCGTAGCTGGCGTTGCTCAGCTGCTGACGAGCATCCTCCAGCGAGAAGGTATAGCCGCAGGAGCCGGGCGTTCCCTCACTGGAGTCGGAGCCATCGACGGCCTCTACCGCATCCACGTGCACTTCGTTGTAAATGGCGTCAATATCCAGTGCCTCCGGCTCCTGGGGCAGGTACTGGTCAGGGACGACATCCCGGAAGTTCCGCTGGCTGTACGCCTCGGCAATGGAGGTCAGGATACCGGCCAGATCATAGTCACCGCCGGGGGTACCGATGGTGAGTACCAGGTTCTGGCAGGGAACGGAGGCGTCATAACTGTCCGCATCCAGGCCGGGGCGGGCACCCTCCAACGTGTAGCCGGAGGGGACATATTGAGCCGAAATGCTGGACAGGAAATTGGATACGGTGCTGCGGATATAATCGGAATCCAGCTCCAGGCTGCCTCCCAGGGGAATATCCACCGGGGCCTGCTGGGCGGCCTGATATTCCTGCTGCCGCTGGATGGTGGAGCCGGTGCGGGCATAGGCATAGGCAAGCTCAATGGCCTGGGCAATGTTCAGCTTGGGTCGGGTCTGGGAGGCGGCCAGGATCAGCTCTTCCTTTCCCAGCACCACGGTCATGTCGGTGCTTGTGTAGCTGCTGCCGACGGCGGTGGAGACAGCCTCGGCAGCCTCCTGCCGGGTCATGTCGCCCACGTCAACGCCTGCCACCCGAACATTGCTGACGATTTTATTCTGATAGGGATCGGCATTGGTCTGCCACAGCACCACCGCGACGATCCCCACCACCAGGACCAGCGCGATAATGGCCAGCGCCAGGTTGATCCCCTTATGATGCCGGGAGATGGTGTCCAGGAATCCGCCGGTTTTCTGGGGAAGGTCGGGGGAGTCCTGTGGCTCCTGCTGGGGAGACGGAGCCTCTTCTTGCTGGGAAGATCGTGCCTCTTCCTGCTGCTTGGCAGCGCGGGGCTTTTTCGGCTCTTTGCGGGCTTTCTTTGCCTTTTTCGGCGCTTCCGCCGGGGCGTCCTCAGCCGGCTTGCTGGGAGCCTTGTCGCCGAAATCCGCAGGGAATTCCACGCTCAGCTGCGCCAGCAACTCGTCCAGGTTCACGTCGTTCGCCGCACCGTCGGCAGCGGAATCGATGGATTTGAGAATGCTGTCAAAGTCGTCAAATTCGTGGTAATCAGCCATGGTAACGCCTCCTGGTTCTGTGTGGGAATGCTTCTGTTTCACATCAGCACTCCAATATTCTGTTGCATTGTATTATAGCACGGAAGAGAGGGAAATACAACCGCTTTTTGCGGAATCTGGAAGAGAAAACCGATCCTCATCCGCACAGATTGCGGTAGCGCTGCACGAAGATCTTGCTCTGTTTCAGGCTGTCCACCCCGGCGGAGAGCTTCAGTTGGAGCGTCGGCTCCTTGGCATTCGCCAGGAACACCACTCGCGCCTTGTAATCCGGGTCGGCGCACAGGGCGCTGACCGCTTCGAAGTTCAGATTGGTCAGGCCAAACAGTACATTTCCGCCCTTCTGGCGAATTTCCTTGATGCCCACCGTCCGCGCCTGGGCGCGCAGGAGGGCAATGTCGATCAGGTTCAGGACGCCCTTGGGTGGCTCACCGTAGCGGTCCACGATCTCATCCAGCAGGTCGTCCGCGTCCTCTTGGCTGCGGATGGCAGCCATACGGCGGTACAGATCCATTCGCTCCTCGCCGCGCTGGACGTAGTCTTTATCCACATTGGCGGTGACGGTCAGGTCTGCGGTGCACTCCGGCGCCTTGGGTGCTTCACCCCGCTCCTCCAGCACCGCCTCGTCCAGGAGCTTCAGGTACATATCATAGCCCACGCTCATCATGTGGCCGGATTGCTCCGCGCCCAGAAGATTGCCTGCGCCGCGGATCTCCAGGTCCCGCATAGCGATTTTGAAGCCGGAGCCGAATTCCGCAAAATCCCGGATGGCAGCCAGCCGCTTTTCGGCCACCTCCGTCAGGCTCTTATCCGGGCGGAAGGTGAAGTAGGCATAGGCATGCCGGGTGGAGCGTCCCACCCGGCCTCTCAGCTGATGCAGTTGGGACAGGCCGAATCGGTCGGCGTTTTCAATGATAAGAGTATTGGCGTTGGGAATGTCCAGGCCGGTTTCAATGATGGTGGTGCACACCAGCACCTGGATCTCCCCCTCGGCCATGGCCTGCATCACATCCCCCAGAGCATCCTCTGTCATCTGCCCGTGGGCCACGGCCACATTCAGCCCGGGGATCCTCCGCCGCAGCGCCCCCGCGCATTGGTCGATGGTCTCCGTGCGGTTGTGCAGGTAGTATACCTGCCCGCCCCGCTCTACCTCCCGGCGGATGGCGTCGTCAATGATGGCGGTGTTGTATTCCGTTACAAAGGTCTGCACCGGGTAGCGGTCGGAGGGAGGTTCCTCAATGGTGGACATATCCCGGATGCCGGACAGCGCCATGTTCAGTGTGCGGGGGATGGGGGTGGCGGACAGGGTCAACACGTCCACGCCCTTGGAGATCTCCTTCAGCCGCTCCTTATGGCTCACGCCGAAGCGCTGCTCCTCGTCCACGATCAGCAATCCAAGATCCTTGAACTGGACGCTCTTTTGCAGCAGCTTGTGGGTGCCGATGACCAGGTCTACATTTCCGCTGCGGATGTCCTGCAAGGTTTTGTTCTGCTGCTTGGTGGTGCGGAACCGGCTGAGCACATCGATGTTCACGGGGAAGCCCCGGAAGCGGGAGCTGGCCGTCTGATAATGCTGCTGGGCCAGGACGGTGGTGGGCACCAGGATGGCGGCCTGCTTGCCGTCCATCACGCATTTCATCACCGCGCGGAGCGCCACCTCCGTTTTGCCGAAGCCCACGTCGCCGCAGAGCAGCCGGTCCATGGGGGTGGGGGACTCCATATCATGCTTGATGTCGGCGATGCAGCGCAGTTGGTCGTCAGTTTCCGGGTAAGGAAAATTATCCTCAAATTCCTTCTGCCAAGGGGCGTCGGCGGCAAAGGCGAATCCGGGCTGCCGCTTCCGGGCGGCATAGAGCTGGATCAGCTCACCGGCCATGTCCTTGGCGGCCTTGCGGGCTTTGGCCTTCGTTTTCTGCCAGGCGTCGGAGCCGATCTTGTTCAGCCGCACATTGGCATCCTCGCCGCCCCCGCCAATGTATTTGCTTACCAGGTCAAGCTGGGTGGCGGGGACGAACAGAGTGTCGGAGCCTTGGTAGGCGATCTTGATATAATCCTTGATCGCCCCGTCCACCTTGATCTGCTCCATGGCCATAAAGCGGCCGATACCGTAATTTTCGTGTACCACCAGATCGCCGGGGGTGAGGTCGGTAAAGGAGTTCAGCTTCTGCCGGTTGGTCGCGCCGGATTTTTTCGGCTTGCGCCGCTGCTCACCCTTGGCAATCAGCTGTCCCTCGGTGAGCACAGCCAGCTTGGACAGAGGATATTCCATGCCGAAGGGCAGGCTGCCTTCCGCCAAAAGGATCTGTCCGGGTTTGGGCAGTGCGGTCAGGGGGATGCACAGGAAACAGCTCAGTCCCTTCTCCCGCAGCATCTGCTGCAGCAGCTCCGCCCGGCGGCGGGTGCCGCAGAGCACCAGACTGCCGAATTCCATTTTCTGATAGTGTGTCAGGTCGCTGACCACGGTGTCCATGTTTCCGCCGTAGCCTGGCAGCTGCTTGGCAGTGACGGGGAGCAGCACCTTGGGCGGGCAATCCTCCGGGTAGGCGCTGCCACCGAAGGTATCCAGATAAGCGACGGTTTTACCCTGCAGCCGGGTGCAGAGCTCCTCCCATTGCAGGGCAAAGTCGCACAGCTCGCCTGCCACCAGCCCAGCCTGGAGCATGCTGTCCAGCTGCATCCCCAGCTCCTCCATCCGGGTTCTGGCAGAACGCTGGATGCTGGCGTGGTCGCACAGCACCAGAATGGAATCTCTGGGCACATAGTCCAGCGCACAGGCAAATTCCGGGTAGATCAGGGACATATATCGGTCGGAAGCGGGGTTACTCAGCCCGTTCTCGTATTTTTCCAGGTCCTTGGACAGGGTGGCCACCAGCGGCTCGTTGACATTTTTGTGCCGCCGCTGCCGGGCAATCAGATTGCGCAGGTCCCTGCACAGCCCCTCCATTCCACCGCGGTGGCAGTGGGGGAGCGTTTCGCTGACGGGCAGCAGCACGCAGCTGGTGATATTTTCATCCCGCCGTTGGGTGCCGGGGTCAAAGAAGCCCATGGTGTCCAGCTCGTCGCCGAAGAACTCCGCTCGTACCGGCTTGTCGCAGGCAGGGGAGAACACATCCAGAATACCGCCGCGCACCGCAAATTGCCCTGCACCCTCCACCATGCCGCACCGGCTGTACCCCGCGCTGACCAGGGAGGTAATCAGACCCTCAATGGCATATTCCTTTCCCACCTCCAAAGTGAGCGTGGCCTGGGAGAGAACGGCGGGCGGGAGGGTCCGCTGGCAGGCGGATTCCCAGGACATGATCTGGATGGGCGTATCCCCTCGCCCCAGGGCATATAGCTGCCGCAGCCGCTTGTGCTCCCAGGCGCGGGAGACGACGGCGGCGTCATACAGCGTCAGATCCCGCCCCGGCAGGGTGGGGACCTCGGTCCCCAGGAAGCACTTCAGCTCCTCCTGCATGCGGTGAGCGGCCATTTCATCCTGCACCAGAATGACCAGCGGCTTTTTTACATCCTGGGAAATGCCCGCGATCATGTGGGAGCGGTTGATCTGCCCAACGCCTGTGACGGCGGCGGCCTCTCCGCGGCGCAGGGACTCCGTCAGGGCCGCGTATTCAGGAATGGTTTTCAGCATAAACAGGATTTGATCCATAATAATCGCCTCATACAATAAAAGCTGCTCCACGCGGCAAAGCGGAAAGCGGGATGATCCCCGCTTTCCGTTTGCTTTGCCTGTAATATTCTTTTTACGGGTGGCTGCCGTTGAATTGGTTCGCCGCCTGGGGGACGCCCTGATCAATAATGAGCAGCGCGGCCTGCCCGACGTTTTTCAATGCAAAGGACAGATCCTTTTCCTCTTTGGCGCTGAAGGTGGAAAGGACCCATGCGGCCAAATCAAATTCGGGATTGGGCTTTGCACCCACACCGATCTTCACCCTGGGAAAGTTCTGGCTTCCCAGCTCGGCGATGATGGACTTGATCCCATTGTGCCCGCCGGAGGAGCCGTCACCCCGTACCCGCAGCCGCCCCGGCTCCAGGGAGATGTCGTCGAACAGGACGATGATCCGCTCCGGCGGAATGCTGTAATAGGCGCTCAGCTGCAGCACTGCCCGGCCGGACAGATTCATATAGGTCTGGGGCTTCAGAAGGAAGAGCTTCGTCCCATTGTAGACGGTCTGGCCGTACAGCCCCTGAAATTTGGCCTTGTCGATCTTGCAGCCCAGCGTCTGGGCCAGCAGGTCAATGGCCCGGAAGCCGGTATTGTGCCGGGTGCGCTCATACTCCCGGCCGGGATTGCCCAGCCCAACGATCAGCCAACTCTGCTTATCCGTTTTGAACACGGCTCAGAACAGGTCGGCGATGGAAGTGCCGCCGTGGATGTGCTCAATGGCGCGGGCAAACACGGGGGCCACGTCCAGGAATTTGATCTTGTTGCTGGCGGTGTTGCCCACCTGGGGAATGGTGTTCAGGAACACGATCTCCTGAATGGGGCTGTCCTCGATGCGCTCATAGGCGGGGCCGGAGAGCACACCGTGGGTGGCGCAGGCGTACACCGCCTTGGCACCGCCAACCTCAACCAGGGCGTTGGCCGCATTGCACAGAGAGCCGGCGGTATCCACCATGTCGTCGTACAGAATGCAGGTTTTGCCCCGCACGTCGCCGATGACGTTCATCACTTCGCACTCATTGGCCTTCTGGCGGCGCTTATCCACAATGGCGAGGCTCATGTGGACCTTCTGCGCGAAAGTGCGGGCGCGGCTGACGGAACCCACATCGGGGGAGACGACAACAAACTCGGAGTGGTCAAATTTTTCTTCGGGGAATTTCTTCAGATAGTAGCTTACAAAGGAGGGGTTGCCCAGCAGATGATCCAGAGGGATATCAAAGAAGCCCTGGATCTGGGGGGCGTGCAGGTCCATGGTGAGCACGCGATCCGCGCCGGCGGCGGTGATCATGTTGGCGACGAGCTTGGCGGAGATGGGATCGCGGCTCTTGGCCTTGCGATCCTGGCGGGCATAACCGAAATAGGGGATCACGGCGGTGATCCGTCCGGCGGAGGCGCGGCGGCAGGCATCGGCCATTACCAGCAGCTCCATCAGGCGGTCGTTCACGGGCTTGCAGGTGGACTGCACCAGGAACACGTCGGCTCCTCGGACAGTCTCATTCAGAGAGACGGAAACTTCACCGTCGGCGAAAGTCTTGACATCCGCCAGGCCTATGGGAATGTTCAGGGCGCGGCAGATGGTCTCGGCGAACACGGGATTGGAGTTGCCAGAGAAAATTTTGATGTTATCTCCGTAAGCTGTCATCTGAAGAAATACCTCGCTTCTTTCTTTTTCTGTCGTCCGCAGAGCGGAGGGCATTCGACAGTCCCATTATACCACCATCCGGCGAAAAAAAGCAATAAGTGCCCGGATAAAAATACCGCCGAAAAAACCACCCATTTTTGAAGCTTCTTGTATAATCCGACGATATCCGACAGCGCCGCCCCGCGCCCAAAAGCGGCCGCCTGGATTTGATAAATTACGAAATTATGTTTGAAAAAATACTTGTAGGAAGGAGAAAAGTGTGATATAATAAAAAACAGCGATTTTGATACAGGAGTAGCATAGCATGAACGATAAAATTGTGATTCAGGGAGCCAGAGAGAACAACCTGAAAAACGTAAATCTGACCATCCCCAGGGACAAGCTGGTGGTATTTACCGGCCTGAGCGGCTCCGGCAAATCCAGCCTGGCCTTTGATACCATCTATGCCGAGGGGCAGCGCCGGTATGTGGAGAGCCTCAGCTCTTACGCCCGCCAGTTTTTGGGCCAGATGGACAAGCCGGACGTGGACTCCATCGACGGCCTGTCTCCCGCCATTTCCATCGACCAGAAAACCACCTCTAAAAGCCCCCGCTCTACCGTAGGCACCGTAACGGAAATCTACGATTACCTGCGTCTGCTCTGGGCAAGGACGGGCATTCCCCATTGCCCTAAATGCGGTCGGGAAATTCGGCGGCAGACCATCGATCAGATCGTTGACCGGGTGGAGGCACTGGGGGAGGGGACGCGGTTTATCATCCTGTCCCCGGTGATCCGGGACAAAAAGGGCGAGCATCAGAAGGTATTTGAGGATGCCCGCAAGCAGGGCTTTGCCCGCCTCCGCCTGGATGGCATCCAGTACGATCTGACGGAAGAGCTGAAGCCGGAGAAGAACAAGAAGCACACCATTGAGCTGATCGTGGACCGCCTGGTGCTGAAGGACGGCATCCGCCGCCGCCTCACCGACTCCATCGAGACGGCTTGCGCCCATTCCGGCGGCCTGGTGACCATCTCCATCCCCGGTCAAAAGGAGGAGCTGAGCTTTTCTCAGAATTACGCCTGTGAAGACTGCGGCATCAGTATGCCGGAGCTGGAGCCACGGATGTTTTCCTTCAACAATCCCGCCGGGGCCTGCCCCAGCTGCACCGGCCTGGGCTTCCAGCTGATCGCGGATGAAGACCTGGTGATCCCCGATAAGGATAAATCCATCTTTGACGGCGCCATCCAGGCCTCCGGCTGGCAGAGCGCCCGGACGGATTCCATCTTCCGTATGTATTTTGAGGCACTGGCGCAGAAATATCACTTTTCTCTGACGGTCCCTGTCAAAGAGCTGTCCAGAGATGTGATGGATGTGATCCTGAACGGGACCAAGGGCGAAAAGCTGCACATGACCTATAACCGAGGAAACGGAATGGGTGTGCTGGAGCAGCCCTTTGAGGGAATCCTCAATAATATCTCCCGCCGCTACCGGGAGACCCAGTCCGACGCAGCCCGGAAGGAGCTGGAGGAATGCATGTCCACCGCGCCCTGCCCGATCTGCCATGGCAAGCGGCTTTCCGCCGTTGCCCAGGCGGTGACAGTGGGCGGGATCGGCATCATGGACTTTTGCGGTATGAGCATCCGCAAGGAGCTTGATTTCATGAACAGCCTGCGCCTGGAGGGCAATATGGCCCTTGTAGCAGAGCAGATCGTGAAGGAGATCAAGTCCCGGCTCCAATTCCTGATGGATGTGGGCCTGGGCTATCTGACCCTGTCCCGGGCTGCCGGGACCCTTTCCGGCGGCGAGAGCCAGCGGATCCGTCTGGCTACCCAGATCGGCTCCTCGCTGATGGGGGTGCTGTATATTCTGGACGAGCCGTCTATCGGCCTGCACCAGCGGGACAATGACAAGCTCCTGGCGACCCTGGAGCACCTGCGTGACCTGGGCAATACGCTGATCGTGGTGGAGCATGATGAGGATACCATGCGCGCGGCGGACTTCCTGGTGGACGTCGGCCCCGGCGCGGGCAGCCACGGCGGTGAGATCGTGGCGGCGGGAACCCTGGAGGATATCATTGCCTGCCCTCGGTCAGTCACAGGCCAGTATCTGTCCGGCGTGAAAAAAATTCCCGTCCCGGCGACCCGCCGGCCCGGCAACGGAAAGAAGCTGATCGTCCGGGGCGCACGGGAAAACAACCTGAAAGACCTGGATGTGGAGATCCCTCTGGGCACCTTCACCTGCGTCACGGGCGTCTCCGGCTCCGGCAAGTCCAGCTTAGTCAACGAGGTGCTGAACAAGACGCTCCTGGCCAAGCTGAACCATGCCCGCACCCGTCCCGGCGCATGCCGCTGCATTGAGGGACTGGAAAACCTGGACAAGGTGATTGACATTGACCAGAGCCCCATCGGCAGGACGCCGCGCTCCAATCCGGCCACCTATACCGGCCTGTTCAACGACATCCGCGATCTCTTTGCTTCCACGGCGGACGCGAAGATGCGCGGCTACGGACCGGGGCGCTTCAGCTTCAACGTGAAGGGCGGCCGGTGCGAGGCCTGCTGCGGCGATGGCTTGGTGAAGATCGAGATGCACTTCCTGGCGGATGTATACGTCCCCTGCGAGGTCTGCCATGGCTCCCGCTACAACCGGGAGACTTTGGAAGTGCTCTATAAGGGAAAAAACATTTCTCAGGTTCTGGATATGACTGCCGAGGAGGCGGTGGATTTCTTTGAAAACCTCCCTAAGATCCGGCGAAAGGCACAGATGCTTCAGGAGGTCGGTCTGGGCTATGTAAAGCTGGGCCAGTCCAGCACCACCCTCTCCGGCGGCGAGGCCCAACGGGTGAAGCTGGCTACGGAGCTGTCCCGGGTATCCACCGGCAGGACGATCTACATCTTGGATGAACCCACCACCGGCCTGCACGCGGCGGATGTGCACAAGCTGATCGAGGTGCTTCAGCAGCTGGTAGATGCGGGCAACACCGTCTTGGTGATCGAGCATAATCTGGATGTGATCAAAACCGCGGATTATGTGATCGACCTTGGCCCCGAGGGGGGCGACGGGGGCGGTACCCTGGTTGCCGCCGGAACGCCGGAGGAGGTCGCTGCCGCAAAGGGCAGCTTTACCGGCGCGTATCTGAAAAAATATCTATAAAGGAAGATATAAAAAGGTCCGCCGGATGCTCCGGCAGACCTTTTGGTGGACCTATTCATAAGCACTGTAAGGCAGAAAATCGGAAAGCTCGATCAGTGCGTGATCCTGCTCCCCGCCATAGTCGGCGGTCACCAGCTTGGAATGAAGTGCGGCGCTGTCCACCGGGGCAGAGAAGAAGGTGATGGTCACCCTGGTGCCGCCTCCCTGGGGGCGGTCTACCAGCACCGCACCGCGGTGACGGGCGGCGGCATTTCGGATCAGCAGCATCCCCAGGCCGATCCCGTGCCGGGGATCCTCCACAGTTGGCTCCCGCAGATAGCGGGTAAACAGAGTTGCCTGCTCCTGCTCGGTGATGCCGCCTCCGCTGTCGCTGACGGAAAAGCGGAACTGCTTCCCGTTGCGGTACAGTGCCAGCTGGATGTTTCCACCCTTGGGGGTGAATTTCAGGGCGTTGGAGATCATATTCAGCACCGCCCGTTCCATCATCTGACGGTCCAGGCAGCAGACGGCGGATTTCTCCAAGCCGGTAAAGCTGATCTGAACGCCGGTCTGTTCAGACAGCGTGATGGCTTTTTCGCCGATTTCCTGAAAAAGGGCACCAACGTTCACGTGCTCCGGGCGGAACATGGGGCCGAAGCCCGCGGCATCGGACATGTTGCCTACAATGCGGAGCAGCTGGCACAGGCTGCGGTTCAGCTGACCGGTGACCGCGTCGCGCGCCATGTGCTGCGCGGCCAGCATGGCCCCGGCAAGAGGACCGCGCAGCTCCCGCGCGGCCAGGGCAAGCACCCGCAACTGCTCGCTTTCAAACTGCTGATCCAGAGTGAATACATCCTCCCGGCCAATGCGCACCACCGACGCGCCGAAGCGTTGGTCGTGGATAATCAGCGTGAGGTAGAGCATCCCGCCGGAGAACGCCGCGTAATCCTCGTTCCCGGATTCCAGAAGCGTCTGAATGGGAAGCCCCTCCCGCAAAAAAAGCTTTCGGGCAGCCTGGTTCAGCCGGGTAACGGCTCCATTTTCAATACAAAACGTAGGGTGGGGCATCAAGTCCAGCATTCCGATTTCCTCTGTTTGTTGTTCCATGAGTCTCCTCCTGACAAAGATAGGATGTGCAGAACGCGGGAAATCTTTCCCGGCAAGTTTCGACGCTTGATTCTATTTTAACGGAAGCAAAGAAAAATAGCAAGGGCGAACATAGAATTGTTGAGGTGAATTTGCATGTCAATGCATGACGGACACAGAAAAAGGCTTCGCCAGCGTTTCCTGGAGGAGGGCCTGGATCATTTTACCGATGTCCAGGTGCTGGAACTGCTGCTGTTTTACTGCATTGCCAGGCAGGACACCAATCCCATCGCCCACAGGCTGCTGGAGCATTTCGGCTCGCTGTCCCGGGTGCTGGAAGCCCCGGTGGCAGAGCTGTGCAAGGTGGAGGGCGTGGGTGAAAACACCGCAATTTTCCTGCGCCTGGTCACCCAGGCAGGCGGTTTCTACCTGAAGGACCGGGCAGCGCAGACGAAGGTGCTGCCCACGCTGGAAAGCTGTGCCCAATTTTTGCAGCCCTATTTTTATGGGCAGAATGTGGAGACGGTGTATCTGCTCTGCCTGGACGCAAAATGCAAGCTCCTGTGCTGCAAGAAAATGTCCCAGGGGAATGTAAATTCCACCGAGGTATCCATTCGGAAAATCGTGGAAACGGCGCTGTCGGCCAATGCCTCCAGCGTCCTTCTGGCTCATAATCACCCCGGCGGTATCGCCATCCCGTCCTACGCGGACATCCGCACCACCTTGAACGTGGCCTCCGCGTTGCAGGCGGTGGATGTGCATTTTATAGACCATCTGGTAATTTGCGACGATGATTACGTGTCGCTGATGCAGTCCGGCTACTTGAGATCGGACGTGGAGGAATAAAATGGATCAATTCAAACTTGTATCGGAATACAAGCCCTCCGGCGACCAGCCGGAGGCAATCGAGGCGCTGACCCGGGGAGTGAATCTGGGCCTGCGGGAGCAGACCCTGCTGGGTGTTACCGGCTCCGGCAAGACCTTCACTATGGCGTCCGTGATTGCAAAGCTGAACCGTCCGACCCTGGTGCTGGCCCACAATAAGACGCTGGCCGCCCAGCTGTGCTCGGAATTCCGGGAGTTTTTCCCGGAGAACGCGGTGGAATACTTTATTTCCTACTATGATTACTACCAGCCGGAGGCATATATTGCCCATACCGACACCTATATTGAAAAGGACTCCTCCGTGAACGAGGAGATCGACCGCCTCCGCCACTCCGCTACCTCCGCGCTGTTTGAGCGACGGGATGTGATCGTGGTGGCCTCGGTGAGCTGCCTGTACGGCCTGGGCGACCCCATCGACTATAAGAGCATGGTGGTGTCCCTGCGCGTCGGACAGGAGCACCCCTTGGATCAGATACTGAAAAAGCTGACCGAGATCCGCTATGAGCGCAACGACCTGGATTTTTCCCGCAACAAGTTCCGGGTCCGGGGAGATACGCTGGAGGTCTACCCGGCCTATTGGTCCGGCCGTGCCATCCGCATTGAGTTCTTTGGGGACGAGGTCGACCGCATCAGCGAGATTAATGCCGTGTCCGGCCTGACGGAACGGTATGTGGACCATGTGGCCATTTACCCCGCCAGCCATTATGTGGCCTCAAAGGAGAAGCTGCAGCGGGCCATGCTGGAGATCCAGCGCGAATGCGACCAGCAGGTGCAGTTCTTCCGGGACAATAACAAGCTGATCGAGGCGCAGCGCATTGCCCAGCGGACGGCCTACGACCTGGAAATGCTGACGGAGATTGGTTTTTGCAGCGGCATTGAAAACTACTCCCGGGTCATTCAGGGCAGAGCGCCGGGCACGCCGCCGACCACCCTGCTGGACTATTTCCCCAAGGATTTCCTGATGTTCATCGATGAGAGCCACGTGACGCTGCCCCAGTGCCGGGCCATGTACGCCGGCGACCGAAGCCGTAAGGACGCGCTGGTGAACTACGGTTTCCGGCTTCCCTCCGCCTATGACAACCGCCCTCTGAACTTCGGAGAATTTGACCAGAAGATCAATCAGGTGATCTATGTCTCCGCTACGCCGGGAGAATATGAGCGCAGCCGCTCCGGGCAGATCGTGGAGCAGGTGATCCGCCCCACAGGCCTGCTGGACCCGGTGGTGGAGGTGCGGCCCATCGACGGCCAGATCGACGACCTGATCGGGGAGATCAATGCCCGTACCGCCCGGGAGGAGCGGGTGCTGGTGACCACCCTGACCAAGAAAATGGCAGAGGACCTGACGGTCTACCTGACCAAGGCCGGCATTCGGGTGCGTTATATGCACTCTGATATCGGGGCAATGGAGCGGATGGAGATCATCCGGGATCTGCGTATGGCCAAATTCGATGTGCTGGTGGGCATCAACCTGCTGCGCGAGGGCCTTGACCTGCCGGAGGTCAGTCTGGTTGCCATCCTGGACGCGGATAAGGAGGGCTTCCTGCGCAGCGAGACCAGCCTGATCCAGACCATCGGACGGGCGGCAAGAAACGCGGAGGGGAAGGTAATCATGTATGCCGATACGGTCACACCCTCTATGCGCCTGGCCCTGGACGAGACGGCCCGCCGCCGGGATATCCAGAACAGCTATAATAAGGCCCACGGCATTGAACCCAAGACGGTCATCAAATCCGTCCGCGACCTGATCGAGATATCCTCTCCCACTGCGGAGCGGAAGGGCAGGACCGGCGTAAAGATGACCAAGGCAGAGAAGGAAAAGGAAATTGCCCGCCTGGAAAAGCAGATGAAGGAAGCGGCCAAGATGATGGAGTACGAGTATGCCGCCGTTCTGCGTGACCAGATCATCGAGCTGCGGGGCAACGGATTATAATTATGGCAACACCGCGCAATTGTGTCTGCGAGCCGCAGCCGTCTTTTTGCCCCACTGCTTCAGTTTGAAAAACGAGAAATACATACAGTATTCCTTCGTTTTCCAAACTTTGAATTGAGCCAAAAATCCAGGCTGGGGCTTCTTGCCAAATTGTGCGGTGTTGCCATAAAAAAGAAGAGAGGTAACATATGCAAAAGATCAAGTCAGTCGATCCCGGATTCCGCAGCCAGATGTATAAGCTGCTGATCCCACTGGTCATTCAGAATTTGCTGAACGCGGCGGTCAGCTCGTCGGACGTGGTGATGCTGAACTATGTCAGCCAGTCGTCCATTTCTGCGGTGTCTCTGGCGGCAAATTATGCCCAGGTGCTGGGCAGCGTGTTTTACGGCCTGGGCACCGGCGCGACGCTGCTGTGCGCCCAGTATTATGGGAAAAAGGACTTCCGGGCCATCCAGGCGGTACAGGGCATTGCCCTGCGCTTCTCCATGGCGATTTCGGCGGTTTTTGCGCTGGCGGCCTTCACGGTGCCGCAGGTGCTGATGCGCCTGTTTACCAATGATGCAGAGCTGATCTCCATCGGCGCGGGGTATCTGCGGATCATGGGAATAACCTATCTGTGCTGGGGCATCATAGAGGTATACATGTCGGTGCTGCGCAGCATCGGCCGGGTGACCATCTGTCTGGCGCTGAATATAATGACCTTCTTCCTGAACATTGCGCTGAATGCGGTGTTCATCTTCGGCCTGCTTGGTGCGCCTAAGCTGGGTGCGGTGGGTGTTGCCATTGCCACTGCCGCCTCCAGAGTGGTGGAGCTGGTGGGCAGCTTTGTGGTTTCGGCCTTTTCAAAGGACGTGAAGCTGAAGCTTTCAGAGGTGCTCCGCCGGAATAAGGTGCTTACCGGCGACTTTGTCCGCCTGGCGCTTCCGGCTCTGGGCAACGACGTATCCTGGGGCGTGGCGTTCTCCATGTACTCTGTGATCCTGGGGCACTTGGGCAATGATGCGGTGGCGGCCAATTCCATTGTGGTGGTCATCCGCAACCTGACTACCACCTTCTGCTTCGCCGTTGCCGGGGCAGGCGGGATCCTGCTTGGGAACGTAATGGGCACCGGCGACCTGGACAAGGCGAAGAAGTACGCCTCCGAGGTCATGAAGATGACGGTATTTTCCGGCGCGGTGGGCGGTGTTGTCCTGATTGCAGCCATTCCGCTGGTGCTTCGCTTTGCCTCCGCCAGCCTGTCGGACACGGCTATGGGCTACCTGAGAGTGATGCTGTGGATCAATTCCTATTACATCATGGGCGCTGCGGTCAATACCTCGCTGATCGCGGGCGTGTTCCGGGCGGGGGGAGATACCCGCTTCGGCCTGATCTGCGACTCCATCGATATGTGGTGCTACGCGGTGCCGATGGGCTTCCTGGCTGCTTTTGTACTGAAGCTTCCGGTGCTGTGGGTGTATTTTCTGCTGTGCACGGATGAATTTGTAAAGTGGCCCTGGGTGCTGCGCCACTACCGCAGCGGCGCGTGGGCAAAGAATATCACCCGGGAGGGCCTGTTCAGTGAAGAGGAGAACGCTTCCTTAAGTAAATCTTAACAGGCACGAATTTTGAGGTTTTATGTCAATTCCACTTGCTTTTTTCTCACGGCAATGATAGAATGTTATTGACATTACCATAAAGGTAGGGGACTAGCGATGGATAAGAATGATTTCGATCTCGATATCGATTTTGAAGAAGAATATGGCTTCGATCCCAAGGATTTCCTGTCGGAGGATGACGATTTCGATTATTCCGATATCCTGGATGAGGATGATCCTACGGAGGATATGGACGCCACAAAAGCCTACCATTTTGATCAGACGCCCGACCAGAACGCGGACGACAATATAAGCGATGCCGATGAGGACCTGGCTGCCGATTTCCCGGAGCATCCCGATCACGACGATGAGCAGCAGGATTACCCCGACGAGGAAGCCCCCCAGGCTTATGATGCTCCCGAAGAAGAGCAGGACGGCCAGGAGTATGACATTGAGGAATACGACGAGGAGCCGGAGCAGGGTACCAAGAAAAAGGGCGGCCTGAAGCTTCCCAAGCTGGGCGGCAAGGGAAAATCAAAGAAGGCAAAGAGCAAAGCCTCTGACCCGGTGAAAAAGAGCGTGTTTTCCAAGCTGCTGGATATGTATATGGAGCCGGTCACCCGGTATAAAGAGGAAAGTGAGGTCCTGGACCCCCTGGATCCCCGGTATATCCGCCGGAGAAAGCGGGAGAAAAAACGCATCTTCAAGGAGGTATATCTGCCTGCCATCATTGCGGGCCTGGCATTGCTTCTGATCCTCAGCTTCATCGTAGGTTCTGTTTCCAATGCGCTGACCGTGAAGAAAAACAAGGATTCCGCCGCTCAGGTGGAGGCGCAGCAGCAGGCCAGCGCCGCCGATGCCGCTGAGGTGGAATTCAAACGGACGATGGCCCAGGTGGAAAGCCTGGTAACGGGTTACGATTATCAGGGCGCGATCGACCTGCTGAACGAATACCTGAACGGCTACAACGGAAGCAACAATACCTTCCGGGAGCAGGCGGTGGCCAAGCAGGCGGCGCTTGTCAACGAGCAGAATCAGCTGGTGGAGCTGAAAGACGTTACCACCATTCCCAATCTGTCTTTCCATGTGCTGATGGCGGATGCCTCCCGGGCCTGCAACAAGGATGTATCCGGCGCGGATATGGCGGGCCTTTACAATAAGAACTTTGTCTCCGTGGAGGAGTTCAGCCGCATCCTGAATCAGCTTTACAGCTCCAATTATGTGCTGGTGGACTTTGACAGCTTCGTTTACAAAGCCACTGGCGTGGACGGCAATGATGAGTTCGGCGCCAAGTCCATCTACCTGCCCCAGGGCAAGAAGCCGGTGATGATCACCGAGACCATGGTCAACTATTTCGAGTATATGGTCGACCCGGATAAGGACGGCACGCTGGACGGCACGGGCCATGGCTTTGCCAACAAGCTGGTGCTGGATGAAAACGGCGACATCAAGGCCGCCTATGTGGATGCCAACGGCCAGAGCCTGGTGGGTAACTACGACCTGGTGCCTGTGCTGGAGAGCTTCATTCAGGAGCATCCTGATTTCGTCTACCAGGGTGCCAGAGCTATCCTGGCGGTCTCCGGCACCGAAGGCGTGTTTGGCTACCGCACCAATACCTCCTATGTTTCCCGCTTCGGTCAGGCGTTCTATGACAACGAGGTGATCGAGGCCAAGAAGGTGGTCGCCGCTCTGCGGGAGAAAGGCTACACCATCGCCAGCTACACTTACAGCAACCAGGCCTACCGCAGCATGACCACCCTGCAGATCCAGGCGGAGGTCACCAACTGGACGAATCAGATCACTCCTGTGCTGGGCGAGGTAGACACCATGGTCTTTGCCCGCGCCAGTGATATTGAATCCTATTCCGGCACCACCTTCGATGTGCTGTACAGGAGCGGCATCCGCTACTTCCTGAACAGCGGCTCCTCTCCCAGAGTGGATATCAATAAGACCTTTGTCCGCCAGACCCGTCTGATGGTCACCGGCGAGACGCTGGCCTGGTATTCCAGTCAGTTCACCAGCTACTTCGACAGCAACGTGGTCCTGGATCTGACCACCCGCGGCGGCATGCCCGCAAAGTCCTAAGGAACCTTTGAATAAATCGTCTGCGGCATGGGAAAAAAATTCCCCGCTGCCAGCTCTTGCCGATTTGATCAGAGCTTCCCTAACACGGTATCAGAATGCGCCGGGATATTTCCCGGCGCATTTTTAAGGAGTGAAATTTGAAATGACGCAGATCGAGCCGGGCATTTACCGGCACTTTAAGGGAAATGAATACGAGGTCCTCTTCCTGGCGACCCATTCGGAGACGCGGGAGACGATGGTCGTCTATCGTGCGCTGTATGGGGAGCGGGGACTGTGGGTGCGTCCGGCATCCATGTGGACAGAGCAGATAGAGCGAGACGGCTATTCCGGCCCTCGGTTTTATCCCATCAAAAAAGAGGAAGTGCAGGAATGAATCAGGTGGTTGTGATTACCGGCGGCAGCAGCGGCATCGGGCTGGCCACGGCCCGCGCCTTTCGCGCCAGAGGAGACAGGGTATACGAGCTGAGCCGACGGGACACGGTACATAACGACGGCATTGTCCACATTTCGGCGGATGTGACCCGTGAGGAAGCGGTCAGCGCTGCCCTTCGGCAGGTGGCTGAAGCAGAGGAACGGGTGGATATCCTTGTGTGTAATGCCGGCTTCGGTATCTCCGGGGCGGCGGAATTTACCGGCAATGGGGATGCCAAGCGTCTGCTGGAGGTAAACCTGTTCGGCGCAGTAAACGCCGTCAAGGCAACCCTGCCCATTATGCGCGCCCAGCGCGGCGGAAAGATCATCTGCATCAGCTCCATTGCGGGGCTGGTGTCCATCCCGTTTCAGACGTGGTATTCTGTGTCCAAGGCGGCAGTTCTTTCCTATGCAGCCGCGCTGCGGGAGGAGGTCCGTCCCTTTGGCATCCAGGTCTGCGCTATTCTGCCGGGGGATATCCGCTCCGGCTTTACCGGCAGCCGGGAAAAGTCCCCGGTGGGCGACGATGTTTACGGCGGCCGTATCGCCCGCTCCGTTGCCGTGATGGAGCATGACGAGCAGACCGGCATGACGGCGGAGGACGCGGCAAGGACGATCGTCCGCATCGCGGCCAAGCGGCGCGTCAAGCCCAGCTATGCCATTGGGCTGCAATACAAGGCCGTAACGGTCCTGGACCGCATTCTGCCCGGCCGTCTGGTCAGCTGGATCGTTGGAAGGATTTATGCAAAATAGGCGAGGTTGCGCTTTTTGCGTTTCTGTGCTATCATAACAGAAATTCTATTGCGTTTTGTTGAAGGGAGAGCAACATGGCAAAGGTATCGCCATCCATCCTGGCGGCGGATTTTGCGAATCTGGAGCGGGATATTCACGAGATCGAGAAAAGCGGCGCGGATTGGATCCATGTGGATGTGATGGACGGCTCGTTCGTCCCCAACCTGTCCCTGGGGTTCCCCGTGCTGCAGGCCATGCGGAGAGTGACCGGCATGACCCTGGACGTGCATCTGATGATCCAGCAGCCCATCCGCTATGTGGAGCGCTTCATTGCGGCTGGGGCAGACTGGCTCACCGTCCATATTGAGGCAGACACCCGGGAAAACACGCTGGAGGCGCTGAAAAAAATCCGCTCCCTGGGCTGCAAGGCGGGTATTTCCCTGAAGCCCGGCACCCCGGCGGAGGAGGCGCTGCCCTACTTTTCCCTGTGTGACCTGATTCTGGTCATGACCGTCCAGCCCGGCTTCGGCGGCCAGAAATTCATGGAGGACATGATGCCCAAGCTTGCGGCTCTGCGCCGCGCGCTGGATGAGGTAAATCCCGGCTGCCTGCTTTCCGTGGACGGTGGCATCGATACGCATACCGCGCCCATTTGCAAGCGCAGCGGCGCGGGCATCCTGGTCACCGGTTCCGCCTTCTTCCGCGCGCCGGATCGGGCAGCCTATGTTCGGCAATTGCAGGAGTAAGCGACAGGCTGCCCATTTTGTCAAAGCGGACATCGTTCCCCCGCGTGTTTTTTGTTGGGAATGTTTTGCCCGTGTAATTGACAATTCCCTGCATAGAATGTATAATATATGCGGAAATTGCGGCGAATCGGGTTCCCTGCTTCCGCTGTGCGGTTTCTGAAATGTTAATCTGAAGGCGGAAAACCGCCTTTTGAAAGAAAGGAAATTTGCCATGATTTACAGTGCAGAAGTACAGAATATGTGCTCCGTCGCCAAGGGCGCATACCATGGCCCCGCTCCCATTCCCGAAGAGGGCAAGTGGGTCCAGGCCAAGGAAATCAAGGACATCAGCGGCTTTACCCATGGTATCGGCTGGTGTGCTCCCCAGCAGGGCGCCTGCAAGCTGACCCTGAACATCAAGGAGGGCGTCATTGAGGAGGCGCTGGTGGAGACCATCGGCTGCTCCGGCATGACCCATTCCGCCGCGATGGCCGCCGAGATTCTCATCGGCAAGACCATCCTGGAGGCGCTGAACACCGACCTGGTGTGCGACGCCATCAACACCGCTATGCGTGAGCTGTTCCTGCAGATCGTCTATGGCCGCAGCCAGTCCGCGTTCTCCGAGGGTGGCCTGGTGGTCGGTGCTTCTCTGGAGGATCTGGGCAAGGGCCTGCGCAGCCAGGTCGGCACCATGTTCGCCACCAAGTCCAAGGGCCCCCGTTACCTGGAGATGGCCGAGGGCTACGTCACCCGCGTGGCGCTGGACGAGGACAACCTGATCATCGGCTATGAGTTCGTCAACCTGGGCAAGATGATGGACTTTATGAAGAAGGGCGACGACGCCAACACCGCCTACAAGAAGGCTATGGGTCACTACGGCCGCTTCGACAACGCGCCCAAGTACATTGACCCCCGCCAGGAATAAGAGGAGGACACAACGATGGCTTTGTTTGAAAGTTACGAGAGAAGAATTGACAAGATCAATGGTGTCCTCGCACAGTACGGCCTGAACTCCGTGGAGGAGTGCCGTACCCTGTGCCAGTCCAAGGGCTTCGACCCCTATGAGATTGTCAAGGGCATTCAGCCCATCTGCTTTGAGAACGCCTGCTGGGCCTACACCGTGGGTGCCGCGATCGCGCTGAAGAAGGGCGTCAAGACCGCCGCCGAGGCCGCCGAGGCCATTGGCATCGGTCTGCAGGCCTTCTGCATCGACGGCTCCGTGGCCGAGGATCGTAAGGTCGGCCTGGGCCATGGCAACCTAGGCGCGATGCTGCTGCGCGACGAGACCAAGTGCTTCGCCTTCCTGGCCGGTCACGAGTCCTTCGCCGCTGCTGAGGGCGCCATCGGCATCGCCCGCTCCGCCAACAAGGCCCGTAAGGAGCCCCTGCGGGTCATCCTGAACGGCCTGGGCAAGGACGCTGCCCAGATCATTTCCCGGATCAACGGCTTCACCTATGTGCAGACAAAGTTTGATTACTACACTGGCGAGCTGAAGATCGTCAAGGAGTACAAGTACTCCGATGGCGAGCGTGCCGCTGTCCGCTGCTTCGGTGCCGATGATGTCCGCGAGGGCGTAGCCATCATGCACCACGAGGGCGTGGACGTGTCCATCACCGGCAACTCCACCAACCCCACCCGCTTCCAGCATCCTGTGGCCGGCACCTATAAGAAAGAGTGCATCGAGCAGGGCAAGAAGTACTTCTCCGTCGCCTCCGGCGGCGGCACGGGCCGCACGCTGCACCCGGACAACATGGCCGCCGGCCCCGCCTCCTACGGCATGACCGACACCATGGGCCGTATGCACTCCGACGCGCAGTTCGCCGGCTCCTCCTCCGTGCCCGCGCACGTTGAGATGATGGGCTTCCTCGGCATGGGCAACAACCCCATGGTCGGCGCTACCGTCGCTGTCGCCGTCGCCACTGCCGAAGCGCTCAAGTAAGCCGCAGGACGCATTAAGACACATGATACATAAAAGGACTTCCGGAAATCCTCCGGAGGTCCTTTTTTCACCCGCGTTGAGATTGACAGATTTCCGCAGTTTAAGTATAATAACTTAGTTATGCGGCGCTGCGGCGGAATGCCCCGCGGCGATATTCTTTGCAAACGGAGAAAGACGCGACAATGACGAATGATAATATACTTATCCCCAGACGTAAATACGGCGCAGTGTTCGCCGCGCTTGCCATCTTCCTTCTGGCGGACTATCTTTTCAAGGGCGTACTGTATATCGGCTACTGGTGCAATACTCTGGACGTCCTCGCCTACTATGAGCGCTTTGCAATCGCCCTTTTCATCTGCGCGGCCATATTCCTGCGCGCGCCGTACCTCTGTGCGGAGGAGCGCGTGCTGTTCCTCTACGCGGCGTGGGTGTGCATTACAAGGCTTCTCAACGGCGATCTGCGCCTTATGTCCGATTATGATTATTTTATCAAGTCCGTCGTGATGTGCTCCGCGTTCACGGGCGTTGGCCTCGTGCTTACGGAGAAGGGGAGAAGGGCGTTTATCAATGCCGCCTCCTTCATCTACTGCGCGGTTATGCTATTCTTTGCAGTCCTCGGTATTTACGCTGTTGTGCGCGGGATAGTTATCGACCTCCCGTTTGAAATAACCGTCGGCATAAGCAAGGAGCGCGGCACGAACTTTATTGAGATATCCAATATAATCCGCACCGTCTCCGGCATGTGGTTCTGCATCGCGGCCTGTCTTACGCTGTATCTCATGTTTGCCTATAAAAACCGCGTGTTCCGAGTTTTCGCCGGTGTGTGCGCGTTCATCTTCTACTGCGCTGTCGCGCTCAGCTTCGGCAGGACGGCCATGCTTGCCATGTGCGCCGCCGTTGCCATGCTGGGAATGCTGCTCGTCCTGCACCGGCTCGCGGGGAAGAGCGTTCGCGTCAAGGCCGTTGCGCTTGCCGTTACGGCGGCGGTGCTGCTGCTGGCCTCATATAAGGGTTACGGTCTGGTGCAGGCAGCTTTCAGCCGCCTTGCCGCCGTCTGCACGGTCGAGTCCGTGCAGACTGAGCCTTTCGCGCCCGCGGAGGATGCAGAGCCTGCCGCGGAGGCTGCAGCGGACAGCGATGAAACCGAACAGCCCGCCTTTGTTGAAAACAGAAGTCTTTTCGACCTTACCGGGCGCACGGACATATGGCGCTACGGCTTTATAACGCTTAAGAACGATCCCACGGTGCTTCTGCGCGGCGGCCTCGTTGATGATTATATGCGCGCATCCAACTCGCTCAATCCGGAGACGGAGTATAAGCAGCATATGCACAATTTCTTGCTCGACTCGCTCATGCTTACGGGGCTTGTGGGCCTTGTGCTGCTGGCCGTGTTCACGGTGCTGCTCGTCGTGCGCATGGTAAGGCTGTTTTTTGCTCCAACCACACAGGTGGGCTTTGAAAAGAAGATGCTGACGCTCCCGCTTGCGGCGATACTGCTGGAAAACACCATGGAGGCCGTGATATTCCGCTATACCGACCCTATTTCGATATGCTTCTTCCTCGTGGCCGGGGTGTTCCTCGCGTACTCGTATGAGCTGCTGCCCGAAAAGAAGCTGCACCTGCGTAAAACTTGACAAATGTCAACCCCTGGTTTATCATGTTGCCAGAAATGATCCCGTAGGAGGAGAACTATGATACCGGCGGATAAAAAGGTGGAGCGTATGCTGACCGTTGCGCGGATGTATTATGAGC
>USEU01000003.1 GCA_900553805.1 uncultured Eubacteriales bacterium
CATGAAGCCGGGGGTCTGAACGCCGCCGCCGGTCATGGAGGCCATCTCGGAGAAGGTCATGCCCAGGGGGGTCATGCCCGCGTGCTCACGGCAGGTGATGACCACGCCCATGGAGACAGGCTCCACGCCGCAGATACACTCGAAGCAGCCGCAGGAGGTCATGGGATCCTGGAACAGGGAGTACAGGGTCACGCGCTCCAGCGCGCCGTGGGAGTACTTGGAGACCGCCTCATTGACGGACTCGTAAGCGCCCAGGCGCTCGTCGGTGCAGCCGGTCTTGGGAACGATCTGGCAGGGGCCGTTGGGATCCAGCTCCTTGGTGGCCTTGGCATCCAGCCAGGACACCGCGCCGCACAGGCCCAGACGCTCGGGGGTGACGATGCACACGTGGCTGGGAGAGAAGGCCTGGCACATGATGCAGGTATAGAACTGCTCCACGGACTCGTCGGTCATGGAGGCCAGACGGGCGTCGCGGCGGTCGAAGACCTCGTTGGCGCCGGCGCGCAGGGCCTTGTTCTTCTCGGGGTTCACCACGATGGTGACCTGGCACTTGTCCACCACGGCCTCGAACTCGCTCTTGACCTTGGCGTACAGCACCTCGCCGAGGTGCTTGAACTTGAAGCCGGCCTCAAAGTCGGCCTTGCTGATACGGATGCGGATCATATCGCGCTGGCCGGTGTGCATCACGCCCTCGATGCAGTTCAGCCAGGAGTGGATCTTACGCTCCATGACGGACTCGAAGTCGGGCTGCATGGCCTTGCCGGCCACCTCGATGGTGTAGGACAGGGAGATCTTGGAGCCCACGGGGATGTCGTCGATCTCCGGGCCGTCCACGACGATCTTGTGATCCTCCACCTCGCTGGCATCCCTGGTCTGCACCAGCTCGAAGCAGTCCACCCGGGAGCCGTCCACTTCCACCTGCATATCGCCCCGGCGGATGATCTCGCCCTCGAAGGCGGAGGCAAAGGCCACGGGGATATCGATGTTGGTGATCTTGATCTTGATGTCCCGGGCCTCCAGAGAGGTGGCGTTCCACTTGGAGGTATCCAGCTGCTGGATCAGGGACTTGGGAACACGGAACATGTTCTCGGTCTCGTTGGAGATGACGGGGAAGCCCAAGCAGATGGCGCCCGCGCCGTAGGACACGGTCTCATCGGACAGGGGCTTGTAGGCATTGACAAAGGCGCGGACACGATCCATGGTGTACTTGGCCAGGGCCTTGAAGTCGCCGGGCTGGATGTTGCCGAAGATCAGGGCGGCGCGCAGCGCCACGGAAACCACGTGGATCACGCTCTGGGTCTCCAGGCCCAGGGGGCACACGCGGACGTTGGTGCCGGTCTTGTAGCCCGCGTCGGCCAGCTGCTTGCAGCACTCACCGGTCAGGGTGACCAGGATGCCCTGGCCCTGATAGGACTTGACCAGCGCGATGGTCTCCTTGGGATCGTCAGCGCCGCCGATGATAACGGCCACGCCGGGGATATCGCCGGTGACCAGGGGCACGCCCAGCTCACGGACGAAGGCGTCGGACAGGTGGCCCAGCAGGGGCTCCTCGTAGGGGGTCGCGCCGTGGATGTACTTCAGCGCCTCCAGGAACTCCGCGCACAGGGCGGAGGCGATGCCGGACTCGAAGGCATCGTGCAGCCGGTTGTTGCGGGTCATCTTGGCCTTGATGGTAGCCATGGCGGCCTTCATCTCGCCCAGGGTGGTGATCTTTTCGCCGGTCACTGCGTAGTAGCAGGGCAGGCTGTAAGCGGTGTCGGGGAAGGACACGCTTTCGCCCTCGCCGTACTGGGCGATGGCGCTATCAATGGCGGCTACGGTACGGTCGTAATTGTAGTCGTTACCGCCAAAAACTCTGTCAAAAAGTGTCACAGTTTTTCCTCCTAAATTTCATCACGATCCAGGATCGCTTTCATTTTCCGAATTTCCTCGATGGCTGCGGGGCAGAAATCATAGGGAGATTTCCCCTGCCGGTCTGCATCCATGATCTCGGGGTTATAGTGGATAAAGCCCAGGAAGTCCTCCTCCGGGATGGACCGGCGGATGAATTCCTCATCCCGCTCGTCCCGGATCTTGTTGGCCACCACCCGGACACGCTTCACGCCCAGGTCGCTGGCCAGCCGCTTTACGTTGCGGTAGGTCTGCACCGAGCGCGCGCCCGGCTCAATGACCACGATGAACTGATCCATATTGGACGCGGTGCCGCGGCCCAGGTGCTCCAGCCCGGCCTCCATGTCCATGATGACCACATCGTCCTTGCGATAGGTCAGGCTGGACAGAATGGCCTTGAGCATCACATGCTCCGGGCAGACGCAGCCGCTGCCGCCCACATCCACCGTACCCATCACCAGCAGCTTTACGCCGTTGATATCCTTGGCGAACTTCTCGGGGATGTCCGCCACATAGGGATTCAGCTTGTAAAACTTGTTGGAGGGGTCGGCTCCCGTGCGCTCCTCTACCAAGGTGCGCATCTTGGAGATGGGGACGATCTGATCCACTTCCTCCTGGCTCATGCCCAGAGCCAGGCCCAGGTTTGCATCCGGATCCACATCGGCGGCCAGGACGACCCGGCCTTCATCGGCATACAGCCGCGCCAAGGTGGACGACAGGGTGGTCTTGCCCACGCCGCCTTTGCCGGTAATGGCAACTTTCATGGGAAACGCCTCTTAGATGCCCAGTGCAGCGCGCTTCTGCTCGATGCGCTCGATCATCAGGTCGCCCAGCTTGTCGATGTCCAGCTCCACGGTGTAGTTGGCCTCGACCCAGTCCTTCACGCCGTGCTCGCCCTGGAGCAGCGCGGTGACCTCGGAGGAGCCCTTGGTATAGGGGTCAACACCCAGGAAGGTATCGATGCCGGTGGCCACCACGTAGTTACCGATGGACACGGCCTTCTCGGACATCCATTCGGGGGCGCAGCCCACCACGGGAACCTGGGAGATGGAAATGCCCCAGTCCTTGGCAATGTCGGAGGCCAGAATCATCATACGGGAAATATCCACGCAGGAGCCCATGTGCAGCACAGGAGGAATGCCCGCCAGCTCGCACACACGCTTCAGGCCGTCGCCGCAGTATTCCTTGGCCTGGACAGGATCCAGCAGACCGGCCTTGGCCGCAGCCTGGGCGGAGCAGCCGGAGACGATGAGGATAATATCATTTTCCAGCAGCTTCTTCATCAGCTCGATGTGGGCGGTGTCGGGACGGACCTTGGGGT
Organism: uncultured Eubacteriales bacterium; assembly: GCA_900553805.1. Lineage (GTDB taxonomy): Bacteria > Bacillota > Clostridia > Oscillospirales > Oscillospiraceae > Faecousia. Next base: position 3,212 of record USEU01000003.1, read on the forward strand.
TGTTGCAGCCGACCATGGCCACTGCGCCCCGAAGGACACCGGAGTGGACGCACTCCACCAGGGGCTTGGTGGTGCCGAACTCGTCCACCTGGGAGTTGGCAACGCCGTCCAGGACCTTCTTGATGGCCTCAACGGAGTAGCCCACCCGGGCGTTCTGCTTCTGGTTGGGGATGTTGACCAGGTTCTGGTCACGGTTCTTGAAGTTCTCAACCGCCATCTTCACGATCGCCTTGGCGTTCTCTCCGGCGCTCTCAGCGGAGAACTGGATGAACTCGGAGTCGGGCATCCGGCAGATGGGGGAGGTGGTGATGAATTTGGTATGGAAGCACTTGGACAGGGGTCCAAGGGCGGGGAAGATGCACTGCACGTCCACCACGATGGCCTCGCAGGCGCCGGTGAGCACCACGTTCTCCTGGCTCAGGAAGTTACCGGCCATGGGGATGCCGTGACGCATGGCGACCTCGTTGGCGGTGCAGCAGACACCGGCAATGTTGATGCCCTTGGCACCCACGGACTTTGCCAGGGCGATCATCTCGGGATCGTTGGCGTAGTAAACGATCATCTCAGACAGGCTGGGATCGTGGCCATGGACAATAATATTGACCATGTCCTTCTCCATCACGCCGATGTTGGCGGTGGTGTCCATGGGCTTGGGGGTGCCGAACAGCACGTCGGAGAACTCGGTGCCGGCCATGGAGCCGCCCCAGCCGTCGGACAGGCCGCAACGCAGGGACTGGCGGATCAGCGCCTCCGGCAGGGAGGAGCAGCCCATATGGGTCATGTGCAGCGCGGTGGAGACTTCCCGGTCGATGGCCCGGGGCTCGATACCGGCATCATGCCACAGCTGCTGGGTGTGCTCGGGAGCGCGCTTCAGGAAGCGCTGCACGCCGAAGGGCTTGCCGTACTCCAGCAGCGCCATCTCGGCAACCTCGTGGGCCAGGTCGTAGATGTCCTTGCCCTCGGTCTCAACGCCCCATTCCTTGGCGATGCGGATCAGCTTCTCAGGGTCCTTGACCTGATAGTTGCCGCCCTCCTTGGCCTGATACAGGGTGTGGCAGATCTCACGGCCATGGTCAGAGTGGGTGGCGGAGCCGCCGGCGGTGAAGCGCAGGTAGTTACGGCCTACGATACCGTGAACGTCGCAGCCGCAAATGCCCCGGGGGCTTTTGGGCGTGATACGGCAGGGGCCCATGGAGCAGATGCGGCAGCAGGTGCCCGCCTCGCCGAAGCCGCAGTGGGGAGTCTGGTTCTTGACACGCTGCTGCCAGGAGTCAGCGCCAACCTTCTTGCCGTTCTCCAGCAAGGAATTTGTGGCAGCCTCCATCTCTTCAACAGTGGTCAGATATGCCCAATCCTTCAAAGTGATTTCCTCCTAAAAAGATATTCTAAATGAAACCCGATACGAAACGACAGACTTTCGCAATGTATCGATTGTATTGTACTAATTTCATCCCCAAATGTCAACTGTCAGGATGAAAGAAAAGCGTCTCTTTTTTATCCCCCCAGGGGGGATTTTTGGGCAATGAGTGCGAAGCGCTTTCTGGCGAGCCGCTGCACCCTCCCGCCCTTTGCTCCGCCCAGTGCCTTCGCGGTTTTCCCCCCCCGCAAAGCCCATAAGAAAATGGCACCGCAATTTTGCGGTGCCAAATGGGTGTAGGGATATGGCTGTAAGGCTCCTCTCCCTCCTTACGGATTAAAGCAGTCACGAATCAGTGCAGGCAGCTCTTCATACTCCTTCAGGATTTCGCCCTTATGAGCCTGCAGCGATTCATCCAGCTTTGTGTAGTCCAGGCAGTTTTGATAATCTGAGCTGCCCCAATACAGAATATTCCGGTCTGCATTGTAAAGAAGCCTGTCGGCGTTTTCAATGGAGAAGTTCTCGGCGTTTCCAAACGTGATTGTCTGGGAGGAGGCATACAGAATTTCGATAAAGCAATCCGTATCGTTCCGGATTTCGTCCCCGGAAGCTTCCCTGGTTTCCAGCAAATGGCCGCCGCAATTGGAGAGCTGACTTGCAAACGTGCGGTAAATGTAGGAGTCAACGGAAATGCTGCGCTTTTCGCCGCCTGAATAAACATTGATTTCCGCAATATTCCCTTCGACGGCGGAGAGCCCGTCCGGCAGCTGCTTTTCGTTGTCGCCAACCGCATAAATTCCGATAAAGCAGAGCGCGAGAGCCGCACATAGTGAAATAATGGAGATCACCGCTTTTTTGCGGTTCGTTTTTCCCTCGTGGATGCTGGTATAAACAATGCAGCCTGAAAATCCACCCAGGGTGTTTATCAGAAAATCTTCCATCTCTGCGTGCCTGCCGCCAAAGAGCTGCAAAAGCTCAATCGAAAACGAGGTGAGCGCGCAAATAAGAACCACTTTTTTCCAGTTTTCTCTGCACGAGCGGAAAAGAAGCGGCAGCAGGAAGCCCAGAGGGAAGAACAAAGCGAAATTCAGCAAAATGGGCACAATGGAGCTTCCAATAAACGGAACCAGATTATAGCTGAATGAGCCATCCAGATGATAGCTTAATGTAAAAATTCCCGTCAGATTCAGCAGCGTAACGCAATAGACGCAAAACAGAGCCTCAAAGATACATTTCCATGAGACACTCCGGCGCTTTTTGAAAAGATACAGCAAAGCAAGAATTGCAATATATATCAGGAGACCGGGGAAAAAGGATTCCTTCAGCGCCTGAATTCCGTTCATTATGTAGTTCATCATAAGTCATCTCTCCCAAGATTCCGGTTTGCGCATTGCCTCGCCGCAGCGCGCGCTTCGGGGGGCTGCTTACCGGAGCCTTTCTCCGTTGAGTACGGCCTCCACAAGGCGGTCATTGCGATAGCGCAATGTAAGCAGGAAGAAGGGGGCATCCTGCCACAGCAGCTCCAGGAAGATCCGATCTCCCTCCCACTGGGGGAGGCTGCTCACAAAGTCCCGGCTGACCCACTGCAAATCCCCTTCGCTGCATTCGATCAGCTCTCCGGTAAAGCCGTCGGCGGTGAACAGGTACATGTATTCTCCCTCGCCGCCCTCGTTGAGGAAGGTGACGATTCCCCGGCAGCGCCAGGAAGTGAGGGTCAGGCCGGTTTCCTCCCTGACCTCCCGGAGCACGCACACGTCCGGGGATTCCTCAAACTCGAATTTGCCCCCGACGCCGATCCACTTATCGTGGTTGATGTCGTTTTTCTTTTTGACCCGGTGGAGCATCAGCACATCGCTGCCCCGCAGGATATAGCAGAGGGTGGAATTATGCATGGCTCAGCCTCTCCGCTTCTGCACCAGGCGATAGGCCAGGTGATTGTTGACCACAGAAATTTCTGCGTGGCCGTCCTCCCGCTCACCGTCCAGGGTCCAGGGCATATTGGGGTCGGCGGTGATCCTGATCTCGCTGCCGGAGCGGAAGGTGATCATCTCGCAGTTGTTATACTGCTGGCTCTGCACGGCGGCGATGCACTCGGTCAGCTCCAGCAGGCTGCGGGGAGAGCGCACCAGCAGCACCTCCAGCTTGCCGTCGGCCATGTCCACCTGCTTGGGGTCCAGGGTCAGGATTCCGCCCACGGAGGTGGAATTGCAGATGGCGCCAAAGAGGAAATCATCCTCCACCGTCTCGCCGTTGATCTCCATGCGGATATGCTCCGGGCGGATCTGGGACAGCTCGGAAATGCCGCTGAGCACATAGGCGGTGTGTCCCAGGGCATTTTTGATGGACTGGGGGGTGGTATAGCTGGTTCTGGTGAACGCACCGAAGGAGGCGACATAGGAAAAGAACCGGCCGCAGAAGCTGCCCGCGTCATAGGCCACCGGCTCGCCCTCCACGATCTCCTGGGCAGCCTCCAGCGGCTCCGTGGGCAGCTTCAGGCTGGCGGCGAAATCATTGGTGGACCCGGCGGGAATATAGCCCACGGGCACCTCCCTGCCGCACTGCATCACGCCCGCCACCGTCTCATTGAAGGTGCCGTCGCCGCCGCAGCAGACCACGATGTCCATTTCCGCCCCCATGGCCCGGGCCACCTCCGTGGCATCCCCCTGCCCGGCGGTCATGTGCACCGTGACCCGGTAGCCCGCCCGGTTGAACATCTCCAGGATCTCCACCAGATACTTGTTGGCCCGGCGCTTGCCGGAGTAGGGATTCATAATAAAAAGCATCTTTTTCATTGACTTTCCCTCTTTGTCAGTACGATTACAATTCAGCGTTGTGGAAAAGAAGCAGCCTCATCCTGTCTGAAGCGATGGGGCTGCCGAAAGCTACGGGGGTATTATACCAAATTTTTTTGCTTTGGCAAGAGGCTGCCAAAAAGATTGTGCGAATTAGATAAAGGGCAGGATCAGCAGCAGAAGAAGTAGTAGGGTACCCGGCCGCCGCAGCAGAATACCTGGGCCAGATAGCACAGGCACAGGCTGCCGCAGGGGATGCCGCCCATGGCGAAGCCGCCGTAGTTGCCGGCCTGGCGGCGGTAGGCGGTGCCGCCGTTTTCCAGCTGGTTCAGCGCCCACAGGTATTCCTGATTGTCCGGCTCCATGCTCACGGCCCGGCGGATGTGCTCCAGCGCCGTCACCTGGTTGCCCAGGCCGTCGTTGGCCAGGGCGCTGAGATAGTACCAGCGGGCGTCCCGGTTCCGGCTGTTTTCCAGTGCGTTCAGCGCTTCCTGCCAGCGGTGGAAGCGGATATACTGCTCCGCCGAGGTCTGGTACTGGTCGCCCTGATCGGCGGAGGCGCGGCGCTGCTGGTAGCCGCCGAAGGGATCGTAGCCGAATCCGCCGAAGGGGCTTCCGTAGGAGCCCGCGCCGCCGGAGGACGCGCTCTGGCGGGCATACTTCTCCGGGTTCTTGATCTGATCGTAGGCCTCGTTGACCTGCTGCATCTTCCTGGCGGCCTCCTGGTCGCCGGGGTTCAGGTCGGGGTGGTATTTCTTGGCCAGGGTGCGGTAGGCCCGCTTTACCTCTTCGTCCGAGGCGTCGGGGCTCAGGCCCAGGACTTTATACGGATCATCAACCATTGGCGTCCTCCTTCTTTGTTTTTCCCCGGTACTGCACCCACACGCCGCTGTACAGGATATTGTCCAGCAGCGCCTTGTCCTGCACCAGGGGGAGCTTTTCGTAGCTGTCCGTGCAGCGGGCCATAGCCAGCACCAGATATTCTTCCCATTTTTCCGTGTCCTTTTCCCGGGACAGGAAGGGATTGTATTGCTTTTTCCGCTTGTCCCGGTCGTAGTCCAGCATGGCGTCGGCCAGGTAGACGAACCGGCCCAGCCAGAAGCCCAGGCTGCGCAGCTCCCCGCTCCACTGGTCCTCCCGCCACACCATCAGCTCCGCCATCAGGCGGCCGAAGCAGGAGGCGGGCAGGTCGGGATTCTCCGTGTTGGCCTGCTCCAGCCGGCTCAGCTCCCGGATGCAGTCCCGGATGGCGTCGCACTGCCGGGGGAAGCGCTGGCGGATGGGCTCCAGGTGGGGCTCCAGCGCCTTGGCCATCAGCCGGGCGGAGGGCTTGCCCTCGTCCGCCACATCGTCCAGGGCCTTGTAATAGGACAGCGCCACATTCATATCCGCCGCGTAGTCCACGCAGGGATCGGCCACCCAGGGCTTGGGGTTCAGCACATGGAGCATACAGCGGCTTTTGCCCGCCGTCTCCTCCGGCTCGTAAAGGCTCATGTGCAGCAGGGCCAGGAACGCCATGTCGTAGCTCAGCGTCAGCCGGGCCAGGCCGGAGGCCCGGCGGTGGATGCTCCGGCAGATGCCGCAGTACACCGCGCCGTACCGCTCCCGCTGGGGCGCGTCCAGCTCCTTCCAATTGGCCGTCACAAATCCGAACATCCAAAGCCCTCCAAAGGTGTTTTTATCCTTTTTACAGCCAAGCTGTGAACAGGGAATAAACAAGACCGCCTTATTTTGGATTATTTTTTGTAAAAGCCGAATATCTTGCCAGCAGCTGATTCAGCGCGCCGCCGAAGAAGATGATCTCCAGGCAGCAGTAGAGCCACAGCATGCTGATGGCAATGGCGTACACGGAGCCGTAGATATTGGCGTAGCTGGGGAAATGGGTCACGTATACGGAATAGAGGTTGGAAAACAGCAGCCAGCCGATGGAGGCCAGCAGCCCGCCGGGCAGGCTCTCCCAGAAGCGGTTGCGCCGGTTGGGAAGGATCATGAACATCAGTGTAAACAGCAGGCTCTGCACCAGCAGCAGGAACACAAAGCGCAGGTCCAGAATGTCCATGAGCACCGTCATGGCGGGCAGGTTCAGGCTGCGGATGAATTTCAGCAGGGAGTTGCCGAACACGTGGAGCACCAGCGTCAGCAGGATCACCGCCTCCAGGGCGAAGGTATACAGCACGCTGATGAAGCGGGTATAGAGATAGCCCCGGTCCTCGCTCACGCCGTAGATGGCGTTCAGCCCGGTGAGCAGGCCGTACACCCCCCGGCTGGACGACCAGATGGCCGTCAGGGCGCTGACCCCCGCCACCGCGCCGGAGGCGTTCTTATACACGCTGAGGATCAGCTGCCGGGCCGTGCCCATCAGGGCCTGGGGCAGCACCCCCTCCAGCATTTCCAGCAGGTTTTCCACCGTCAGCCCGGTATAGCTCAGGGCGCTGAGCACCAGCAGCAGCGCCGGGAACACGGACAGCACGATAAAATACCCGGTGTTGGCCGCCAGCTGGGGAATGTGCATGCGGTTCAGCCACTGGATGCCCAGGCGGATGTATTCCAGACCCCCGCGCAGGGAGGATCGTCTCATGGCCGGATGCTCCTTTCTTCGGAATGGAAAAGTCCGCTGGACGGTATGTACAGCGGACTTTCTGCGGGTCTGGGTTATTCGGCGGAGATCAGGTAGTAATAGACCGGCTGACCGCCGTTGATGAGGCTCACCTCAGCGCCGGGGCACACGTCCGCGAACAGGTCCGCCGCCTTCTGGGCGTCCTTCTCTCTGATGTCGCTGCCGTAGTAGATGGTGATATACTCCTTGCCCTCGTCGCGCACCTTTTCGGCCAGGCTCTTGAGCAGCAGGGCAATATCCTGGCTGGTGCCGAACAGGCTGCTGCCGAACATGGCCAGGTAATCGCCCTCGTGGATGTCGTGGCCGTCGAAGTCGGAATTCCGGGCGGCGTAGGTGATCTGCATGGTGTCCACGGTGGAAAGGGCGTCGGTCATGGCCTGGGTGTTGTCCTCCACCGTGCCCTCCGGGTCAAAGCTGAGCATGGCGGTCACGCCCTGGGGCACCGTCTTGCTGGAGATCACCACCACATGCTTGGGGGTCAGGGAATCCACCTGCTGGGCGGCCATGATGATGTTCTTATTGTTGGGCAGCACGAACACCGTCTCCGCGGGCACCCGGTTCACCGCCTCCAGGATATCCTGGGTGCTGGGGTTCATGGTCTGGCCGCCGGAAATGATGGCGTCCACCCCCAGGTTGGTAAACACGTCCGCCAGCCCCGCCCCCGCGCACACGGAGACCACGCCGATGGGCTTCTCTGGCTCGGCGATCTGGGGGGCCAGCTCCTTTTCGCTCATCACCTTTTCGGTGTGCTGCAAGCGCATGTTCTCCACCTTGACGGTGACGAAAGAGCCGTATTCAATGGCCTCGTGGAGGGCGCGGCCGGGATCGTTGGTGTGGACGTGGACCTTGATGATCTCGTCGTCGTCCACCAGCACCAGGCTGTCGCCGATGCTGCTGAGGAACTCCCGGAGCTTCTCCGGGTCGTTCTGGTTCTCCCGGGAGATGATGAACTCGGTGCAGTAGGTGAAGGTGATGTCCTCGGTGTTGAAGTTGGAGAAGTCGGCCTGCTCCTTTACCTCGGCTGCCTCGCCGTTTTCAGGGGCGACCACATCCTCACCCCGCAGGGCGCACAGCATGGCCTCCAGGGCGAAGAGCCATCCCTTGCCGCCGGCATCCACCACCCCGGCCTTCTTCAGCACCGGGTTCTGGTTGACGGTATTGGCCAGAGCGACCTTGGCCTCCTCCACGGCGGCCTCCTGGACGAACTCGATATAATTATTCTCCTGCGCGGCCTCGGCTGCCTTGGCGGCGGCCAGGCGGGCGACGGTGAGGATGGTGCCCTCGGCGGGCTTCATCACTGCCTTATAGGCGGCGTCCACGCCGCCCTGGAGCGCGGCGGCCCACAGCACGCCGTCGGCGGTCTCGCTGCCCTTGAGGGATTTGGAAATGCCCCGGAACAGCAGGGACAGGATCACGCCGGAGTTGCCCCTGGCCCCCCGCAGCATGGCGGCGGCCGCCACCTTGGAGGCGGTGTACAGGCCGGGATCCTCCTCCTTGCGCAGGTCGGAGGCGGCGGAATTGATGGTCATGGACATGTTGGTGCCGGTATCGCCGTCGGGGACGGGGAAAACGTTCAGCTCATTGAGCGCCTGCTTGTGGATCTCGATGGAGGCGGCCGCGCTGATGATCATCCGGCGGAGGTCGGCTCCGTTAATGGTTTGCCTCAATTTCTTTTTTCCTCCGTTCCTCAATCAATCATCATGGAATCGATGAATACGTTTACCGCGCTGACCTGGGTGCCGGTGCACTTGGCCACCACGTAGCGAACCTCGGAAATAATGGAAGCGCCCACGGCGGACAGATTCACGCCGTTGTCCACAACGATGTGCAGATCAATGGAAATGGTGCCGTCGGGGTTGAACGTGACCAGCACGCCCTTGCCCACGGACTCCTTGCGCAGCAGGTGGTACAGCCCGTCCTTCACGGAGCGGGCGGCCATGCCCTTGACGCCGAAGCAATTGGCGGCGGCGGTGCCCACGATGTCGGTATACACGATATCGGACACATTGATGTTGCCGCTTTCGTTTTCATGTCGAATCATTGGGAATCCTCCTTTACCCGGATATTATACCATGCTCTGCTCCCAGCATTCGGGGACGGACAGGCCCATCATGGTGACCACGGTGGGGGCCACGTTGGCCAGGCCGAACTTGCCGTCCTTGATCTTCCAGTCGTGATCCTTGTCATAGATGATGAAGGGCACGGGGTTCAGAGAATGGGCGGTGCGGACGGTGGTCTTGCCCTTCTTGGTCTCGGTCATCTGGTCGGCGTTGCCGTGGTCGGCGGTGATGAGCACGGTGTAGCCGTACTTGTCGGCGGCCTCCAGGATAGCCTTCAGGCCCGCGTCCACGCACTCCATGGCGGTGACCACGGCGCTCATCACGCCGGTGTGGCCCACCATATCGCCGTTGGGGTAGTTGCAGCGCAGGAACTGGAACTTGTGGGAGGCCATGTTCTCCACCATCTTCTCGGTGATCTCCTTGCTCTTCATGGCAGGGGCCTGATCGAAGGGGATCACATCGGAGGGGATCTCCTCGTAGACCTCCAGGTTGGGATCAACCTTGCCGGAGCGGTTGCCGTTCCAGAAATAGGTGACGTGGCCGAACTTCTGGGTCTCGGACAGGGCATACTCGTGGATGCCCGCCTGGCACAGGCGCTCGGTGAGGGTATTTTTAATGACGGGGGGCTGCACCAGATAACGGGTGGGAATCTTCAGGTCTCCGTCATACTGGAGCATACCGGCGTACAGCACGCCGGTGTAGTCGCCCCGGTCGAACTTGTCGAAGTCCTTGCGGTCGAAGGCCAGGGAGATCTCCTGGGCGCGGTCGCCCCGGAAGTTGAAGAGGATCACGCTGTCACCGTTTGCAATCTTTGCAACGGGCTGACCGTTCCGCTCCACCACGAAGGCGGGCAGATCCTGGTCGATGCAGCCGGTCTCGGCGCGGTAGGTCTCGATGGCTTCCTTGGCAGAGGGGAACATCCGCCCCTGGCCCTGCACATGGGTGTGCCAGCCTTCCTCCACCATGGGCCAGTTGGCCTCGTATCTGTCCATGGTGATCTTCATACGGCCGCCGCCGGAGGCGATGGCGTAGTCCGCCCCGTCGGTACGCAGGCCGGCCAGCACGTCCTCCAGCCGGGCCACATACTCCAGCGCGGAGGTAGCGGGCACGTCGCGGCCGTCCAGCAGGATGTGGCAGTAGGCCTTCATCACGCCCTCGGCGCGAGCCTCCTTCAGCATGGCAATCAAGTGGGAGATGTTGGAGTGAACGTTGCCGTCGGACAGCAGGCCCAGGAAATGCAGGGCATGGCCGTTCTTTGCATTGGCAATCAAGTCCTTCCAGGTCTCGGACTGGAACATGGCGCCGCTTTCGATGCTCTCCTCCACCAGCTTCGCGCCCTGGGAGTAGATCTGGCCGCAGCCCAGGGCATTGTGACCCACCTCGGAGTTGCCCATGTCGTCGTCGGTGGGCAGGCCGACGGCGGTGCCGTGGGCCTTCAGCCAGGTGTGGGGGCAGGTAGCCAGCAGGTTATCCAGCGTGGGGGTCTTGGCCACGGCCACCGCGTCGCCGCTGCCGCCGTCGCCCTTGCCGACGCCGTCCATAATTACAAGTACAATGGGTTTTTCCATGATAATAACCTCCAAAGCGAATTTTTCGCAAAATTGACGGAAAGATACGCTTAACATTTTACATCATTTTCTTCCAACTTACAACCCTTATTTTATTTTCCCCGTTTCCCACAAAAAAGCTCCCGGAAAAATCACCAAACAAGTGATTTTCCCGGAAGCTTTCCGTATTATGTGCTCTGCAACGTCATCAACTTAGGGACGCACCAACTTGCTGCCCCCTCTGGGGGAAGTGCCGCAAAGCGGCAAAGGGGGTGTCGTTGGTATTTTTGAGCTGTTACCATTCAACAAACGGCACCCCCTCAGTCAGCCCTTGCGGGCTGCCAGCTCCCCCATCGGGGAGCCAAGAAATCATCTGCGTCTTCTTCTGCGCTTGCCGCGGCTGGCGGTGTGGACCAGGAGGGCGCCGGTGGCCAGGATGGCCAGGACGATCACCACGATCAGCAGGCCGAAGATGCCGCTGCCGGTGGAGCCGCCGCCCTGATAGGGCTGGGGATTGGCCACCTCGGTGGCCAGCACGATGGTGGGCTGGGTGGCCGGGGGCGCGGTCTGCGCCGGGACGGTGGGCGCCGCCGTGGGCAGCGTGGCAGGCTCGGTGTAGACGGGCACGGTGACCGGCGGCTCAGTGACCGGGGGGACCGTGGGCGGCTCGGTGACCCAGAAGGTCTCCTGGGTGGGCGCTTCCGTGGCCTGGGTGGGGGTATAGGGGTCGGTGCCGTCGGAGCTGCGGAACTCGATGCGGTTGTGGAAAGCGGTCTCCAGCTGCTCGATCAGGGACACCGGCCAGGGATTGGCGGCGGAATAGACGATGGTGCAGCCCGTATCCCACAGGCAGTTCTCGTCAAACCGGGGGAAGCCACCGCTGCAATTGATCTGGGTCAGATTCTTGCAGGAGCGGAAGCAGTTCTCGCCGAATTTCTTGAAGGTGGCGGGCAGAGTGACGGAGGTCAGCCCATTGCAGCCGGAAAAAGCGTCCTTACCGATGCTCACCAGGCTATTGCCGAAGGAGACGCTGACCAGCGCGCTGTAATTCTGGAAGGCATAGGCCCCCACGCTGGTCACATTGTCGGAGAGGATCACCTGGGTGATGCTGTTCTGGCAGCTCATCCAGGGCGCGCCGCTGGGGAAATCGTACATATCCCCGCTGCCGGTGATGTACAGGGTGGAGCCGTCCAGCGACCAGCCCAGATTGTCGCCGCAGGTCGCGCCCTGCCCCTCCCAGGTGATGTTATAGCCCTCCGCGGCGGCGCTGCCGGTCAGCAGGAGCACGCACAGGAGCAGCAAAACGGTTTTCTTCATAGCCGTAAATTCCTTTCCGTGATATACTGTGGGTGTCATTATAGCACAGATTTTTCTGTTTTTGCGGACCGTAATAAAAAATTAATGTTTTTGTATGAGATATCCGCCTTCAGATCCTGACTGAATAGGTGAAACGGAAAGGAGATGGCAATCATGGAGGACCAGAAGATCGTCGCTCTGCTCTTTGAGCGCTCGGAGCAGGGAATGACGGAGCTGATCGGGAAATACGGAAAGCTGCTTTATCGCATTGCCGGGAATATCCTGGGCAATGCCCAGGACGCGGAGGAATGCGCCAGCGATACATACCTGGATGTATGGAACGCCATTCCGCCGGAGCAGCCCCGGTCCCTGGCCGCCTTCTGCTGCGCCATCGCCCGGAACAACGCGCTGACCCGCTATCAGCGGGATACCGCCCAAAAGCGCAACAGCCACTATGACGCCGCCCTGGACGAGCTGGCGGATACCATCCCGGCCCTGGGCACCACAGAATCGGAATATGAAGCCAAGGAGCTTTCCCAGGCCATCAACCGATTCCTGGGGCAGCTGCCGAAAACGGACCGCTACCTCTTCGTCCGCCGGTACTACTTTGGCGACAGCCTGCGTGATCTGGCCGCCCAGGCCGGGCGGACGCCCCACAGCGTTTCCGTGCGATTGTTCCGCATCCGTGAAAGACTCCAAAAATATTTGAGGAAAGAAGGTCTGCTTTTATGAGCCGGGAAAACATTTCGAAAATTCTCAGCGGAATTGACCCCTCCTTCGTGGAAGAATGCGCCAAGCAGCCTTCGGAAAGGAACAATATGAACCATTCTACACGACGCATCGCGGTGATCGTCGCCGCCGCCTGTCTGCTTTTTGCCTTAGCCATTACCGCCTACGCCACGGGAGCCCTGCGCTCCATTCTGGGCAGCTTCTGGGGCTCCTATGGGGATGTGCTGCAAGACCCGCAGGAGCAGCGCGCCCTGGGACGGGACGACTACGCCGACTGGCTGGAGGGCGAGCACAAGATGGCGGACGACATGCTGGACATTGCCAACAAGGCTGTCCCCCAGGACACCTTCGTGCCCATTGAGCCGGGCAGCAAGGCGGGCATCACCCTGCTCGAAAGCTACTATGACGGGGAAAAGATCGCCCTGGGCTGCCAGTTCCGGCAGTTCAATTTACAGGAGCCTATCCAATATGACGTCGACCTGAACGACCCGGCCTATGCGGAAATGGGGGCGCTGGAAGTCCGGGTGGACGGCGCTGCATTCCTGAAATATGGCGACTGCTATCAGACCACCGAGGAAGACCGGGCGGAAATCGCGGCGCGGCTGGAGCGGGACGGGAAGGTCACCTTCGTGACCTGGGATTCCTGGCTCGGCGACCATGTGTACGCCAACGGCGAGGATCTGGGCTGCTGCCACGGCGACGTTGACCCGGAGGGCTACTTCACCGTCGACCCCATGGTGATGGGCATCGGCGAAGTGGAGCTGCCGGAAACCTGCCGGGACCTGCCGGAGATCACTGTGACCCTGAACTACCGCGCACAGCGGATCGTGTACGTGGTGGAAGGGGATACCGTCCGCTGCGCCAAGCTCCCTGTCCAGAACTATCCTGTGGATATCATCGTGAAGAACGTCAACACAGATTAGTGTTCTTGCCTCCCCCGCTTCGCTCCCCTGAAAGGGGAGCTGGCAGCCCGCAAGGGCTGCCTGAGGGGTTGCAGTAGGCACTCACTTCATTTGTAAAATCCCGGGCGAATACGTAGTATGTTCGTTTTAGGTTGTACGGATTCGCCTTGGTGCATTTCAAATGGTATTCTGCGTACCGCGCCTGACCCCTCCGGTGCGCGATGCGCGCCGCCTCAGCTTTGCATTAAGCAGCTGTACGCCGTCGAGGACGGCTACACCTGCTAAACCTTTCAGGGGAGATAAAGCTCACAAAAGGGCTGCCTCGTTTGCGGGGCAGCCCTTTTGGTGTATTACAGGATCAGGCAGATCAGGCCGGAGGCGCCCTCGTTGACGATCCTTGTGAGGGTACCGCGGAATTTGCCGCGGACATCGTCGGGCATGCGGGTGAGCTTGGCGTTCAGACCCTCCTGGATCAGGTCGTATACCGACTTGCCGAAGATGTTGCTCTGCCACAGGTTATCCGGGTTCTCGTCCTTCAGATAGTCGATGAGCTGCTGGCTCTGCTTTTCGTCGCCCACCATGGGACTGATCTCCGTGTCAATGTCCACCCGCATCATGTGGATGGAGGGCGCGCCCGCCTTGAGCCGCACGCCGTAGGAGCCGCCCCGCTTCAGGATCTCCGGCTTTTCCAGCTTCATCTCCTCCGCCGTGGGCATCACCACGCCGTAGCCCGTAGCCTTGACGGAGGCCAGGGCAGCGGAAATTTTATCGTACTCCCGCCGGATATCCGACAGCTCGGACAGCAGCTTTAAAAGCTCCGCGTCTGTCTTCACCTGGATGCCCGCCTTGGCGCTGAGGATCTCATAGAACAGGGCGTCCGGCAGCACCAGGGCGCAGCTGACCACGCCGCTGCCCAGGTCCACGCTGCGCAGGGTATAGCCCTGCACCTGCTCCAGTTCCGCCAGGGTGGAAAGGACGCTCTCCGCCTGGCCCAGGTCGGCGATCTCCGCCGCCCGCTGGAGCAGGCCCTGATACAGCGCCGCCTTGACCGGGTGCTCCGGCTCCAGGGCGTCCAGCCACCGGGGCAGATGCACCCGCAGCTCCGTCATGGGGAAGGCGGCCAGCACCGCCTGCAAAAGCCGTGCGATCCCCGCCTGGTCCAGGCTCTGGCAGTCCGCCACGTAGGGCCGGACGCCGAACTCCTTGGCAATGTAGGCCGCCACCGCCGCAGCCGTCTCGCTGCCCGGCTCCCGGGTGTTCACCACCACCAGGAAGGGCTTGCCCGTGGCCTTCATATCCTGGATGGCCCGGCGCTCGGCACCGACATAATCCGCCCGGGGGATATCCGCGATGCTCCCGTCGGTGGTGATCACCAGGCCGATGGAGCAGTGCTCCTCCATTACCTTTTTGGTGCCCAGCTCCGCCGCCTGGGTCATGGGAATCTCCCGGTCGAACCAGGGGGTGGTGACCATCCGGGGATTGCCGTCCTCCTCCGCTCCCACAGCGCCCTCCACCATGTAGCCCACGCTGTCGATCATCCGCACCCGCAGACGGGAGGTGCCGTCGGGGGAGATCTCCACCGCCTCCTCCGGCACGAACTTGGGCTCCGAGGTCATGATGGTCCTGCCGGAGCCGCTCTGGGGCAGCTCATCCCTGGCCCGCTCCCGGCGGTAGGGATCGTCAATGGCCGGGATCACCAGCTCCTCCATGATCCGCTTGACCAGAGTGGACTTGCCGGTGCGCACCGGCCCCACCACACCGATATAGATATTGCCGCCGGTGCGTTCGGCAATTTCCGAATAGATTTCTTCCATAGCCAGCCTCCTCATCCGGCAGGAGACGGCTCCTGCCATGGTTTGATTCAGCATATGCCCGCCCGGCGTCCAATAGAACGGTAAAGGGCACCGCCTGTATTGATTGGAGCTTTTTGGTTGTGTCGAAATATGCACAAATATTAATGAATTTCATAAATTTTATTGACAAGGATTCCCATGTGGTGTATAGTTACCCCCGGAATGTTATGGACATATGGGAAAGGAGTTCCATTCATGGTTACGATCCAAGAGCTTTACGATCTTGAGCATACGCTGGCAAAGTCCTATCTGGCAGGGTTCACCTACCCCTGGGAGGCTTTGAAAGGGATCAAAGATTTTATTTTGCGGCTGGGAAGCGGGCTGGGCGAGGATTATGTCCAGGTCAGCCCTCAGGTCTGGGTGCACCGCACCGCCACCGTGGCCCCCACGGCGTTCCTGGGCAGCCCCTGCATCATCGGCGCGGGCACCGAGGTGCGACACTGCGCCTTTGTCCGCGGCAGCGCTCTGGTGGGCGAAAACTGCGTGGTGGGCAATTCCGTGGAGCTGAAAAACGTGATCCTCTTCGACAATGTGCAGGTGCCCCACTATAACTACGTGGGTGACAGCATCCTGGGCTACAAGTCCCACATGGGCGCGGGCAGCCTGACCTCCAACGTCAAGTCCGACAAGACGCTGGTGGTGGTCAAGTCCCAAACCGAGCAGGTGCCCACAGGGCTTAAAAAGTTTGGGGCCATGCTGGGCGACTTCGTAGAGGTGGGCTGCAACAGCGTGCTCAACCCCGGCACCGTCATCGGCCGCCACACCAATATCTATCCCACCTCCTGTGTCCGGGGCGTGGTCCCCGCGAACAGCATCTGGAAAACCGGCGGCGTGGTCGTCGCCAAGCACGAGTAAAGGAGCTTCGATCATGGGAAAATATTTCGGAACCGACGGCTTCCGGGGGGAAGCCAACTGCACCCTTACCGCCGACCACGCTTTTAAAGTCGGCCGCTTTCTGGGCTGGTATTACAGCCAGCTGAAGCTGCGCGCCGGGCTTGACGAGCCGGCCCGGATCATCATCGGCAAGGACACCCGCCGCTCCAGCTACATGCTGGAATACAGCCTGGTGGGCGGCCTGGTGGCCTCCGGCGCGGACGCCTATCTGCTCCACGTCACCACCACCCCCTCCGTCGCCTATGTGGCCCGCACCGACAGCTTCGACTGCGGCATTATGATCTCCGCCAGCCACAATCCCTACTATGACAACGGCATCAAGCTCATCAACGGCTCCGGCGAAAAGATGGATGAATCCGTCATCCGCCTGGTGGAGGCGTATCTGGACGGCGACCTGTTCGCCTTCGACCGCCACTGGGATGAGCTGCCCCTGGCTAAGCGGGAGCGGATCGGCCGCACCGTGGACTATGTGGCCGGACGCAACCGCTATGTGGGCTACCTCATCAGCCTGGGGATGTACTCCTTCAAGGGCAAGAAGATCGGTCTGGACTGCGCCAACGGCAGCTCCTGGAACATTGCCAAATCCGTTTTTGACGCTCTGGGGGCCAAGACCTACGTCATCAACGCAGAGCCGGACGGCTACAACATCAACAAGAACGCCGGCTCCACCCACATCGAGGGGCTGCAGAAGCTGGTGCTGGACAAGGGCCTGGACGTGGGCTTCGCCTTCGACGGTGACGCCGACCGTTGCCTGTGCGTGGACGAAAAGGGCAGCGTGATCACCGGCGACCACATCCTGTACATCTGCGGCAAGTATATGAAGGAAAAGGGTCTGCTGCTGGGCAACACCGTGGTCACCACCATTATGAGCAATTTCGGCCTCTACAAGGCCTTCGACGAGCTGGGCATCGACTATGCCAAGACCAAGGTGGGCGACAAGTATGTGTATGAGCACATGATGCTCAACAACAACCGCCTGGGCGGCGAGCAGAGCGGCCACATCATCTTCTCCAAGCACGCCTCCACCGGCGACGGCATTCTGACCAGTCTGATGGTGATGGAGGTCATGATGGATAAAAAGCAGACCCTGAGCGAGCTTTGCCGGGGCTTCACCTTCTATCCCCAGGTGCTGAAGAACGTCCGGGTGGCCAACAAGGCCAACGCCCAGGCGGACGAGGACGTGCAGGCCGCCGTGGCCGCCGTGACCGCCCAGCTGGGCGGCAGCGGACGCATCCTGGTGCGCGAATCCGGCACCGAGCCGGTGATCCGGGTCATGGTGGAGGCCGAGGACCACGACACCTGCGAAAAATACGTCGATCAGGTGGTGGAGGTCATCCGCCGCAAGGGGCACACCGTTTAACATCCCGGCGTCCGCGGGTGCGTCATTCTCCACAATGCCTTGGGCAGCGCCGGTTTCTTCGGCGCTGCCCTTGACAATGGGAGGCTTTCCGCTATAATGGATGGAAGATAAGCTGCCAGCGGGCGGGGGACAAAAAAACGGGTTTGCTTCCTCCGCAATTTTTATGGCTGCACAGAAAGGAATATTTATCATGCTGAAAAAAGTGATCTCCCTGTTTCTGATCGTGGCTTGCTGCTTCACCACCACGGCCTTTGCCGAAGGCAAGCTGAAGGCGACGGAAAAGAACCTCATTGTCTACGGAACCGAGAGCTACTTCTTCGCCAAGGTCGAAAACGTGGGCGACGCGCCCATCGCCACCGGCAACGGCGACCTGGTGGTCTTCACCGAGGACGACGAGATCCTCTTCTCCACCAACTACGTCAGCACCCTGCCTTCCGACGTCGTTCTGGAGCCGGGCGAATCTCTGTTCGTGCGGGACTCCGAGTGGGAGGACGCCCTGGAGACCAACCCCGTGACGGACTACAAGTTCTCCATCTCCCCGTCGAATTACAGCGCGGACACCATCATCCAGGTCCCCTCCGAGGCCACCTTTGAGTACAGCGAGGAGGATCCCTATGACAATTATGTCTACGTCACCCTCACCAACACCACCGACACGCCGGTGTCCAACTTCTATGTGGTCGCCGCCCTGCGCGACGCCGACGGCGCGCTGATCTACGTAAGCAACGACTCCCTGTACAACGTCGCCGTTCACCCCGGCAGCACGGTAACGGTGCAGCTGAGCATCGACAGCGACCTGTGCCGCTACTATGCGGAAAACGGCGTGACCATCGCGTCCGTGGAGTCCATGGCCTGCGCCATCAGCGAGGACTGACAAAACAGCTTCCCCAGAGCCGCCCCACCCGGGGCGGCTCCCTTTTTTGCCGGGGCGGGTCGCTTGCATTTTTCAAAATGGTGTGATAGACTAAAAGGGATTATAATTTGGAGGATCGC
Source organism: uncultured Eubacteriales bacterium (assembly GCA_900553805.1). GTDB lineage: Bacteria > Bacillota > Clostridia > Oscillospirales > Oscillospiraceae > Faecousia. The sequence continues at coordinate 21,612 of USEU01000003.1, forward strand.
CATGGACGACGAGAAGGTTAAAAAACGCATTGGGGCAAATATCGCCTATTACCGCAGGCGCGCCGGGCTGACCCAGGCGGGGCTGGCAGAAAAACTGAATTACTCGGACAAGGCCGTCTCCAAATGGGAGCGGGGCGATTCCATCCCCGACGTGCTGACGCTGATCCAGATCGCCGCCCAGTTCGGCGTCACCGTGGACGCGCTGCTGGGGGACGTGAACGCCCTGCCGGAAAAGCTGGGCACCCTGGAGCGGGCCATGAACCAGGTATCCGAGAAGGCGCTGAAGCGCAAGGCCAACAAAAACATCATCCTGGCCCTGTCCACCACCCTGGTGTGGTTCGTGGCGCTGCTGGTATTTGTGATCCTGTCCACCCTGGATATCGCCCACAGCGCTCTGGCCTTCCTGTACGCCGTGCCCGCCAACGCCATCGTACTGCTGAGCCTGCGCTCGGCCTGGCACGACTTCCGCTGGAACAAGGCGCTGATCTCCGCCATCATGTGGGGGAGCCTGGCCAGCATCCATGCCTCCATCTGCACCTTCGTCAGCTTCAATGCCTGGAAAATTCTGCTGCTGGGCATCCCGGGGCAGATCGCCATTTTCCTGTGGTTCCGCATGTTTCAGCACCCCAAGGAGGAAGATCATGAATAAGCAGGAGCTGCGCCAGGCCATCCGGGCGCGAAAGCGGGCCATGACGGAGGAGGACATCCTCCGCCGCAGCGAAATTCTGGCGGAGAAATTTGCCCGGAGCAACGCCTACCGGGCCGCGAAAACCATCTACGGCTACCTCCCCTACAACCAGGAGGTGCGCACCGTGCCCATGCTCCGGCGGGCGCTGGAGGAGGGCAAGCGGGTGGCCGTGCCCAAGGTATACGGCGACGACATGAAGTTCATCTACCTGGACGATCTGTCCCAGGTCGCCAAGGGCTACGCCGGGATCCCGGAGCCGGTGGCCGACGGGCCGGTGGCCCAGGATGAGACTGCCCTGGTGCTGATGCCGGGGCTGGCCTTCGACCGGGCAGGGCACCGCATCGGCTACGGCGGCGGATTTTACGACAAATTCCTGGCAAGGGAGCCGCACCACCCCACGGTGGCGCTGTGCTACGACTTCCAGGTGATGGACCGGCTGGAGACGGAGGAATTCGATATCCCCGTGGATCTGGTCATTTGGGCGTGAGCAAAGGAGAAAGATATGCAGGCTTTGGGAATTCTGATCGTCGCCGCCGTGGTGTTCTTCCTGTGCTGGGTGGTGGACAAGCTGTTCAGCAGGCTCTTCCGCAGCAAGGCGCAGCAGCGCTCCGGCATGGCCGTGCGGGCCAACAAGCGCTACGGCGTGTTCGGGGTGATCCTGTCCGTGCTGGGCATTCTTGGCATCGTCGCCGGGATCCGGGGAGAGCGGCTGCTGCTTTGGTGCGGCATCATCGTGCTGCTCATGGGCGCGGCGCTGGCCGCCCACTATCTCAGCTTCGGCATCTTCTACGACGGCGAGAGCTACCTGCTGTGCCGCTTCGGCCGCAAAAGTCAGGAGCACCGCTTCAGTGAGATCGTCAGCCAGCGGCTCTATGCCGTCACCGGCGGCAGCACCGTCATCGAGCTGGCGCTGAAGGACGGCTCCACCCTCACGCTGCAATCCACCATGGACGGGGTGTATCCCTTCATGGACACCGCCTTCGCCGGCTGGTGCATGCAGACGGGGCGCAAGATGGACGAATGCGGCTTCTACGACCCTGCGAAGAGCTGGTGGTTCCCCCACGGGGAAGCGGACGGCGAAAAGGAGGAGTAAGCATGCACATCCCCTCCGGCGACACCGCCCAGCTGGAGCTGGTCACCTTCCGGCAGGCGCTGGAAGCGGCCGACACGCCGAATGAAGAATACGACGTCCGCAAGTGGCTGTACGCCCCCAATTTTTACTGCGACTACCGTTACATCCTGGGCACCCGGGGGAAAAACCCGCTGATCTGCATCGGCATCAATCCCTCCACCGCCCGGCCCGGCGCGCTGGACAACACCCTGAAATCCGTGGAACGGATCGCCCTGGGCAATGGGTACGACAGCTTCATCATGTTCAACGTCTACGCCCAGCGGGCCACCGACCCCAATTCCATGGAAAAAACCGTGAACCCCCGGCTGCATCGGGAGAACATGGATGCCTTCCGCTATGTGCTGTCCATCTCCCCCGCTCCCGCCGTGTGGGCCGCCTGGGGGAGCATCATCGAAAAGCGGAAATATCTGCCCGAATGCCTGCGGGACATGCTGAAGATTGGCAATGAATACGGCGCCCGCTGGCTCTGCGCCGGTTCCGTCAGCAAAAAGGGCCACCCCCACCACCCCCTGTACCTGCGCAGGGACGAGCCCCTGCGCGACTTCGACGTGGCGCGGTATCTGGATACTTTCTGACAGTCTACAAACAGGAGAAAAAATATGAAGCTTTTTATTGCGTCGGATATTCACGGCAGCGCCTATTGGTGCGGCAGGATGATGAAGGAGATCAGGAAGGAGGCCCCGGACCGGGTGATCCTGCTGGGGGACCTGCTGTATCACGGGCCCCGCAACGACCTGCCCAGGGACTATGCGCCCAAGCAGGTGATCCCCCTGCTCAGCAGCATCAAGGATAAGATCGTCGCCGTGCGGGGCAACTGCGAGGCGGAGGTGGACCAGATGGTGCTGCCCTTCCCCTGCCTGGCGGATTACGCCCAGCTGCTGGTGGACGGGACGCTCTTCCACCTGTCCCACGGCCACCACCAGAACCCCCAGGCCCTGCCCCCGCTGCCCCAGGGGAGCGTGTTTCTCTTCGGCCACACCCACATGAAGCTGGATCAGGTGGTGGACGGCATCCGCTGCCTGAACCCGGGAAGCGTCTCCATTCCCAAGGATGGGAGCCATAGCTTCCTGATCTACGAAAATGGGGATTTTTCTTTCAAAATTTTGGAGGATTGACCGTGGATTCAACAGAATGCGACACCTGCTGGTATTATGATTATGATGAGGAGTACGACTGCTGGTTCTGCATGATGGATCTGGACGAGGACGAGGTCTACCGCATTTCCACCTCTCAAAGCCGGCACTGCCCCTACTACCGTCAGGGTGACGACTACACCCTAGCCAGGAGGCAATGAATGAACATCAAGGGCGGCATTCCCCGATTCGGCATCATGGCAGCGGCAATGCTGCTGGGCGTTCTGCTGCTGGGCTGCGGCGCGGCCCAGAGCAGCCCGGACATCCCGCCGCCCCGGCTGTCCCCCACAAAACAGACAGAAAACGACGATCTGCGATGCTATCCGTTGGATACCGCAAATTGTCGTTTTCTTGCTTTCGGAACGGATCTTCTGCTGCTGCGCCCGGGAGAAAATGCCGCTCTCAGCCGCTACGCGGGCCGGGGGCTGACCCTGAGCGCCTGGGCGGACGTGCCCCGGAATGGCGTACCGTGCCGCGGCGGCGAAAGCATCGGCTGCTATGACCCGGAGGGGCAGACCCTGCTTCTTTTTGATCCCGACCTGACGCCGGGGGACAGCTTTTCCCTGCCCGGCTGCGCGGACACGCCCCGGCTTCTGGGGACAAAGGCATACTACTGCACCCCGGAGGCGCTGATGGAGCTGGACACCGAAACCGGCCTGCGCCGCACCCTGCGGCAGCAGGAGGGGCTGCGCCTGTGCGCCCTGCTGCCGGAAGAGGATATGGCCGTGTGCGCCCTGGACGGTGCGGTGAAGCAGCTGTGCATCCGCACTGCGGACGGGAGCCTGGCGGCCGAAGCGCCCCCCATCCTGGCGGCGGCGGAATTTGGAAACGGGGAGCATGCGGCACTGAAGCTGGGCTTTCTGCACTGCCTCTACCTGGGGCAGACGGAGCTGGTGCTGCCCGCCGGGTGGGAATTTCTGGAATTCCTCCCCACCATGAACGCCGCCCTGCTGTGCAGCCCGGAAAAGGAGCTGGGTATCTACGACCTGAGCACCGGCAACTGCATGGCCTCCCTGCCCCTGGCGGAACGGCCGGAGGCCGTGGCTGTCACCACGGACGGCCGGGTATTCTTCCAATGCGGCAGCAGGCTCTTTCAGTGGGAGCCGCGGATACGCTCCCGGCGGGACAGCCGCATCAGCATCACGCCCCTGTATACGCCCCGGCAGCCGGACGAAAAGGGCCTGGCCCAATGCCGCCAGCGGGGAGCCTATCTGGAAAACCAGTATGGCGTCCGGGTGCTGCTGAACGCCGAGGCCGTACAGGTCGCCCCCAAGGGCTGCATCCTGGAGCCGGAGCATCTGCGCCCCGCCATTGCGCAGGCCCTGGCCGGGGTCGAGACCGCCCTGGGCCGGTTCCCCTCCGCCCTGGTCACATCCGCCTTTTCCGGCACGGGCCGCACCTATCTGTGCCCCGTGCGCAGCATTCTGGTGGGCGGGGAGGCGCGGGAATCCCTGCAATTCTGGAGCGGCCGGGACTGCTACATCGCCGTCACCGCCTCCGCCCACGGGGAAAAGGCAGCGCTGGAGGCCTTTCTGCCCCTGGTGGACCGGCAGGTGCTGATGAAATGCGACGCCTACGACGCCTGGACCGCCGACACCCCCCAGGCGGCGGAGGACGAGCGGTGCAGCCTGCTGTACCAGGCCATGCAGCCGGGGAACCGGGAGCTGTTTCTGGACGCGGTGCTGCAAAACAGGCTGCGCACGCTCTGCGCCGGGCTGCGGCAGACCTTCGGCCTCAGCGCCGGCCAAACCCTTGTCTGGGAGCAGTATCTGTGGGCTGCCGGATAGACATACATCCTTTACATTTTCGACACACTTTGTTCATCCTTTTGGGCGGATACAGGGTATAATTTTTGAATAGTTCATTTTTGAAATGTTCAAAAACGACGGCTGAATCGAGATGATTTTCATGGATTCCAAGCTTACCCTGGGCGCGCTGAGCGCCTTTATGGAGGCCTACGGCGACTACTGTAAGCCCATCTGCCGGGAGATCGGTCTGCCCCGGACGGCCTTCGACATTCTGATGTTCCTCTCCAACAACCCGGAGCACTGCACCGCCAAGGAGATCAGCCGTCTGCGGGGGCTGAAGGAGAACATCATCTCCGTCAACGTGAACAAGCTGGTGGCAGAGGGCTACCTGGAGCGGGAGGGCGACGCCAACGACCGGCGAAAGGTCCACCTGAAATGCACCGGGAAGGCCGACGCCATCATACAGCGGGGCCGGCAATTGCAGGAGGATTTTCTGCGGGAGATGCAGCAGGGGCTGAGCGCCCAGGAGCTGCGGGTGCACTACCACTGCCTGGAGACCATCGCCGCCAATGCCAAGCGGCTCCTGGCGCACAAGGCCTGATTCCAGGGATCCTCCCCAGAAAGAGAGACTTTTTTATGGAAAAACGAACCATCAGCGCCGGGTTTATCGCCCTGATCTGCTACTCGATCCTGTACTATTCCGGCACGCCGGTTGTGATCCAGGGGGCGGCGGCGGCCCTGTGCTGCTTCTGCGTGTATGAGCTGGCCTGCGCCACGGAGGCGATCCGCAACGAGGCGCTGTTCACCCTGACCATTCTCGGCGCCTTTCTGCTGAGCTTCTGGGACGCGGCGGAGGAAGCGCGGCTGGCGGGGATCTGCCTGGCCATCTCCCTGCCCTTCTTTGCCCTGCTGATGGTCTATCAGCCCAAAATGCAGCTGAAAAACGGCTGGAGCTTTATTGTGCTCTCCATTCTGGTTTGCACCCAGCTGCGCTCCATCGTCGCCCTGCGGGCGCTGCCCTTCGGGGTGCACCTGACGGTGATCTCCGTCACCGAGTGCTTCGCCACCGACGTGGCCGCCTATCTGGTGGGCAGCAAGTACGGCAAGCGGAAGCTGCTGCCCGCGGTCAGCCCCCATAAAACCGTCCTCGGCTCTGTGGCCGGGATGGCGGCGGCGGTGATCTTCTGCCTGCTCTATGGCCTGGGGCTGCAAGTCTGGCTCCACGCACGGGTCAATTACCCGCTGCTGGTCCTCTACGCCGTACTGGCCAATGTGCTGGCCCAGTTCGGCGACCTGAGCATGTCGGTGGTCAAGCGCATCACCGGCATCAAGGACTACGGCAGCCTGATCCCCGGCCACGGGGGACTGCTGGATCGGTTTGACAGCCTGATCTTTGTGCTTCCCTTTACCCTGCTCTTCTTCTGGCTCACCGGCGGGTTCCTCCGCTGAGAAATAAAATTCGGGCAACAAAAAGACAATATGGAGGCAGCGCTATGAATCTGTTTTTGACATTGGCTTTTCTCTTCTTCATCGGCTCTACCTTTGGGTGGGTGCTGGAGCTTTTTTACCGCCGGTTTATTTCCAGCTCCAACCCGGAGCGCCGCTGGATCAACCCCGGCTTCTGCACCGGGCCGTACCTGCCCATTTACGGCAACGGGCTGTGCGCCCTGTATCTGCTGGCCAGCCTGGAGGGGCTGCTCCCCTGGATGAACAAGTTTGTCATGTTTGCCCTGATGGCGGTGGCCATGACCGCCATTGAATACGTCGCCGGTCTGTGCTGCCTGAAGATCGCCAAGGTGCGGCTGTGGGACTACCGGGACCAGTGGGGCAATATCCAGGGCATCATCTGCCCGCTGTTCTCCCTGTTCTGGGCCGTGGGCGGCGCGCTGTACTATTTCCTGATCCATCCGCGCATTCTGGGCGCGTTAGACTGGCTGAGCCGGAATCTGGCCTTCAGCTTCTTCATCGGCATGTTCTTCGGCGTTTTCCTCATCGATTTTGCCCACTCCGCCCAGCTGGTCACCAAGCTGAAGGCCTTTGCCGACGAGAACGACGTGGTGGTGCGCTACGAGGCCGTCAAGCTCCAGATCCGTCAGGCCCAGGACAAGGCCAAGGCAAAATACCATTTCTTCCGCCCCTTCGATTCGGAGACGCCCCTGCGGGAGCATCTGAAGCAGATGGCCGACACCCTGGAAAAGAGAAGACCCCGGAAAAAGGCCTGATCAAAAACATAGCAAGCACCCCGACAGACGGAGCCGCAAAACCCGCGGCACTCCCTGTCGGGGTGCTTTTAAGGCAACACCGCACAATTTGGCAAGAAGCCCCAGCCTGGATTTTTGGCTCAATTCAAAGTTTGGAAAACGAAGGAATACTGTATGTACCCGCAAGGGGTATGCCGCATCCGTAAGCCAGCTTACGCTGGCAACGGCTGCGCAATATTTCTCGTTTTTCGAACTGAAGAAGTGGGGCAAAAAGACGGCGGCGGCTCGCAGACACAATTGCGCGCCTGTTGCCTTAAGTAAATCAGTCCTCCGGGAACAGGGTCTGCTTGCAGTACTGGACGATGGAGGAGCGCTTGATGATGCCGATAAAGGCCTCCTTGTCATCCACCACGGGGACAAAATTCTGGGTGGAGGCCCGGTCGATCAGCTCGTGCATGGAGGTGGTGACCCGGACGGGCACATTGTCCTTGCGGCGGTAGATCTCCATGATGCGGTGCGCCTCGGCCTGGCGCATATCCATGTAGCATACATTCTTCATTGCCCAGAGCAGGTCCCCCTCGGTCAGAGTGCCCCGGTATTCGCCCCGGCGGTTCAGGATGGGCAGGGCCTGAAAGCCCGCGGCCTCCATTTTTTCCAGTGCCTGGCGAACGGTATAGTCGTCATACAAAAAAGCGCACATGGCCTTCGGCAGTAAAAAAAACAACACATTATTCATACGGTTCTCCTTCTCGGCTGCTGGCTTGCCCCAGCCCTCCGTTTTTATATTATAGCACAAGCGGCAGGGAAAAGCATGAACATTATTTGTCGTTTTCGCTGTGTCAGTTCCAAAAAACCGAGGCGCATTTTGTTCATAATGACCATCTCTATGAATTCTACTCCCGGGAGAGTGGCTCACCGCCGCCGGGAGAGCCGTTTGGGGGCGCGGTAGGGTGCTTTTTGCCCCGGCGGGGGTATAATGATGGCAGAACACGCGAGGGCCCGGCGCAGGTCGAAGCCCCCCGGCAAGGAGGAATACTTATGACAAGCGTGCAAAGGACCCGGCTGTGCGACCGGGTGTTGCCGGACTATACCCACGGCGAAGAGCTGATGAATACCGTCACCCACATTGTTGGCGGTGGGTTCGCCATTGTGGCGCTGGTGCTGTGCGTGGTGTTCGCGGCCCGGAACCACAATGCCTACGGCATCGTGTCCTCCGCCGTCTACGGAGCCAGCATGATCGCCCTGTACACCGTGTCCAGCGTCTACCACGGGCTGAAGCCCGGCATGGGCAAAAAGGTGATGCAGGTGGTGGACCACTGCACCATCTATTTTCTGATCGCGGGCACCTATACGGTGATGGCCCTGTCCGCCCTGCGCCCGGCCTATCCGCGCCTGGGCTGGGGCCTGTTCGCCTTTGAATGGACCATGGCCGCCATCGCCACGGTGCTGACGGCCATCGACCTGCGCAAATACCGGGTGATCTCCATGGTCTGCTACATCGGTCTGGGCTGGGCCATCATCCCCTTCGCCCGCCAGACCTACCAGGTGCTCACCCGCCCCGGATTCCTGTTCCTGCTGTGGGGCGGCATCGCCTACACCATCGGCGCGGTGCTCTACGGCATCGGCTCCAAAAAACGCTGGATGCACTCCGTCTTCCACATCTTCGTGGTCCTGGGCAGCGTCCTCCAATTCTTTGCCGTGCTGCTGTACGCGGTGTGATCCCTTTCCTCCCCTTTTAAAGGCTGTCTCAAGCATCCTTGGCTCCCCGATGGGGGAGCTGGCAGCCCGTAAGGGCTGACTGAGGGGGTGTCGTTGGTTGAATGGTAAGAGCTCAAAGCTACCAACGGCACCCCCTTTGCCGCTATTGCGGCACTTCCCCCAAAGGGGGCAGCGAGGCTGTGCGGGCTTGAATTGACGACATTGCCTTAAGAGGGGAGTTTTTTTGTAAATCTGTTGGAATGGCTCTTGACAATGTGGTCTATTCATGATAGACTATCTATGCTGGTCGATTAGTAATAGACTAACAAAGAACAGGAGGAAATGTGCTTGGATGATCTCAGATTGGGAGCCGTTGAGGCGAATTTTGCCGATATTATTTGGGAAAATGCCCCGCTCAGCTCCGGGACGCTGGTGAAGCTGTGCGGGACGCGTCTGGAATGGAAGAAATCCACCACCTACACCGTGCTGAAAAAGCTGTGCGACCGGGGGCTGTTCCAAAACGAAGGAGGCATGGTCACCGTGCTGATGACCCGGCAGGCGTTCTATGCCCGCCAGAGCCAACGCTTTGTGGACGAGACCTTCGACGGGTCGCTGCCCGCCTTTATCGCCGCCTTCGCGGCCGGAAAGAAAATCTCCGAGCGGGATCTGACGGATATCCGCCGGATGCTGGACGAATTTGACAAGGAGAATGCCAAATGAGCAACGTGTTACATCAGCTGGCCCGGCTGAGCCTTACCGCCGGGTGGATGACCCTGCTTCTGCTGCTCCTTCGCCCGCTGCTGAAAAAAGCGCCCCGGCGTTTTTCCTGCCTGCTGTGGGCGCTGGTGGGGGTGCGGCTGGCGCTGCCCTTCTCGCTGGAGAGCCGGGTGAGCCTGGTGCCCCAGGCCATTGCCGCGCCGCCCCAGGTGCTCCCCGTGAGCACCCTCTCGCCGATTGCCGCCCCTGCCCTCACGCAGACCGCGGCGGCCCAGGCTGCTCCGGCGGCTCCCGCCGCCTTCCCCTGGCAGACGATACTGTCCCTGCTGTGGGCCGTTGGAATGGGTGTGATGCTGCTCCACGCTTTGGTCAGCTATATCCGGCTGCTGAAGCAGGTGCAGGTATCCATCCGCCTGAGCAAAAATATATACCTGTGCGACAACATCAGCGCGCCCTTTGTACTGGGCATCGCAAAGCCCCGCATCTATCTGCCCTCGGACATGGACGGGAAGCTGGCCGACGATGTGCTGGCCCATGAGCGCTCCCATCTGCGGCGGGGGGATCACATCTGGAAGCCGCTGGGCTATCTGCTGCTCAGCGTGTACTGGTTCAATCCCCTGTGCTGGCTTGCCTACACCATGTTCTGCCGGGACATGGAGCAGGCCTGTGACGAATCGGTGATCCGAAACATGGACGACAGCGGCCGCAGGCGCTATTCCGCCGCCCTGCTGACTTACAGCATCCCCCGCAGCGCCGTGGCCGCCTGCCCGCTGGCCTTTGGCGAAGTGAGCGCCAAGGCCCGCATTCGGGGCGTACTTCAATACCGCAAGCCCAAATTCTGGGTGATCCTGGTGAGCCTGGTGCTGTGCGTCGTGCTGGCCGTGGGCCTGCTCACCGACCCGGTGGCCAAGGCGGAAGCGCCCAGCGGCACCGAGGATATAAGCGCACAGACGGAGGAACCGATATTCGATCAGTACCCGGCCAGGCTTAACGTGCTGCACGAGTTCCTGTATGCGTCACCCCTGGAAACGACACTTTACAATTTCCCCAGCGAAGCCGACACGGTCATTGCGACCCTGGAGGCCGAGACGGAAGTCCTGGTGCTGCGGGGGGGCTACATCGACGGCACGCTGTGGCTCTACGTTCAGTACGAGGATATGACAGGCTGGATGAAATGCGGCGACGAGTTCTTCGGCGGCCGGCATGAGGGCCAGGACGGCGCCTCCCCGGCGGAGGAAGCAGAGAATTCCGGCCTGCCCGGCACCGGCGTGTGCACCCTCTTCCGGGGCGGCACCCTGTACGGTTCTCCCAGCGAGACAAGCAAGGTTCTGATGACCCTGGAGGCCGCAGCCAGCGTTACGGTAAAGCGCCGGGAGAACATCGGGCAGATTCAGTGGGCCTACGTCCAGTACGGCGACACCCTGGGCTGGCTGAAATTTGACGACGACGGCGACACCGTCCCCGCGGACACGCAGGACACGATCATCCATCAGGGCCCGGATGGATCCACCGAGTACATCCTTCCCGCGGGAACCGCGATTTACAATTCCCCCAGCGAAAATAGCCGGGTAATCCTCACCCTGGATGCCGAAACAGCCGTCACGGCGCTGCGGGTTGACAATATCGGCGGCAAGCAGTGGGCCTATGTCCAGGCTGGTGATAGAATGGGCTGGACGAAATGTGACGGCCTCCTGTCCGACGCCCAGCCCGCCGCCGATGTGACAGAGCAGGGCCTGCCGGACTATGTTCTGCCCCAGGACGCCACGGTGTACGTTGCCCCCAGTGAGGCCAGCCAGAGTCATGCCACCCTGCAGGCCGGGACCACCGTCTCCATCTGGAATCTGGGCAGCGTGGGCGGGAGCCAGTGGGCCTATATTCAGTGCGGCGACACCCTGGGCTGGATCAAATACGGCGGCGATGAGGCCCAGACCGTCTCCTATGTCGGCCTGCTGTACGCCCCGTCGGAAAGCATAACACTCCTGCGCGCGCCCACGGACAACGCGGCCACCGGCGCGACCCTGGAGGCCGGAGTGACCATTCAGGTGATCCGTCAGGATACCGTTGGCACGGAAGAGTGGGTATACGTCCAATGCTACGACCCGTCGGTCAGCGGTTGGCTCAGGGTCACCGGCGAGGGTGCCGCGCCCCTGGATAGCTGGGCCACCCCCGGCACCAACGACCGCCCGTAATTCCTGGCTCCCCGGTGGGGGAGCTGGCAGCCCGTAAGGGTTGACTTGTGCGCCCGCAGGCGCCATGCAAGCGAGCAACCGCCGCCAGGCGGCTCTTAGCGAGTCGCAGAGGGGGTGTTGTTCGTTGAATGGTAATAACTCAAAAATACCGGCAACACCCCCTTTTCCGCTGTCGCGGCACTTTCCCCTCTGGGGGCAGCAAGAAAGCATCTCGCAAAATTGAGTAAAATTTCACCCCGGCAAATGGATGATCGCATCCATTTACCGGGGGTCTTTTTAATTCTTGGGTTCTTCCGGCTCCTCGAAGCCGTCGGTGAGGGAGGTGCGGGAGGCTTCGCCGATCGCCTTGCCCTCCATCAGGTTGGCGAACTGCTCGCCGGTGATGGATTCGTTGGCAAGCAGATAGTCGACCAGCGCCTGGAGCTTGTCGCTGTCCTTTTTCAGGATGTCCAGGCACTGGGCATAGGCCCGGTCGATGAGGGCCTTGACCTCCTGGTCGATGGTCCCGGCCACCTGCTCGGAATAGCTCTTGGTGCTCTGGTAATCCCGGCCGATAAACACCTCGCCGTCGTCCAGATAGCTGACGGTGCCGATCCGCTCGCTCATGCCGTAGCGGGCGACCATGTCCTTGGCCAGCTTGGTGGCCCGCTCGATGTCATTGGAGGCGCCCACGGAGATATCGCCCAGGAACAGGTCCTCCGCCGCCCGGCCGCCCAGCAGGGCCACGATCTGCTCGTACATCTCGTTGCGGGTCATGTTGGAGGAATCATCCTTGGGCAGCGACCAGGTCGCGCCCAGGCTCCTGCCCCGGGGGACAATGGAGATATGGCGCACCGGGTCGTGGGTGGGCAGGCGGTACATGGCCACGGCGTGGCCCGCCTCGTGGATGGCGGTGGTCTTCAGGTCCCGGCGGGAGGCCACATGGCTCTTCTTGGCGGGGCCTGCCAGGATCTTCATCATGGCCTCGTCCACATCCTCCATGGTGAAGGCGGGGCGATTGTTTCGGGCAGCCAGAATGGCGGCCTCGTTGAGCAGGTTGCTCAGGTCCGCGCCGGTGAATCCGGCGGTGGAGCGGGCAATGGTGTGCAGGTTCACGGACTCGTCCAGGCGCTTGCCCTTGGCGTGGACCTTCAGGATGTCCTCCCGGCCCTTCACATCCGGGCGGTTCACCTGGATCTGCCGGTCAAACCGGCCGGGGCGCAGCAGGGCGGGGTCCAGGATGTCCGGCCGGTTGGTGGCCGCCAGGACGATGATGCCCTCGGTGGTGCCGAAGCCGTCCATCTCTACCAGCAGCTGGTTCAGGGTCTGCTCCCGCTCGTCGTGGCCGCCGCCCATGCCGCTGCCGCGCTTGCGGCCCACGGCGTCGATCTCGTCGATGAAGATGATGGCGGGAGCCAGCTTCTTGGCCTGCTCAAACAGGTCCCGGACGCGGCTGGCGCCCACGCCCACGTACATCTCCACAAAGTCGGAGCCGGAAATGGACAGGAACTGCACCCCCGCCTCTCCGGCGGTGGCTCTGGCCAGCAGGGTCTTGCCGGTGCCCGGGGGGCCCACCAGCAGCAGGCCGTGGGGGATGCGCGCGCCCATGGCGGTGTATTTCGCCGGATCCCGGAGGAAGTCCACGACCTCCTCCAGCTCCTGCTTTTCCTCGTCCGCGCCGGCCACATCGTCAAAGGTGACCTTCTTGTTGTCCGGCACGCCCAGGACCGTCCGGGCCTTGCCGAACTGGGCCATGGGATTTCCGCCGCCGTTCATCCGCCCCATGAGGAAGGACCAGAGCAGCAGCAGAACGCCCCCGGCCAGCAGCAGCGGAATGATAAGGTCATAGGGGGTATAGCGCCGCTGGGCCACAAAATCATAGTCGGTGAGCACGCCGGAGGCCGTCTGCTCGTCAAACAGGCTCTGCATCTCGCTGCGGAAGCCCGCCGGGTCGGCCAGGCCGGAGGTAATGCTGGTTTTCCCCTTATAGGGGCTGCGCAGCACCAGGGTGATGGTGTCGCCCGCCACCAGGAACTCCTTGACCTGCTCCTGGCGGAACAGCTTTACCAATTCGGAATAGAGAATGGTGTTGGTTTTCTGGCTGAATTGATTCAGCGCCCAGGTAAGCGCCAGCATCAGCACCAAAAGATAGATAAACGGCGCAAAACTCCTGCGTTGCTTTTTCAATCGTATAACTCCTTATTTTTCGTAAACGTCGGCCTTCAGGATCCCCACATAGGGCAGGTTGCGGTACTGCTCGTTGTAGTCCAGGCCGTAGCCCACCACGAAGGCATTGGGGACGGTAAAGCCCACGTAGTCGGGCTTCAGGGTGATGCCGGGCCTGCGGCGCTCGGGCTTGTCCAGCAGGGTGCAGATCTTCAGGGAGGCGGGCTGCCTGGCCATCAGGTGGCGATAGGTAAAGTCCAGGGAATTGCCGGTGTCGTAGATGTCCTCCAGGATCAGCACATGCCGGTCCTTCAGGTCGGCGGTCACATCCCGCTTGACCACCATCTCGCCGGTGGAGCTGGTGCCCTCGTAGCTGGAGAGCCACATGAAGTCCATCTGGCAGGGGGTCTTGATCTGGCGTACCATGTCCGCGTAGAATACCACCACGCCCTTGAGCACCCCGACGATGACGGGATTCTTTCCGGCGTAGTCCTGGGTCAGCTGGCGGCCCAGCTCTTCAATGCGGGTGCGAAGCTGTTCCTCGGTGATAAGAATCTGCTGAATATCCTGTTCCATTTTCTTTCTACTCCTCCCGGACGTTTGTATCTGGACGAATTTTTTCTATAACAACGTAGCACGTGGGTGGGCCGCTGAGCCGGTCCAGGTGAAAGCCGAAGCCCTCCACCCATATCACGCCGCCGCTGTCCGCCAGCACGGGGATGCGGCCCCGGCGGTCGGCGCTGATCTTGCGGTCGATCATTCGCTTTTTCAGGCTCTTGGTGCCGCCGCTCAGGCGCAGGGAGTCCCCCTCCCGGCGGCCGCGCACGGTCAGGCTGCCCTGGGTCCGCACCCCCACGCCGCCGTTGGGCGTCGGGCTGCACCGAATGCGGATGCCCCACTGGGGCAGCTCCCGCTCCCCGGGGCAGGGAATCTCCGCCGCCTCCGGGGCGGCGGTTTCATACAGGCGGACAAGCCGGTCGTAATCCCGGGCGATCACCGCTCCGCCGGGAAAATCCATCCGGGCGGAGGGCTTCTCGGAGGCGATCAGGGCAAGCACGCCGGTAATATGGGCCTGCTCCGGCTCCGGGATGCCGTTCTGCTTCAAAAAGCGCTCGGCGTAGCGGCATTGCAGCGCCGGGGGCAGCTGCCGCAGGCGGCTCACCGGGGGCATGTCCTCTTCCAAAAGGGATTGCAGGAACGCCTCGTCCTGCCGCACCCGCCGGGCCATGGCGGAGATTGCCAGGGCCGCGCCGGGGTTCTCCTGACGCAGCAGGGGCAGAACGCCGTGCCGGATGCGATTGCGCAGGAAGGCGTCGGCGGCGTTGGAGCTGTCCTCCCGGTGGGGGAGGCTATATTCTGCCAGGAACGCCTCCACCTCCTGCCGGGTGATGGCCAGCATGGGGCGGATCACATTTCCGCTGACGGGGCGGATTCCCCCCAGGCCCTTCAGGCCAGTGCCCCGCAGCAGGTGCATGAGCACGGTCTCGGCGTTGTCGTCGGCGGTGTGGGCGGTGGCGATCTTGCCGGGGAGGGTGCGCAGGAACGCATACCTTGCTTCCCTGGCCGCTGCCTCCAGCCCCTTGGGGCCGGGCTGCACCCGCGCGCCGCCCACCTCCAGCGGGATCCGATAGCCCGCGCAGAAGTCCCGGACGAAATCCTCGTCCCCGTCCGATTCACCGCCGCGCAGGTGATGATTAAAATGGGCGGCGGAGAGGGTAACGCCCAGCTTTTCTTTTAATAGATACAGTCCGAACAGCAGCGCCACGGAGTCCGCCCCGCCGGAGACGGCGCAGACGATATGGTCGCCGGGCCGGACAAGCCCGTCCTCCGTCAGGGCGGCGCACAGCTTATTCAGCATGCTTCCACTCCCGGTCGGCGAAGAGCTGGAACTGGGGCATCCACTGGAGCTTCACCGCGCCGGTCTCGCCGTGGCGGTTTTTGGACACGATGCACTCCGCGATCCCCTTGTCCTCGGTATTGGCGTTGTAATATTCGTCCCGGTACAGGAACATGATCACATCCGCGTCCTGTTCGATGGCGCCGGATTCCCGGAGGTCGGACATGATGGGCCGCTTGTCGGTGCGGCTCTCCACCGCGCGGGACAGCTGGCTCAGGCAGATGACAGGGACGTTCAGCTCCTTGGCCATGATCTTCAGGGCCCGGGAAATTTCGCCCACCACCGTCACCCGGTTTTCGCTGTTTTTACTGTAGCCAGAGCCGGTCATCAGCTGGAGATAGTCGATGATCACCAGGCCCAGGTTGTCCAGACGGCGGCATTTGGCGTTGATCTCCGCCACGGTGACGGAGGGGTTGTCGTCGATGCGGATGTCCGTCTGGCTCAGGGCGGCGGAGCCCATGCAGAGCTTGCTCCACTCCTCCTCGGAGAGCTTGCCGGTGGCCAGCTTCTGGCTGTCCACAAAGGACTGGCTGGCCAAAAGGCGCATGGCCAGCTGCTCCCTGGACATTTCCAGGTTGAAAATGGCCACGGTCTTGCCGTACTGCCGCGCCACGCTCATGCCCAGGTTCAGGGAGAACGCGGATTTACCCATGGCGGGGCGGGCGGCAATGAGGATCAGGTCGGATTTGTTCAGGCCGTTGATCTTGGTATCCAGGTCCCGCAGGCCGGTGGAAAGGCCGGGGATGGCGGAATCGGACTGGCTCAGCTCGGCCAGCCGGTCGAATACCTTGTGCAGGGTGGTGCCGATATGCTCCAGGCTGTCGCCCCGCTCGCCCTTGCGCAGGGCGTAGATCTTCTTCTCGGCGGATTCCAGAATTTCCTCGGAGGAGCCCACCTGATCGGATACCATCTCCGCAATGTCCGTGGCCGCCTGGCCCAGGCCGCGAAGCATGGCCTTTTCCTGGACGATCCTGGCATACCGGCCCACGTTGACGGCGGTGGGGGTGATCTCCATGAGCTGGAGGATGTAGTCCCTGGAATTGTCGTGGTAGACGCCCAGCTCCTTCATTTTGTCCAGCACGGTCACCGGGTCGATGGTCTGGGAGAAGTTGAACATGGTATAGATGGTCTCAAAGATCTCCCGGTTCTGCTGTAAATAAAAATCCTCCGGCTTCACCGTGCCCACCACGTCGGTGATGCAGCGGCTGTCGATCAGGATCGAGCCCAGCACCGCCTGCTCCGCCTCCAGCGACTGCGGCACCTGGCGGGATGTCAATTCCTCATCCATGGGCTTCCCCCCTTTCTCTTTTTAACTTCCCTTTTGGGGCAATGCCATCAACCTAAGGCAACACCAACTCGCTGCCCCCTCTGGGGGAAGTGCCGCGCTAGCGGCAAAAGGGGTGTCGCCCGTGATTTTGAGTTGTTTCCATCCGACCAACGGCACCCCCTCAGTCAGCCCGTTCGGGCTGCCAGCTCCCCCATCGGGGAGCCAAGGGATTACGTTGTCGGCTCTGCCTTTTGGAGCAGCCTAATTACGCTTCCTCGATCTTGACGGTGAGGGGGGCGGTAATCTCGTAGCCCAGCTTGCAGGTGACGGTGTAGGTGCCCACGGTCTTGATGGTATCGGAAATGACGATCTTCCGCTTGTCCAGCTCGATGCCGCTCTGGGCCTTCAGGGAGTCGGCGATCTCCTGGTTGGTGATGGAGCCGAACAGGCGGCCCGCTCCGCCGCCCTTGGCCTTGACCACCACGGTCAGGCCCCGCAGGGTCTTGGAAATTTCCATGGCCTCGGCCTTCTCCCGGGCGATGCGCTCCTGGGTGGCCTTGTCGTTCATTTTCATGGTATTCACGGCGTCGGGAGTCGCCTCGATGGCAATCTTTCGGGGCAGCATGAAATTGCGGGCGTAGCCGTCGGAAACCTCCAGCAGCTGGCCCTTCTTGCCCTTGCCCTTCACATCCTGAAGCAAAATCACTTTCATCTTCTGTTTCTCCTTTTATCCTTCGTAGAATTTATCGATCTCTTCCACCAGGCGCTCCAGCGCCTGCTTGACCTCGGTATCCTTCATCTGTGCCCCGGCCACCATGGCGTTGCCGCCGCCGCCCAGGGCCTCCAGGATCACCTGCACGTTCACCTTGCCGATGCTGCGGGCGGAGATGATGGTCTGCCCGTTTTCCGGGAAGAGCACGAACGAGGCGGTGATGCCCGCGATATTCAGCATATCGTCCGCCGCCTGGGCGGCGAGGATGCGGTTGGTCTCATAGCTCAGCGCGGCGATGGCCAGCTCGTCCCGGTACAGCCGGGCGGACTTGACGATCTGGTACTTGGCCACGGTGTTCCGGAAGTCATTCTGCATCAGCAGCTTGACCTCCGTGGTATCCGCGCCCATCCGGCGCAGGGCGGCGGCGGCCTCAAAGGTGCGCTCGCCGGTGCGGACATTGAAGAACTTGGTATCCATGCAGATGCCTGCCAGCAGCGCCTTCGCCTCGATGGGCAGCACGTCGCTGCTCTCCGCGCCGTAGGTGATCAGCTCCGTCACCAGTTCGGAGGCGGAGGAGGCATAGGTCTCATGCAGATTCACCACCACGGGGCTGATGTAGTCCGCCGCCCGGCGGTGATGATCCACCACGCACACCTTGGGGATGGCCTCCAGCAGGGGCTTCCACTCCACCTGGTCGGGGCGGTTGGTATCCACCACCACCAGGATACTGCCGTTGTCGCAGGCCACCATGGCCTCCTGGCCGGAGAGGAACACGCCGTCGTACTCCGGCACCTTCGCCACCTGGTCCAGCAGCTTTTCCACGGAATTTTTTTCCAGGTCGATGACGATGTTCGCCTGCTTGCCCTTCTTGCGGCACAGGCAGCAGATGCCCATGGCCGCGCCCAAGCTGTCCAGGTCCGCGTTGGCGTGGCCCATGACGAACACCCGGCTGCTCTGGCCGATCAGCTCCATCAGGGAATTGGCGGTGACCCGGGAGCGGACCTTGCTGGTATACTCCGCCTCGATGCTGCGGCCGCCGAAGAAGGTGAAATTCATGCGGTCCTTGATCACTGCCTGGTCGCCGCCCCGGCTCAGGGCCATCTCAATGCCCAGGGCGGCAAAATTGTAGCTCTCCTCAAAATTGCTGCCGTCCACGCCCAGGCCGATGGACACGGAAGCGGCCAGCCCGCCGGGGCTGGTGATGCTGTGGATATCCCCCAGCAGGGAGAATTTATGGGCGACGGCGTCCTCCAGATCCCGTTTTTCAAACACGAACAGGAAGCGGTTCTTTTCCAGCCGCCGCAGCAGGCCGCTGTACGGCTCCGTCCAGCGGGTGATGACCTCGTTGAGCTTGGCGTTCAGGGTGGAGATGGCGCCCTCGGTCAGATTCTTGGTCAGCTCCTCGTAGTTGTCCACCATGATGATGGCCACCACCGGGCGGGAGCGGATGTATTCGTCGCGCACCTGGTACAGCTCGGTCAGATCGTTCAGATAGATCACGCCCACCAGGGCGGGGCCCGCCTTCTCCTTCACCGCCGTGCCGAACAGGCGGTAGCGGCGGCCGGACAGCTCCAGCTCCTTGGGGCACTCGGTGCGGCCCGCGATCAGCCAGTCCACGCCGATGCCGGGGAGCACATCCTCCAGCTGGTGATTGACGGAGGTGAGGGTCAGCCCCGTCAGCTCCGTGAATCTGGCGTTGCACCAGACCACGTTCTCATCCCCCAGCTGCACCAGCACCGCCGGGAAGGGGCTTGCGCCCTGGCCGGTGCTCTCCAGGGTATCGGAGGCGCGCTGCAAATACTGCCGGATGCGCCGGTTGCTGGCCCGCTGGTGACTCAGATGCACCAGAAACGCCGCGCCGGTGGCCACCAGCTCCGCCCCGGCCAGCAGATACTGCTCCACCATCAGCGAGCCGACCGCAAACGCCACCATCAGCACATAATAAATGGTCCTGGATGGCCGAAACAGCCGCATCAGCTTTTTATCCACGCGCCGCGCCCTCCTTACAGATAGTCCAGTTTATTGTAGCAAAAAAGCTGCCGTAATTCAAGTAAGATTTCCCTCATTATTGACATTCCCCTTAAAATTAATGCACCCGCGGCCTTTTGGGCCGCGGGGAAACATTTTCAGGCCGGGTGCATATACTGCTTCCTGTGCGGGATCACACCGTCTCCACCTTGATGGTGTTGGTGTTGCCGGTCTTGCCGTTGATGGGGCCGCCGGTGAGCACCACCCGGTCGCCCTTTTGCAGGTGCAGCGCCTTTTTGGCGCTGGCCATGGCGTAGAAGAACATCACATCCTGGGAGTTGAATTCCTCCGACAGCACCGGGGTGACGCCCCAGCTCAGGGCCAGGCGGCGGTAGATGCGCTCGTCGGTGGTCATGCCGATGATGTCCACGGGGCAGCGGAAGCGGCTGACCATCCGGGCGGTGGTGCCGGAGACGGAGCAGACCACGATGCCCTTGGCCTCCACGTCGATGGCCATGGCGCACACCGCGTGGGACACGGCGTCCAGGGTGTTGCGGATGCGGAAATCCGCCTTGTAGAAGCGGGTGTTGTAGCTGGTGTGCTGCTCGGTGAACTCGCAGATGTCCGCCATGGTCTTTACCGCCTCCACCGGGTACTTGCCGGCGGCGGACTCGCCGGAGAGCATCACGGCGCTGCTGCCGTCATACACGGCGTTGGCCACGTCGGAGATCTCGGCGCGGGTGGGGCGGGGATTGTGGATCATGGATTCCAGCATCTCCGTAGCGGTGATCACCCGCTTGCCCAGCATCCGGCAGGTGGAGGTCAGCCGCTTCTGGATGGCGGGCACCTCCACAAAGGGGATCTCCACGCCCAGGTCGCCCCGGGCGATCATCACACCGTCGGCCACCTCGCAGATGGACTCGATGTTATCCACACCGGCCCGGTTCTCGATCTTGGCGATCAGGTCGATGTTGCCGCCGCCGTTGGCGGCTAGGAACGCCTTCAGCTCCTCCATATCGCCCTTGGTGGAGACGAAGGAGGCCGCCACAAAATCCACCTCGTTCTGGATGCCGAACAGCAGATCCTGCTTGTCCTGCTCGCTGAGGTAGGGGCCGGACATCACCTTGTTGGGGAAGCTCATGCTCTTGCGGTTGGAAAGCTCGCCGCCCACGATCACCCGGGTCTGCACGTCGCTGCCCCGGATGCCGGTGACCTCGAACACCACCAGGCCGTTGTTCACCAGGATGCGGTCGCCCGGCTTCAGGTTTTCCGTCAGGTGCTTGTAGTTCACGCTGACCCGGTGCTGGTCGCCCTCCACCTCGTCGGTGGTGAAGATGAAGTCGTCCCCCTCGTTCAGGGTGATCCTTCCGCTCTCAAAGGTGCGGATGCGGTATTCCGGCCCCTTGGTATCCAGCATGATGGCAATGGGCAGCCCCAGCTCCTGCCGGACCTGCTTGATCAGGTCGATCTTGGACTGCTGCTCGGGGTAGGTGCCGTGGGAAAAATTCAGCCGCGCCACGTTCATTCCGGCCTTGCACATGGCGATCAGGGTCTCTTTGTTCTCGGAGGCCGGACCGATGGTACAAATAATTTTCGTCTTGCGCATAAGAAAAACGCTCCTTTATCAGGCTATCAGGCTTGCCCTATCATAGCAGGCTTTCCATGAAAAAACAATTCCTTTTTCCGGCGGGCCGCTCCCGTTTCTTGTCTATTTTGTACAATGGATCAAAATTCTGTTTTCCCAGTGTTTTAATATAAAATTAACAATTCCGGCGCTTGTTTTCTCATATTATAAAATGGATGTGATATTTAGCAAATAAATTTGATATTTGTTTTTGACATTCTCTGCTATACTTGCGCCGCAAACAATCAAAACCCCTATGGAGGATATCGCAATGAAAAAGCAACTGAAAATCAAGGTTCAAACCAACAAGAACGCCCGCCCGGACACCGGCAAGGCACGCTGCTATGCCTGCGTCAACGGCATCGTCATTCCTGTGCTTTGAGCAGCCGCTCCGGGGCGTACCGGCTGCGGTACTGTCTCGGCGTCAGGCCGGTCTGCCTGCGGAACACACTGATGAAGTGGCTCTGGGAGCAGAACGCCAGGAAGCTGGAAATTTCGGAGCAGTCGTAATCGGTATAGCGGAGCATTCCCTCCGCCGCCCGGATACGCCGCTCCCGGATATAGGAGGAGACCGCTTTGCCGGTCTCCTTTTTGAATAATACGGACAGATAATTCTCGTTCATCCCCACGTATTTTGCCAGGTCGCGGACGTGGATCGGCTCATGGAGATAGGTGTCGATGTAGCTCAGGCATTCCCGCACCGGCTTGGCGCAGCTGCGGCGGCGCTTGACGGCAGTCATTTCCTTCAGATAAAAGGCCAGCATTTCCCGGTGCAGGTCGATGACCTGCTGGGAGCCGTCCAGCGCGTCCATTTTCTGGATGAACAGGTCGCTGATGTTGTAGGCCCGTTCCTCGTCCAGCCCGCCCTCGATGCAGCTGCGGCAGCACAGGGTCACGCTGGCCACGAACAGATACTTGTAATTGCGCACCGGGTCGCGGGATACCCGCCCCTGAAGCGCCTCCCGGAAGGTCTGGTCCCCGTGCTCCACCGCCTGGGGGTTGGCGTCGCGCAGCAGCTCCATTTCCAGCAGCTCCTGCCCCCGCCCCGCGTGGCGGAAGTGATTCTCCCGGTTCACGAATTCCAGATAAAACAACTGCCGCTCGTCGATCCCCAGCTCTTCCATGGCTTCCTCCTTACAAAAAGGCGCGCTTGCGGATGGCGTTGCCCAGGGGGCGGATGATGCCCGCCAATATCCAGAACAGGCCGATGGAGCCAAGCAGCGCCACCGGGTACAGGCTCCACACAAACATCCGCTTGTCAAAGGTGATGCAGATGAAAAATTCCAGCAGCATGGCCGAGCAGCCGAAGGCGATGCAGATACCCCCCAGCTGGAAGAAGCGCCCCCGCCGGACGTACTTGACGATGGCGGCGGAGCCGGTGACCAGCGCGCCGTAAATACCCGTCACCGGGAAGGCCAGGGACAGATACCAATGCCCGCCCACGGCCAGATCGATGTACAGCAGCATCAGGTTCACCGCCACAAAATCGATGGCCAGCAGCACCACCGCGTTGGGCCGGGCAAACCACAGCGGGAGCACCAGCAGCACATAGCCGGTGAGCAGCCCCGCCAGCACAAAGCCCGACCATGTCACCTGGTCGGCCAGGAGGAAATCGATCAGCAGGCACGCGCCCACGGCCACCAGGAAAAACACCGTCAGCAGATACCGCAGGCCGCTGCGCTCCGCCTCCGGGGCGGTCCACTGCCGGGGATACAGGCTGGGGCCGGGCGTGCGCTGCAAATCGGGATGGTAGGCGCGCAGGCCGCACAGGGGGCATTTTTCCTCCCCCGCACCCAGCTTCACGCCGCAGTTCATACAATACATTTATGTCGTCCTTTCGTTGCTGTCCACGGTGACCTCCAGGCCCAGCTCCACCAGCCGGTTCAGGAAATCCCGCTCCAGCCGGGGCTGCCGGGTAGAGCGGATCAGATCGATGCGGGTCACGCCGCCGTAGGATACCACGCTGCAATTATTGGGATAGGTGGCCTGGGGGCCGATGGTGAAGTCCAGATAGCGCACATAGGGGCGCATTTCCTCCGGCAGCTCCGATTTTCCCAGGTTGGAGATATTCAGGCTGCCCTTGCATTCCCCCACCCGGTTGTATACCATGCGCATGACCGCGTCCTTGACGGGGCGGGGCATGATGCGGATAAAATAATTCTGGGACGGCTGCACGTTGGCGGCCACCCGCGCCGCCATCTGCTGGCGGGTGACCTGGGTATCCAGCTGGCTCTGCACCGCGCGGATCAGGTCCTCCAGGGTATAGGCCCCCAGCCGGGGATCGACGCCCACATTAACGGCCAGCGCGAAATTGCGCAGCGTGGAGCCGCCCAGCACCCGGCGCAGGTCCACCGCCACGGTGACCTTGGCCCAGCGGCCCCGCTGGGGGAGGTGGGCCAGAGCCAGCACGGACTGGAGCATCACCGCGCTGAGCAGGGCGGTGACGGTGCAGTGGTGCTGATGGGCCAGATCCAGCAGCTGCTCCTGGGGGACGGAGGCGATGATCAGATGCAGAAAGCCGTCCTCCTCCCGCGCCCCCCGCAGCCGCAGGGCGTTTTCCTCCCGGCGGCTCAGGGCAATGCTCCCGGCGGTCTGGTTGAAGCGGTCCTCCAGCTCCTCCGCCGTTGGCTTCTGACAGATGTCCAGCACCCCGAAGCCCGGGGTGATTTTTATTTCGTGGGCCAGCGTCAGATAGGCGGCGGTGAGGGTTTTCAGAAAGCACATGCCGCCGCTGCCGTCGGTGACGGCGTGAAAGTACTCCACAGCAATGCGGTTTTCATAGTAGAGCACCCGGAAGCAGCACTGCCGCAGCTCCCGCCCGGTCATGTGGATCAGGGGGCAGGCGCCCTCCGGCCGGACCTTCGGCGGGCGGGAGAGCCGCTGCAAATAATACCAGAACATGCCCTTGCGCAGGCACACATAGACGGAGGGAAACCGGGGCAGCAGCATGTCCACCGCCCGCTGCAAAATCTCCGGCCGGACCGTCTCGTTCAGCGTGGCGGACACGCGGAACGCATTGGTCCAGTCCCGCCGCCGCACGGCGGGGAAGATCAACGCGGCATTGTCCAGCCGAAACCAATCCGCCATGGGCGGCCTCCTTTCTTGGGCATCGCTGCCCCGTTATTTTTTCTTTTTCCGCCTTTTCAGGCCCTGGGCAGCCAGATAGGCAAGGATGCCCACCCAGCACACGGCCAAGGCTGCCAGCAGAGCGACAGACTGGGCCGGCAGCGGCCCCAGATCCTGGTTCCCGGCATCGGACTGCTGGATCTGGTCCAGGCGGTACAGGGAGCGGGTATCGGCATAGAGATTTGTAATAAAGTCATCGTCCACGGTCTTCTTCCTGCGGACGGATTTGGTCACGTTTTCGATCAGCTCCCCGGCGGCGCTGCGCAGTGACGCGGAGCCGTTGAATACCGGGGTGGTGAAGGTGTTTTCCGTGTTGGCAAGCAGCAGCTTCACCGCCTCCAGCTTGACGGAATAGTGCTCGCTGTCGTCCTCGCCCTCCCGGCTCAGGTAATCCTGATAGGCTTCGCTTCCCTGGGCCTTGGTGGTGACGGGAACATAGCCCTCGGTGCAGGAGTAGCGGATCTGCACGCTGTCCGTGAGCAGATACTGCATGAAGAGCCAGGAGGCCAGCACCTCCTGGGGGTCCTCCTTGTTGAACAGACACATGGAGGGGCCCTGGGAGATCATGGTCGGGTGCCCCGGGTCATACTGGGGAACGGGCAGCACCGCCGTCTCGAATTCCACCAGGGAATCGGCGCTGATGTCCAGCAGGGGCGCGTGGCTGCCCATCCAGGTGGAGCCCGCGGTGGAGTCCACAGCGAAGATGCACTGCCCCGCGTTCAGGAAATTGGCCGGATAACTGGAGATGGCAAAGGTGGAAAAGGCGCGGGTCTTGGCGTGCTCCGCCACGGTTTTCAGAATTTCCCTCGTGGTGTCGTTGAACAGGCCGATGCGGCCGGTGGCGTCGGCATAGTCCGCGTCCAGCTGGCGGAGCATCTGGATCATCATATTGTCCGTGGACTTATAGATGAAGGGGATCATCACCTTCTGCCCGTTGACCTTGAACAGCTCCCCGTCCTTTTCCATGGCGGCCTCGCTGACCTGCCAGACAAAGTCCCAGGTCAGCACCTCCGGCAGGGTGAAGCCCAGCTGCTCCACATAGTCCTTGTTCACATAGCAGGCCTCCGTGGAGCGCATATAGGGCAGCGCGTACTGGTGCCCGGCAAAATTGCATTCGCTCAGGAATTCCGGCACGATCTCGTCCTTGGTGGGGGCGTCGAAATTCACCTTGCTGCCCCCCAGGCCGTAGCCCGGATCCGTGAGCAGCTCATCCAGGGGCACCACCACATTTTCGCCGGTGAGGTAGGTGGCGATGTGGTCGGGATAGGTGATGCACACATTGGGAGTGGTGGCGGTGGCAATGTTGGTAATGACGTCGTTGTAGATGCGGCTGTAATCGGTGTACAGCCGCATTTCCACGGTGATGTTGGGGTACAGCGCGTGGAACTCGGCAATGGCCTGCTTGTAGATATTGGCCTGGGTGATGTTGGTGTCGTTCTTGGCCCAGAAGGTGACGGTAAACTGGCGGCTGGTATCCAGCTCCTGTGGCAGCTGGAAGCCGGAGCGCTCCCGGGCCCCGTGGCAGCCGGTAAGGGTCAGCAGCAGGGCGGCGACCAGCAGCAGGGCAAGCATTCTTTTTTTCATCCCTTGGTGCCTCCTCTTGCCACACCGGCCATGATCTTCTTGTGGAAGAGCAGGAACAGCACGATCAGCGGCAGGGAGATCACCACCACCGCCGCCATCATGGCGGGGATGTTCTCCCGCCCGAAGCCGTTTTCCCGGATCTCCTGAATGCCCACGGACACCAGGAAGTGGTCCGGGTCCGTGGTCACCAGCCGGGGCCAGATGTAGCTGTTCCAGCACTCGATGACCTTCAGAATGGTCACGGTGACGATGGTGGGCTGGCAGATGGGGATCATGACCTTCCACAGGTATTTCAGATCGGAGGTGCCGTCCACCTTGGCGGCGTAGTAGAGCTCGTCGGGGATCTGGGCAAAATTTTCCTTGAGCAGATAGATGTAGAACACCGAGGTCACCGAGGGCAAAATCAGCCCGGCGAAGGTATTGCGCAGGTTGGCGTCGGTGACGGTGACGTAATTGGTAATGACCACCAGTTCATTGGGGATCATCATCAAAGAGAGGAACAGGGTGAACGCCAGATTCTTCCCCCGGAAGTTGAGCCGGGCAAAGGCAAAGGCCGCCAGCACCGTCACCACCAGCATCAGCGCCGTGGTAATGACGGTGAACACAAGGGTGTTCAGAAAATATTTGGCCAAAGGCACTGCCCGGAAGGCGTCGGCATAGTTTTGCAGGGTGGGGGTCAGGGTAAAGAGCTTGGGCACATACTCGCTGTTGTAGCCGGAGTAGCTTTTCACGGAGGTCAGCAGCATCCAGTAGAAGGGGAACAGCACCAGGATGGCCCACAGGATCAGCAGCGCGTAGATCAGGCCGCGGCGGAAACCGTCTTTTTTCATATCCGTCACCTCACACATAATGCACGTGCTTTTTGCTCACCAGCAGATTGATGCAGGTGATGGTCAGCACGATGGCAAACAGGATGATGGCCGCGGCGGAGGCATAGGAGGGGTAGCCGCCGGAGTTGCCGTAGAGCATGTCGTACACATAGCCCACAATGGTGTTCATCTGGGCGTTGTTCAGGTTCACGCCGAAGAGGGCCACCGCGTCGCTGTACGCCTTGAAAGCTCCGATGAAGCCGGTGATCACCAGATAGAAGATGGACGGGGAGATCATGGGCAGGGTGATGCGGGTAAACATCCGCCACCGGGAGGTGCCGTCCACCTTGGCGGCGTTGTAATAGGTCTGATTCACCGAGGCCAGGGCGCTGGTGAGGATCAGGATCTTAAAGGGCATGACGATCCACACCGTGTAGAAGCACAGCACGAACATCTTCGCCCAGTAGGGCCCGTCGATGAAGTCCACCGGGGCGATGCCGACGACCCCCAGCAGCAGGTTCACCAGCCCGTCGGAATAGGGCGTCTTTTTAAAGAGGATCATGAATACCAGGCCCACCGCCAGCGTGTTGGTCACGTAGGGCAGGAAGAACACGGTCTGGAACAGCTCCCGCAGCCGTCCGACGGAATTCAGCGCCACGGAGATCAGCAGCGCCAGGCCGGTGGACAGAGGCACGGTGATGATGACCAGAATGAAGGTATTTTTCAGCGCCTGCAAAAAATAGGGGTCGTGAAGCACATAGGAGAAATTGAAGGTGCCCACCCCGGAATAGGTCTGGGAGGCAAAGTTGAAGCCCTCCTCAAAGGAATACACAAACACGTCGATGAGGGGATAGACCATAAACACCCCCAGGAAGGCGAACGCGGGCAGCAGGTA
This sequence comes from uncultured Eubacteriales bacterium, assembly GCA_900553805.1. GTDB lineage: Bacteria > Bacillota > Clostridia > Oscillospirales > Oscillospiraceae > Faecousia. Next base: position 49,145 of record USEU01000003.1, read on the forward strand.
CAGCCAGCCCTTTTTGCTCTGTTGTTCCATGCCGCTTCCCCCTTACACCGCCTGGAAGGGGATGCGCCGCTCGGTCTGCGGATCGAACAGCAGCACCTTATGGGGCTTCAGGCGGAAGCGGACCTCTGCCGCCTCCCGGCTGACGGGGGCGTCGGAAGCGATAATGGCCCGGATAGCCGCCCCCTGGAACGCCGGATGGGTGCCCACCACGCTGACATCCCGGCCCATGACCTCCACGTTCAGCAGGCCGCATTTCAGCGTGCCCTCCGGGTCGGGCACGAAGCCCTCCGGCCGGATGCCCACGGTGACCTTCCCGTCGGCAGCGCCCCGCAGCTGCATCACCGCGTCCTCGCCCAGGTAGAGCGTGCCGCCCCGGACCTCGCCGTCGAACACATTGATGGGGGGCGTGCCCAGGAACTTGGCAACGAAGAGATTCACCGGGTCGTCGTACACCTGCTGGGGCTTGCCGATCTGGTGGATCACCCCGGCCTTCATCACCACGATGCAGTCGGAAATGCTCATGGCCTCCTCCTGGTCGTGGGTGACAAAAATAGTGGTGATGCCGGTGGCCTTCTGGATGCGGCGGATCTCCTCCCGGGTTTGCAGCCGCAGCCGGGCGTCCAGGTTGGACAGCGGCTCGTCCAGCAGCAGCACCCGGGGCATCTTCACCAAAGCGCGGGCGATGGCCACCCGCTGCTGCTGGCCGCCGGAAAGCTCGCTGGGCTTGCGCTCCATCAGGCCGTCGATCTGCACCAGCTTTGCCGCCTCCTGCGCCCGGCGGAGCATCTCCGCCTTGGAGAGCTTGTCCTTGCCCTTCCGATTTTCCAGGGGAAAGAGGATGTTCTGCTCCACGGTCAGGTGGGGATACAGGGCGTAGTTCTGGAACACCATGCCCACCCCCCGCCGCTCAGCGGGCAGCTCGGTCACGTCCTCGTCCGCGAAGAAGACCCGTCCCTCAGTGGGAGTTTGCAGGCCGGAGATCATGTAAAGCGTGGTGCTCTTGCCGCAGCCGGAGGGGCCCAGCAGGCCGATCAGCTTGCCGTCGGGGATCTCAAAATTGAAGTGATCCACCGCCACGGTGTCCGCGCCGCCCCGCTTGCGGCTGGGGAAAATCTTGGTCAGGTTCTGCAAAACGACTTTCATGGTCTCTGTTCCCTCCTGAGGTGAGTGGGCCGGAAAAATCCGGCAAAGGCGGTCTTATTGGTGCCATTATACTCCCCCGGCCTTTTGGACGCAACAATAATTTCACATTTGCGCCGTTTTTTGTTCATCCCCGCCGCCAATGAGGAATTGACAAGCGGGCCGGATATGATAAAATGGAGACGTATGATTTTCACTTCCGCCCCACGGGGCGTGATCTGCCGCGATAACCCGAAGGAGAAGACCCTCTATGAAAGAAACGCTGGAAAAAATCAAAGGAAAAATACGTCTGGACAGCCGCTATGTGCTGCCCGGGATCGTCGTGGGCGCGCTGCTGGTGATCATTCTCATCTGGGCGCTGGTCGCCAGGGTATTCATCCCCGGCAATCGGTACAACGGCGCGCAGGCGCTGCTGGCCGCCGGGAAGTACCAGCAGGCCGCCGAGGGCTTCACCGCCCTGGGCAGCTACCGGGACGCCGCCGACCGGGCCAAGGAATGCCGCTACGCCTATGCCGAGGAGCTGCTGAGCCAGGGGCTTTATACCGAGGCCACCGCCCAGTTCAAGCAGCTGGGCGACTACTCCGACGCCAAGGCCCGCATCCAGGACGTGCGCTACGCCGCGGCGGACGAGCTGCTCCAGGAGGGCAAGTATGACGAAGCGGCCTCCGCCTTCTATGCCCTGGGCGGCTACTCCGACGCCGCCGACCGCATTCTGGCCGCCCGGTACGACAAGGGCGAATCCCTGCTGGCCCTGGGCAAATTCGACGAGGCCGAAGCCACCTTCGAGGCCCTGGGCGACTACTCCGACGCCGCCGAGCGGGTGAAGGAGGTGCGCTACCAGCGGGCCGAGACCCAGCTGCGGGCCGGTCGCTACAACGAGGCCCGGGACGGCTTTGCCGCCCTGGCCGATTACTCCGACGCTGCCCAGCGGGCGGCGGACGTGGACCTGGAGATCTCCTATGCCGAGGCCGCCCGGCTGTTCAAGGCGGAGGACTACGCCGACGCCGTGCAGACCTACGAGAAGCTGGGCAGCTTCAAGGACAGCGCCCAGAAGGCCCAGGAGGCCCGCTATGCCTGGGCGCAGGCGGAATTCCAGGCGGGCAGCTACGACCAGGCGGAGAGTCTGTTCCAGGCTCTGGGGGATTACTCCGATTCCGCCGAGCAGCTGCAAAAGGTGGTTTATGCCCGCAATGAGATGAAATACGCCGACGCCCAGAAGCTGCTGGACGTGGGCAGCTACGAGGCCGCCATTCTGGCCTTTGAGCAGCTGGGGGACTTCGGCGACGCTGCCCAGCGGGTGCTGGAGATCACCTACGCCTGGGCCCAGGAGCGCTACGAGGCCCAGGACTATGACAAGGCGGAGGAGCTGTTCATCAGCCTGGGCAATTACTCCGATGCCGCCGACCAGGCCGCTCAGGTGCGCAGCTCCCGGCTGTTCCACACCGTGGTGCGCGACACCACCCACACCCGCAAGTCCATTGCCGCCGGAGGCACCCTGACTGCGGCGGTGCGGGAAAACGGCACCGTGCTGATCGCCGGTACCGGCAAGGAGGATGTGTCCCAGGCGGAATCCTGGCGGGACATCTTCGCCGTTGATGTCGGCTCTGCCCACATCGTCGGGCTGAAAACCGACGGCACCGTGGTTGCCACCGGCTTCAACAAATACGGCCAGTGCGATGTGGCCGACTGGACGGACATCGTCAGCGTAGCCGCCGGTGCTACCCACACCGTGGGTCTGCGCTCCGACGGCACCGTGGTGGCCGTGGGCTACAATCTGGACGGCGAATGCGACGTTTCCAACTGGAAGGATATCATCGCCATCGCCGCCGGAGGCTACCATACCCTGGGTCTGCGGGCGGACGGCACCGTGGTCGCCACCGGCGAAAACTCCAACGGCCAGTGCGACGTGGCCGACTGGGGCAACATCAGCGCCATTGCCGCCGGGTTTGACCACACCATCGGCCTGCGCAGCAACGGCACCGTCATTGCCGCCGGGTCCAACGGCAACGGCAAGTGCGAGGTGGGCGAATGGAAGGATATCGTGGCCGTGGACGGCGGCTTTGACCACACGGTGGGCCTGAAGGCCGACGGCACTGCGGTGGCCACCGGGTTTGCCATCTACGGGGCCTGCGACGTGGAGCAGTGGACGGATATCACCGAGATTGCCTGCGGCGACGACCACACCATCGGCCTGCACTACGACGGCACCGTCATTGCCACCGGCAGCAACAGCAAGGGCCAGTGCGACGTGGAGGAATGGACCAAGGTGCGGACCGGCGGCGAACAGGAAGCCGCGCCGGAGGCCACCGGGGAGCCCGAAGCCGCTACGGAGGAAACGGAAGCGCCCACGCAAGCCCCCGCCGAAGCAGACACGGAACCGGCCCCCGAGGCCACCGAAGACGGAGACGAGAAGGCCTCCGACGTGGCCGAGAGCCAGCCTGAAAAGACTGCATAAAAAGAGACATCATCATGCGCATTGAAAAGGTCACCCCGGCAAACGCGGCGGCGCTGCTGGAGATCTACGCTCCCTATGTGGAGCACACCGCCATCACTTTTGAATATGAGGTCCCCAGCCTGGAGGAATTCCGGCAGCGGATCGAGACCATCTCCGCCCGCTATCCCTATCTCAAGGCCGTGGGTGAGGACGGCACCGTCCTGGGCTACGCCTACGCCACCGCCTTCAAGGGCCGGGCGGCCTACGACTGGTCGGTGGAGGCCACCGTCTATGTGCGCCGGGACGTCCACCGTCAGGGGGCCGGGAAAGCGCTGTATCTGGCCCTGGAGAAGAGCCTGAAGGGAATGGGCATCTGCAACCTCAACGCCTGCATCGCCTACACCGACACCCCGGACGCCCATCTGACCAACGACAGCATGCATTTTCACGAGCACCTGGGCTACCGCCTGGTGGGCACCTTCCACCACTGCGCCTACAAATTCGGCACCTGGTACCACATGATCTGGATGGAAAAGGCCGTCGCCGACCACACAGTCCCCCAACCCCCCGTCCGCTTCGGCCAGTGGGAAATATAACCTTGGATTCAGGGCAACACCGCGCGATTGTGTCTGCGGCTCGCAGACACAATCGCGCGGTGTTGCCCTTGGTCTTTTACCGAATGAAATGCGTCGAGATGCGCGGTTCCTTTTCCGGCAGGCCGTAGGTCTGCTTGCCCAGGGCGATGGACTTCATCAGGAAGCTCATGTTCCGGGCCAGGGTGCGCATGATCTGCTTGCCCTCGCCGTCCTGGTCAGCCTCGCCCTTGCTCAGGCCGTGGATGCTGTTCCAGTACTGGCTGGAGGCAATGGGCATGCCGGAGATGGTGAAGAATTTGTTCAGCTCGTCAAAGGTGGCCGAGCAGCCGCCCCGCCGGGCGCACACCACGCTGGCACCCACCTTCATGGTCTTGTCAAAGCCGGTGCTGTAAAACAGCCGGTCCAGCAGCGCCACCAGGGTGGGATTGGCCGAGGCGTAATAGACGGGGGAGGCTACCACCAGGCCGTCTGCCGCCTGGAATTTGGGGGCAAGCTCGTTGACGATATCGTCAAACACGCATTTGCCCAGCTGGCCGCACTTGCCGCAGGCAATACAGCCGCGGATATCCCGCTGCCCCACCTGGACGGTCTCCGTTTCGATCCCCTCCCGGGCAAACACCGCCTCCATCTCCCGCAGGGCCACCGCCGTATTCCCGTTCACTCTGGGGCTGCCGTTGAGCATCAATACCTTCATTGAAATTCCTCCTTGCCGAATATACCATATGCCGGTCTTTCTCTCACATAGAACCCGCACCCCCGCCGGGGATGGCTCCATCTCTATTATACCACAACCCCGCCCAAATAGCAAGCCCTTTTTTCCGCCCCGCCACCGCCCTTTCGGCGGGGCGGCAAATGGATATTCTCGTAAATATTATGCATAAATATTCGTTCGATTTTCTGTATGGCTCCATGAATATGCGTATATCCACAGTGTATTTGAATATTTTTGTGACTTATCACATAGGAATCCCTGGTTTTTCCATTGTGATATTGTATGAAAATACAGTTGACATCGAATAATATACGAGTTATAATTCAACCATCAAAAATCCCCACAGGGAAAACAAAATCAACTAAAAAAGGAGATTGGTTTTATGAAAAAGATCATCGCTCTGGTAATGGCACTGGCCATGCTCTCCAGCCTGTTTGTAATGACGGGAAGCGCGGAGGAAAAGACGGAAGTCAAGACTGTAACGCCCGGCGTGCTCACCGTAGCCACCAGCCCGGACTTCGCCCCCATGGAGTTCGTTGACGCCACCAAGGAAGGTCAGGACATGTTCGTCGGCTTCGACGTCACCCTGGCAAAATACATCGCTGAGCGCCTGGGCCTGGAGCTGGTGATCATGCCCATGAGCTTCGACGCCTGCCAGACCGCTGTTTACGCCGGCACCGTGGACATGGCCATTTCCGGCTTCAGCTGGACCGAGGAGCGGGCCGAGAACTACAACATCTCCGATTACTATCACGCCGGTGACAACGAGGATCAGCAGCTCCTGATCACTCTGGCCTCCAACGGCGACAAGTATTCCACCGCCGAAGGCCTGAAGGGCGCGAAGATTGGCGCACAGAACGCCTCCCTGCAGCAGTCCCTGACCACCGAACAGCTGCCCGACAATGAGCTGGTCCTCTTCACCGATCTGGGCACCGCCGTGCTCCAGCTGAAGAACGGCGACTTCGACTGCATCGCTGTGGCGAAGGGCAACGGTGAAGCCATCATCGCCAGCAACCCCGAGATCGCCCGGTCCGGCTTCTTCTTCGATGTGGATGAGAAGTACACCGGCAACGTGGTCCTGCTCCAGAAGGGCAACGACGCCATGACCGAGGCCGTCAACGAAGCGCTGGACGCTTCCAAGGACGAGTGGAATACCTGGTATGAAGAGGCCAAGGCCATCTCCGGCATTGAAGCTTCCTACGACGATGAGGGCAACGCCGTCGAGTAAGCGCGGAACCGCAAAATAACCGGCAGCCCCTGCGGCTGCCGGTTTTCCCCGCAGGTGCTTTTCTTCTGAACGCGGTCAAAGCGCCGCACTGAGAAGAAAAGCACATACGAATTGATTTGAAAGGAATAGATACTATGGATTTTAGCTTATTTCTTCCCAACCTGGCAAAGATCTGGAGCAAATACTGGAAGCTGTTTTTGATCACCGGCCTGGAGAACACCCTGATCCTCACCATCATCTCCGTGTCCCTGGGCACGGTGCTGGGCACCCTGGTGGCCATGCTGAAAATGTCCCGGCTGCGCGTTGCCCGGTTCATTTCCTCCGTATATGTAGAGGTGATCCGGGGCACGCCCATCCTGCTCCAGCTGTATGTGTTCTATTTTGTGCTGCCCAATGTGTTCACCTTTATGAAGCTGAGTCAGTTCATGTGGGTGTCCGTCGCCCTGTGCATCAACTCGTCCGCCTATGTCTCCGAGGTCATCCGGGCCGGCATCCAGGCCGTGGACAAGGGGCAGACCGAGGCCGCCCGCTCCCTGGGTCTGAGCGAGGGACAGACCATGCGGAAGATCATCCTGCCCCAGGCCGTGCGCAACATTCTCCCCGCCCTGGGCAACGAGTTCATCATGATGCTGAAGGAGACCTCCCTGGCCTCCACCTTCTTCCTGGGGGACATCATGACCTCCTACCTGATCGTGAAGGGCGCTACCTTCCTGACGCTGGAGCCGCTGACCATCGTGGCCGCCATTTATCTGTGCGTCACCTACCCGCTGAGCAAGCTGGTTGATAAATTCGGCAAGAAAATGTCCAACCCCAACAGCTATCGGAATCGGAAAGTGAAAGCAGGAGGCAAGGTTTAACCATGGAAATGATCAAAACTGTTGATTTGCATAAGAGCTTTGGCGACCTGCACGTGCTCAAGGGCGTCAGCCAGACCATTGAAAAGGGCGAGGTCGTCTCCGTGATCGGCCCCTCCGGCGGCGGCAAGAGCACCTTCCTGCGGTGCCTGAACCTGCTGGAAAAGCCGGAGAGCGGCAAGATCTACTTTGAGGGCGACGAGATCACCGGCAACCTGACCAAGGAGGAAAAGCAGCTGATCCACCAGGGCAAGCTGCCCAAGCCCGCCAAGGTGGACATCGACGTGCACCGCCAGAAGATGGGCATGGTGTTCCAGCACTTCAATGTATTTCCCCACCTGACGGTAGCCAAGAACATCACCCTGGCTCCCATAATGCTGAAGAAAAAGTCCGAGGCCGAGGCAAACCAGATGGCCAAGGATCTGCTCAGCCGGGTGGGCCTGCTGGATAAATACGACGAAATGCCCGGCAACCTCTCCGGCGGGCAGAAGCAGCGGCTGGCCATCGTCCGTGCGCTGGCCATGGAGCCGGACGTGATGCTGTTCGACGAGCCGACCTCCGCCCTGGATCCCGAAATGGTGGGCGAGGTGCTGGACGTGATCAAGGGCCTGGTGGATACGGGCATGACCTGCGTCATCGTTACCCATGAGATGCGCTTTGCCAGAGAGGTGTCCGACCGGGTGCTGTTCATGGCGGAGGGCAATATTCTGGAGCAGGGCAGCCCGGAGCAGATCTTCGGCAGCCCCACCCATCCCCGGCTGAAGGACTTCCTGGCCAAGGTGCTGTGATTCCCCGGGAGCGCGGCAAAAACAATTACTCTGATTACTCTGAGGTGACCTGATATGATCGACAAACAGAAGCTTTATAATACCATCGACGAAAACGCCCCGGAGATCATCGCCCTCAGCGATGCCATCTGGGAGTACGCGGAGCTGTCCATGGAGGAATACAAGTCCGCTGCCTACTACTGCGAGCTGCTGGAAAAAGAGGGCTTCACAGTGGAGCGGGAGCTTTGCGGCATCCCCACCGCCTTCTCCGGCAGCTTTGGCTCCGGCAGTCCCCGCATCGGCATTCTGGGCGAATTTGACGCCCTGTCCGGCCTGTCCCAGGTGGCCGGGAGCACGCGGAAGCAGAGCCTGGTCCCCGGCGGCAACGGCCACGGCTGCGGGCACAATCTGCTGGGCGCGGGCTCCTTCGGCGCGGCGCTGGCCATCAAGAAGGCCATTGAAGCCGGGGCGCTCCAGGGCACCGTGATCTTCTACGGCTGTCCCGGCGAGGAGGGCTGCGCGGGAAAGACCTTCATGGCCCGGGGCGGCATGTTCCGCGACCTGGACGCCGCCCTGACCTGGCACCCCGGCAGCACCAACGAGGTCACCGTAGGCTCCAACGCCGCCTGCATGCAGGTGGAGTATTCCTTCCACGGCGTGGCCTCCCACGCGGCGGGCAGCCCGGACAAGGGGCGCTCCGCGCTGGACGCGGCGGAGCTGATGCACGTGGGCGTTCAGTTCCTGCGGGAGCACATGCCCCCCCACAGCAGCGTCCACTATTCCATCACCGACGGCGGCGGCGTCTCTCCCAACGTGGTCCAGGCGGAGGCCAAGACCGTGTTCATGGTGCGCAGCGAGACGGTGCGCAAGGCCAAGGAGCTGCTGCACCGGGTGAACAACATCGCCCAGGGCGCGGCGCTGATGACCGACACCCAGGTCACCACCCGGCAGATCGACGGCACCGCCTCCACCGTGTCCAACGAGGCGCTGGAGCAGGTGATGTACGAGAACATGCAGCAGGTGCCCATCCCCGCCTACACCCAGGAGGAGCTTGCCTTCGCCCAGGTGCTCCACGACACCTGCCCCGCCGCCCTGCCCGGCACCCTCTCGGCGACCAACCGGGACATCCGCGCCTTTGTGGAGGAGAAGACCGACGGCGGCAAGCGGGCGATGAATGACTTCATCATCCCCTACGTGCCCTCCACCATGTTCACCCCCGGCTCCACTGACGTGGGCGACGTGAGCTGGCTCACCCCCACCGCCCAGTTCACCACCGCCACCTGGGTCAGCGGCACCCCCGGTCACTCCTGGCAGAACGTCTCCCTGGGCAAGACCGGCATTGCCTACAAGGGCATGCTCCAGGCCGCCAAGATCCTGGCAGGAGCCGCCGCCGACCTGATGGAGTCCCCGGCGCTGCTGGAGAAGATCCGCAAGGAATTCAACAAGAACGCCGCCGGGGGCTACGACTGCCCCATCGGCAAAGAGGTCACATTCTAACAGATACATAAAACATCTGCGGCTGTAAGCGTTTCGCTTACAGCCGCAGTCGGTTTTTTAGGGCGTATCTGAAAATCGGAAATATGACCAACAGCGAGAGATCTTCCGCC
>USEU01000004.1 GCA_900553805.1 uncultured Eubacteriales bacterium
ATGCTCAGGGTGAAGCAATAGGGCTGCTGCAAAAAAGAATTTTGCAACAGCCCCGTGCCCAGGTCTATGGCGGCATTCTGCGAATTTGCCTTAGACTTTGTAAAGCCATGGGTGCAGATCTTGGTTTACTTCAGGAACTGAAACTCCATGAAGTCGAAATCACAGCCGGGGAGGAAGAGGAAGGTGACGTCCTGGCGGCCGGTGAGGCCCTCCAGGGGGAAGGTCCGGGTCTGGTAGTCCGGGCAGCCGGGGAACTCCACGATGCGCCGGGCGGTGACGCCGCCGGACTCGAAGAGAAGATGGATGGTGTTGTTCTCCAGCTTGCTTCTGCCCCGGATGGAAAGGCCGGTAAAGCCGGTGTCGCCAAAATCCAGGCCCCGGAACACCAGGGAGACGTTGTTGCCGATGCCCTCCACGGCGTCGGGGGTCAGGGTGTACTTGTCGCCGTAGACGGTGGTGTAGTTCCGGGCGGGGATCACCTCCCAGGCGATGCTGCGCTCCTTGAAGGCAAAGCCCTTGATGTGCACCTTGCAGTCCAGCTCAATGCCCAGGATGTCCCGGCCGGTCAGCGGCTCGTCCAGAGTATAGGTGTCGTCCTGATACACGTTCCACTGGGACATCTTGTCATAGATGCGCTGGCCGATCATTTTGCTGCCGGGGGCATGGGGGATGCCCTTCCAGAAGCGGATGGGAGTGGGCACGCTGGACATTTCAAAGACGGAGATGGTCAGCTCCCGCGCTCCGGCGGGGCCGAAATCCAGCTGACGGAAGGCGATCCAGCTGGAGCCCTTGCGGGCGGTGGTGATGCCCCGCTCGTTGCCGCTGCCGATCTCGCCGTCGGAGTCGGTGAACAGGGCGGCGCTGACGAATTCATAGGGGTCCAGGCTCAGGCTGCCCACGCCCTCCACGCTGGCCTCCAGGTCGGACAGGGTCACGCCGCTCACGCAGCGGATGCGCACCCGGCCGTCGCCCACGCCGGTGATGCGCACTCTGCCGCCGCCCAGCTCCTCCAGCTTCACATTGGTCACGGTGACGCCCTGGCGGTTGGTCACGCGCCAGGACAGGGGCTTGTCGGAGGCGTTTTCGGGGAATACGGTGGCTGTGATCTCCGCCTGGGGGTGCTCCTTCGTCAGGCGCAGGGAGGTGGCGCTCAGCTCGATCTTCCGCACGGGCACCGGCGGCAGCTCCGGGCGGTGAGTGATCCTGGGCAGAAGCTCAAACTGCTCCGCCGCCTGGGTGACCTGAATTTCCACCGACGCGCTTTGCAGGCCCGGCGCGCTGACGGTAATAGTGCCGCTGCCGCTGTGGCCCCGGCCTGCGGCTACGGCCAGCAGCATGCCGGAGAAGAGCCGGCGGCAGTCGGTCTTATATTCGTCCATGTCCACGCTGTTGCCGTTGTCCAGGCCCACCAGCTCCAGGGAGCCTTCCACGCTGACCCGGACGGCGTCCACCGCGTTGGCCACGGGATGGCCCTGGGCGTCCACAACGGTGATGGTGCAGAACACCAGCTCCCGGCCGCTGTTATCCACCTGGGTACGGTCGGCGGTGATGCGCAGGGCGGCAGGCGCGCCAAAGGAATCCTGCCGCTGCCGGGCGGCCTCATTGCCCCGGTCGTCGTAGCCCACGGCTTCGATATAGCCGGGGGCATAGGGCACCTGCCAGCTGGCCAGATTGTCCGACCCGCCCCGCAGGCTGCGCCTGCCCTGGCTCCGGCCGTTTACGATCAGCTCCACCCGGGGCAGATTGGACAGGATGCTCACGTCGATCAGCTGGCCGGGGTTAAAGTCCCAGTAGGGCAGCAGGTGCAGCACGGGCTTTTCCTGCCAGGTGTGCCAGCCCGCCTGGTAGGCGTAGAAATAATCCTTGGGGAACCCGGCAGTATCCACCAGGCCGAAGTAGCTGTTCTTGGTGTGATAGGGCGTCGGCTCTCCGATGTAGTCGATGCCGCTCCACAGGAACTGCCCCAGCTGATAGGGGTACAGCTCGTCGGAGGCGATGCAGGCCTGGTGGCTCTCCGCGCCCCAGCTGGTGCGGCTGTTGCCCAGGCTGGAGCACTGCTCATCGTCGTCCACCAGCAGCGGCTGAGACAGGGGGAAGTGATAGATGCCCCGGCTCTGGACCACGGAGGCGGTCTCGCTGCCGTAGATTACCCAGTCGGGATGCTTTTCATGGTGCTCGTCGTACAGGCTCTCGCCGTAGTTGTAGCCCACCACGTCCAGCAGGGGGGCGCAGTGCTGGGTATTCTCCCAGGCCATGTAATTGGAGCCGAAGGTGGTCAGACCGTTCCTCCGGGGGTCGTGGCGCAGCACCTCCCGGCACAGGGCCCGGGTGGTGTCATAGCCCTCCCGGGCGTCCCGGTGGGTGTCGTAGATCTCGTTGCCGATGCTCCACATGATGAGGCTGGGATGATTCCGATCCCGGCGCACCCAGCTGGCCACGTCCTTCTGGAACCACTGGGGGAAGAAACGGGCATAGTCATAGGGCGTCTTGCTGTGCAGCCACATGTCAAAGGCCTCGTCGATCACCACGATGCCCAGCTCGTCCGCCAGCTCCATCACGGCGGGGGCGGGCATGTTGTGGGAGGTGCGCAGGGCGTTCACGCCCATGTCCTTCATAATTTCCAGCTGCCGCCGGGCGGCGGAGCGGTTGAAGGCCGCGCCCAGGCAGCCCAGGTCGTGATGCAGGCATACACCGTGGAGCACCAGACGCCGGTGATTTAGGAACAGCCCCTTATCCGGGAAGACCTCCACCGTGCGGAAGCCGCAGGACTCCGTCAGCTCGTCCAGAGCTTCGCCGCCGCGCAGCAGCCGCGCCCGGAGCCGGTAGCAGCTGGGCGCGTCCACCGACCAAAGTTGGGGATCCTCTACCGGGAATACCGTCTCTTCGGCGCAGGGCGCGGTGACAGAAGCCACCGCCTCCCCCGCCGCCGTCAGCAGGGTGTATTCCACCAGGTCGGTGGGCAGGGCATTTTCCGCCTCCGCCGACACCGTGACCTGCCATTTGCCCTGGCTCAGCTCCCGGGGAGAGACATACAGCCCGTCGGTGACCAGGTGGGTTTCGTCATACTGGATGCACCACACGTCCCGGTAGATGCCCGCGCCGGAATACCAGCGGGAGTTGGGATGGCGCAGCAGGCAGCGCACCAGAATGGTATTTTCGCCGGGGTTCAGATGCTCCGTCACGTCCACCTGGAAGGAGGAATAGCCGTACTTCCACTCTTTCGCCAGCACGCCGTTGACGTATACCGCCGAATCCATATACACGCCCTCAAAATACAGGCAGAAGCGGCGGCCGGGGGTGTAGGTAAAGCGCTTGCGGTACCAGCCGGTGCCGTCCTGATATAGATCGCTTACGTGCCAGATCTGCCAGTCGTGGGGCAGCGTCACCGGCTCCCACCGAAGCGCCCCGACCGGGAGCGATTCGCGGCACTGGGGATCAACAAAGCATTCCCAATCTCTGTTCCAAAGGGTTTTTATTCTCATGGTCCCATATTCCTTTCATCAAAAGGGCGTCCGCGCCGGAAAGTCGGCAGCGCAGGCGCGCCTGCGCGGTGTTGCCCTAGGGAAATAGTACCAGAGAAATGCTATGAATTCAACCCCATTTTTCACTGTCCCGCAGGGGAAAGCTCCCGGTAGGTCCTGACGATCAGCAGCAGCGAAACGACGAAAGTCAGCAGGTCGGAGACCGGCATGGAATACAGCACGCCGTCCAGCCCAAACCAGCGGGGGAGCAGCAGGGCAAAGCCCACGCCGAACACCACCTCCCGCACCATGGACAGCGCCGTGGAGGCCGCGGCCTTGCCCATGGCCTGGAGGAAAATAAAGCACGCTTTGTTGACGCAGGCAAACACCATCATGCACAGATAAACGCGGAATGCCCGAATGGCAAACGCCGTGTAATATTCACTCTCCCCCGCCGCGCCGAAGATGCCGATCAGCTGCCGGGGGAAGCATTCCACCAGCACCAGGGCCGCCAGGCCCACGGCAGCCTCCGCCGCCAGCAGGCGGGTGAACAGCTCCCGCACCCGCTGCCGCTTTTTCGCGCCCATGTTAAAGCCCACAATGGGGATGCATCCCGCAGCCATGCCGACCACAATGGAAATAACGATCTGAAAAAACTTCATCACGATGCCCACCACCGCCATGGGGATCTGGGCATACTGGCTCTGACTGAAAATCTCGTCCAGCGCGCCATACCTGCGCAGCATGTTGTTGATGGCCACCATGGCCGCCACCAGGCTGATCTGGGACAGGAAGCTGGTGATTCCCAGGGCCAGCGTTTTGCCGCACACCGCGGCGTTGGGCCGGTAGCTTTCCCGGCCCGGACGGATGACCTTCATATTGCACAGATACCACACCGCCAGCGCGGCGGTCGCCACCTGGCCGATCACCGTGGCCACTGCCGCGCCCATCATGCCCCAGTGAAAGGTAAAAATAAAGATGGGATCCAGGATGATATTGATGACCGCTCCGGCCAGGGTGGATGCCATGGCAAACCGGGGGCTGCCGTCGGCCCGGATGATGGGGTTCATGGCCTGGCCGAACATGTAAAAGGGGACGCCCAGACTGATATAAAAGAAATACTCCCTGGAATAGCGAAAGGTCTCCTCATTCACCCGTCCGCCGAACAGGGAGATGATCCCGTCGGCAAACAGCAGATAAACCGCCGCCAGCGCCAGGCCGCTGATCGTCACCAGCCCCACGGCATTCCCCACGCTGTCCCGGGCGGCCCGGGGCTCCTGCCGCCCCAGGCTGATGCTCACGAAGGCGCAGCAGCCGTCGCCGATCATCACCGCAATCGCCAGGGCCACCACGGTCAGAGGAAACACCACCGTGTTGGCGGCGTTTCCGTAGGAGCCGAGGTAGCTGGCATTGGCAATGAAGATCTGATCCACAATGTTGTAAAGCGCACCCACCAGCAAAGAGATGATGCAGGGCAGCGCGTACCGCCGCATAAGCTTCCCAACAGGCTGAGCGCCTAAAAACTGATTTGATCCTTCCATGTTTTATCCTCCGTCAAGAAAAATACACAGCCCCGAGGGGCTGTGCGCATAAAAAAGCGGCACAGCTGCGCAACCGGATTTACGCACTGTGCCACTCGTTACATGTTTATTATAATTTGCGCCGCCGGAAATTGCAAAGGACGTTTTCCACAAAAAGGGCGGAAAAAGTTTTGTAAAAATTGACTTTTGCAATTGGTCCGCTGTTTCTGTTATAATTATGGCAGAAGGTTATCGGTTTGCTGAGAAAGGAGCGCGGCGATGTATCAGAAGGGCGACTATATCAACTACGGCGGCCACGGGATCTGTCAGATCGAGGATATCCGGGCCATGGATTTTAAGACCGGCTCTGGGAAACGGGACTACTATATCCTACACCCCATCCGCCAGGACGGGACAGTGTTCTACCTCCCGGCAGACAGCTCGGATACCCGGTCCCGGCGGCTGCTGACCAGGGAGGAGATCGACGGCATCCTCACCGGCATTCGGGACAACCAGATGTCCTGGATCGCCGACCGCAAGCAGCGTACCGCTCAGTTCCAGCAGATCCTCTCCCGCCGGGATATCGGTGAGCTGGTGCTGCTGGCAAGATGCCTGCATCTTCAGCAGCGGGAGCGCCCCCTGCCCACCGCCGAACGGGAGACCCTGCACCAGATCGAGCACATGATCGAGCAGGAATTCTCCATCGTCCTGGGGCTGCCTCCCACGGAGGTCGGGGCATACATTCAAAGTAAAATGCCATTGGGAGAAACAGTATGAAGGAATACGAGGTCGTTGTCAAGCTGTATAATGCCTGCGCTGGCGCGGGACGCCCACAGACCTTTTTTGAGGAGGCGGCGCTGGAGGACCCGGGTGACTACGTCCGGGCCAAGCATGGCGGGGACTTTCCCAAATTTACAAGAGAAGTCCTCCCCGACGGCCAAATCTGCTACCACTACGGAAATGGTACGGTCACCTATCGCTATGAGTTCACCGAGGTATGATGATTCCCCCGTGCGGTTCGCACGGGGGAATTTGTATGCTTCAGGCGCCCATCAGTTCCAGGAACGCATCCCGCCTTGCCAGGGCGGCGGTGCATTTGTGGCAGAGGTAATCCTCGTTGAACAGCCGCTCCGGGGCGGTCTGCTCGAAGGTATCGCCGCAGCGGGCGCAGGCGGGGATACGGGTGATCTTCTTCTGCATGATGTAGGCGGTGGCGCTGCCGGAGAGCAGGTCGGACCGGGTGAATTTATCGATCTTGTGCCCTTCCAGCCGGGCATAGTTGTAGATATTGGAATCGCGCACCTGGAAGGTGTCGTCCTCCTCGTAATACTGCTGAAGCAGCAGGTAATGGCCGCCGCTGGTGAAGCGGCCCTTGTGCTGGAGGCTGACCACCCGCTGGCCGTTTTCCAGCGCCTCGATCATGTCGTCGATGTTGGCGCTGATGCGGTCCAGGTAGAAGCCCATCTCCGCGGGGGTATAGCGGAACAGCTCGCCCATGGTGCCGTTTTCATCGTGGTACTTGCCGTACCGCTGGGACAGCATATGCGGGGTAAGAATGGTGTCGGTCATATAGGTGGCCAGCATGGCCATGGTGGTGATGCCGCAGCCGCCCCGGCCCACGTAGGAGCTGCCATAGGGGCTGAACATGTAATCCTGCTGGAAATAGACGATGGCCTCCGGGAACCGCTCGTGGGCGATATCCGGGTAGAGCGTATCCACCGGCAGGACAGCATCGGCGGCGGGATCCGCCCAGAGCGCGGCGGCATTGTAATTCACCTTGCAGGTCTTTTTGCCCCGGCGCTGCTCCACCTGCTCCAGCAGCCGCGCCTTGGTCAGCGCCTGCCGGGCGGCCGTATCGGCGTCGTCGTTTTTGGCGCTGAGGAAGAGAATGTGATAGCCCAGGGACGTACGGATCACCGCCGTATCCCCCACCTGGCGCTGGGGATCAAAGCACCATTCATCCAGTTTCTTGATCAGCTGGCCGGGGCGGATGCCCCGATAGCTTCCGCCATCCAGGCTGGACCCGGCGTCCATGGAGTTTTCATTGGCCATCCGGGCGAAGTTTGCCTCCGCGTCCCAGGCGGTCAGGAAGTTTCGCTTCCAGGCCTCCAGCATTTTCTCCGCTTCCGCCCCGCAAAGCTCCCACTGGGCTTTCTTGGCGGTAACGGTGCCGTTCCGGGCGACCTTCGCGCCCTCCGGGATCAGCAGAACATGGCGAATATCCACGGTGCAGCCGTCCTTGGGGAGCTCGGAGCGGTGCTCCTCCCGGTAGGCGTCGATCTCCTCCTGGGACACGCTGATGTCGTAGCTCTCCTCGGTAAGATACATATAGCCGAAATTATAGTCCTGCGCCGCCTGCACCAGGATCTGGGCGCTGACCTGGCCGCCGAAGGCGGCGTCCGCGCAGGCCTCCAGACTGTCATAGCCCAGTTCCTCTGCCATTGCCTTCATCTGTGCCTCCAGGCCGTCCAGATAGGCCTGGTGCATTTTGTTTGGGGTGTAGCAGGGCAGATCCTGATAGAGGAAATCATTGACGGGCAGATCCTCCGCCACGTACTTTCCGTGCAGGTCGTCGGTCTCGTTGGGCTTGTAGTCCTCCTCTGTGATGGGCCGCGGCTCCTGCGCCGCGCCGCGCAGGACCTGCAATGTCTGCCAGTCCCGCACCGCCTGCCGCAAAAAATAATGCTGCCAGGTGATCCCATCCTCCAGCGGGCACAGCTGCTCGTCCAGCGGGAGGGAAACATCCGGCTGAACTTCACTTCCACCCGCCTGATAGGTACGGATGGCATTCAGATAATAGACCTGAAGCGCCTCGTTGGTCAGCTTTTTGCCGCCCATGGAGGCGACCGTCTTCCCTGCCGCCGCCCCGGCCTCGTCCGCGCAGACCGTATAGCTCTCCCGGCACAGCACGCTGCCCGGCACCCCGTCGGGGGTCACCAGGGAGGCGGGAGGCTCGGCCTGGGGGCCGCTGTCCCTGTACGCGGCCAGGTCGTCGGCTTCCTCCGCCGCGCCGGTCCGGGGGACAAGGCGCACAACGGCGAGGATGCACAGCGCCAGTGCCAGCACCCCCACCAGCACCGACAGCAGCAGGGTGCTGACCGGCGGGCGGTGGTCTTCCGATATCTTGATTTGATCCATGGATGCTCAACCTCATTTGCGGTGGAATGCCCGGGAGGAACTTTATACCCCTTCAGCGGGGAAACCGTTCAGGATGGAAAGGAAGCGGTCGCGCCGGGACAGGGCGGCGGCGCACTTTTCGCACAGATAGTCGCTCTGCATCAGTTTTTCCGGCTGGTGCGTCTCAAAGCTGCCGCCGCAGCGAGCGCAGGCGGGAATGGCGGTCACCTTGCGCTGCATGATGTAAAACAGTCCGCCGCCGGACAGCAGGTTGCTCCGGGTGAAGCCATCGATCCGATGGCCCGCCTTGTTGCCGTAGTTGTAGATGTTGGAATCGCGCACCTGGAAAGTATCGTCGTCCTCCCGATGGCCCACCACCACCAGGAAATGGCCGGTGGAGGTAAAATGCCCCTTCTGCTGGCGGCTGATGAGCACCTGCCCGTTTTCCAGCGCCTCGGTCACCTCGTCCAGATCAAAGGCCATTTTGTCCAGATAAAAGCCCATCTCCGCCGGCGCGTAGGAAAAGATATTCCCGTTGGTGGAGTGGCCCGCGTAATCAAAATACTGCTCCGAAAAGCGGTCCGCCATCATGGCGGGGGTTTGCAGGGAGTCGGTCATATAGGTGGCCAGCATGGCCCAGGCGGTGATGCCGCAGCCGTTTTTGCCGATCTCCCGGTCGCCGAAGGGGTAATAAAAATAGTCCTGCTGCAAATAGACCATCACCTGGGGAAACCGCTCGTGGGCAACGTCGGGGTACAGGCTCTGCTCCAGGGTGGGCAGTGCCGTACGGGTGTCCGCCCACAGGGCAATGGCGCTGTCGTTCACCTCCAGGGGGACCTCCTGCCGCCACTGCTCCCACTGCTCCTGCTGAAGCTCACTCAACAGCTCCTGCCGGGCGTTTTCCAGGGCAGACTCCCGGACGGCCGTCAGCAAAACGATGTGATATCCCAGCTCCGTGCGCAGGACCGTCCAGTCCAGGCGCTGGCGGCCGTTGGCAAAGCACCATTCATCCAACGGCTGGATCAGCTGACCCTTGCGGACGCTGTAATAGTAGCCGCCGTTGATCTTGGAGCCCTCGTCGTCCGATTCCTCGCTGGCAAGCTGGGCAAACTCCGCCTCCAGGCTGCGGATCCCGCCGCTCTGCCAGCGGCTCACCAGTTCCTCGGTCTCCTGCCGCGCCGCCTCCCATTGCTCCGGCGCAGCGGTGACGGTCCCGTCGGCAGCGATCTGCGCCCCCTGGGGGACCACAAGGATCTGGCGGATATCCACCGTCTCCTCCGCCCCGGCGGCGGTATCGGCCTCGCCGCTGCGCAGATAGTCCAAAACCTCCCCGTCGTCAGGGTCGAAACCGTAGCCGGCCTCGGTGAAGTACATGTAGGCAAGATTGTAATCCGTCGCGGCCTGAAGCCACGCGTCGGCGGAGGCATTGGCGCTCTCCTTGGCCAGCTCCTCCAAACCTGAAAAACCCAACTGCCCGGCCTGCTCATTCAGCAGCTCTCCCAAGCTGTCCAGGTACGCCTGATGGACACTGTTGGGCTTGTAGCAGGGCTGATCCTGGTAGAGGAAATCATTCACCGGCAGGTCGGGGGCGATGTATTTTTCGTGGAGGTTATCCGTCAGGTCCGGCTGATAGGCCTCCTCGGTGATCTTCTGGGGCTGGGCGGCGGCATACAGCGCCGCCTGCTGGGCGTGCCAGGAGGTCAGCGCCTGCCCCAGGAAATACTGCTGCCAGGAAAGCCCCTCCGCCAGAGGGCATATCTGATCCTCCAGCGGCTGGGAAAAGTCCGGCATGGGCGCTTCTCCCGCCGCGCGGCAGGCGTTCACCCTGTCCAGGTACAATATTTGCAGCATTTCGCCGGTCAGCTCCGCCTCTCCCGCGGTGGCGACCACAGCCTTTGCCGCCGCCTCGCTGTACGGCGCGGTATCGCCCGCCCTCTGCTGATCCTGCCAGCCCTCCGTGGGCGCGGTGGGGTCGGGGGCCGTGCTCAGCGGCTCCGTCCCGGCCGTCCGGGCGTCGCCGGGGGCGGCGGACAGCGCGGACGGCAGCAGCAGCCCGGCCAGCACCAGGGCAAGCACGGCGATCAGGCCCAGCAGCGCCGCTATGACGCCCAGGTGGCGCCGTCCCTTATGTCTGAACCTTTCCGTTGCGATCACCTCATCCAGTCAGGGCCGCGGCTTACGCCGCGCCCACGTATTCCTCCAGGCACATGCCCGTGTCCTTCATCGCCATGGACACCTTGGTGCCCACATAGCGGTAGTGCCAATGCTCATATACGATCTTGGTAATGTCCGCCTTGTCCTCCGGGTAGCGGAGGATGAAGCCGTACTCCCAGCAGTGCTCATGGAGCCAGGTGGGGGTGACGGAGCATACGATATCAAAGGCCAGGCCGGTCTCATGCTCGCTGTAACCGGGCAGCGCCACGGTCTCCAGCGCCTTCTCGTAGGCCTCCTGATAGCTCAGGCCCTTTTCCTGGTATTCCTTGGTGCGGTCGTTCAGGATGGTGTTCTGCTCCTCCTGGCTGCGGTAGCCGCAGTTGAGCCAGCATTCAATGCCCGTGGCCCGGCAGTCCAGGATCATCTGGCGCAGATGCTGCTCGGCCACCGCGTCCACCCGCGCCCACTCGCCGTAGCGCACCAGGTTCGGCGTGTAATTTTCCGGCATGGGGTTGCGGTAGTTCACCAGCAGGATATAGATGCCCGCCGGGGTGAAGTAGCAGGTCTGTCCGTCGATGACCGTGGGGGACACCGCCATGGTGCCGTCCTCATTGAAATAGTAGCGGTATTCGTCCTCCTGGAGCCAGCCGGTATGCATGGCCCCGGTGTCGTCAAAGTAATAGGTGGCGTCGCTGATGGTCTGCCAGCCGGTGCACATCCGGCCGTCGTCGCCGAAGAAATAGCGCCCGCCCTCCAGATCCACCATTCCCTGGGCCATCAGGCCGCTGCCCTCATAAAAATAATAGGTGCCGCCGTCGATGGTGTTCAGGCCGCCTACCACGCAGCCCCGGTCGTTCAGATAATAGGTGCCCTCCGGCTGCTCCAGCCAGCCGGTGACCACGGTGCCCTCCTGGGAGAAGTAGCAGCGCAGCCCATCCACCTCCTGCCAGCCGGCGGCCAGCTGGCCGTCCGCCAGGAAATAGCGGCGCTGGCCGTCCACATTGGTCCAGCCGGAGGCGGGGATGCCGCTCTGCTGGAAATAGCGGCGCTGGCCGTCGATCTCCTGCCAGCCGGTGCGCATTACGCCGTCGCTGCCGAAGTAATAGTGGTTCCCGTCGATCTCCTGCCAGCCGGTGACCATGGCGCTGCTCTGACCGAAATAATAAATGCTGCCGTTCTCGTCCATCCAGCCGGAAACGGGGTTGCCCTTTTCGTCCAGATAATAATAGTATCCGTTCTGCTGCGCCCAGCCGCTCCTGTCCAGGTTTGCCGTATAATACCACAAGCCGCCCAGCGCCGCCAGGATGGCAATGACCACCAGGCAGAACACCAGCAGCAGGGCGCGGGTTCTTGTTTTCATCCGATTCGCCTACTTCTGAGTGTATTTTTCGTTTATGTTACCACATCCCGCCGGGAATTTCAAGCATCCCCGCCGGGTCGGAACAGATTTAAAGAATTATCAATAAACTACCGTTTCTCCCGTCTCCACCAAAAACTAATGTTTCTTGGCTCCCCAATGGGGGAGCTGGCAGCCCGTTAGGGCTGACTTAAGCGCCCGCAGGCGCTATGCAAGCGAGCAACCGCCGTCAGGCGGCTCTTAGCGAGTCGCAGAGGGGGTGTCGTTCGTTGAATGGTAACAGCTCAAAATTACCAACACCACCCCCTTTGCCGCTATCGCGGCACTTCCCCCAAAGGGGGCAGCAAGTCAGTGCTGCTCAGGAAGGCCGGCACTTTTTTATGGGCGGCGCATAGAATGTTCCGGGAGGTTTTGTCGTATGAGAGTTGATGGTGTCTATTTCATCACGTTTCGCTCCGTGACCTATGCCCAGCGGGGGGAGCGGATATTGAACCGGGCGGGGGTGCGGTGCGGCATTCAGCGCACCCAGCGGTGGATGGAGGAGAAGGGCTGCGGTTACAGCCTGCGGGTGCAGACGGCCAACATTGAGCAGGCGGTGGGGCTGCTGCGGGCCGAGCAGCTTCCCATCGGCAAGGTGTACCGCCGCAGGGAGGACGGGAAGCTGGAGGAGACGGCGCTATGATCTACCTGGATTACGGCGCTACCTCCTTCCACAAGCCCCAGAGCGTCTACCGGGCGGTGGAAAGTGCCATGCGCCGCTGCGCCAGTCCGGGCCGGGGCGGATACCCGGCGGCGCAGCAGGGAGCGCAGGCGGTGTTCGCCTGCCGGGAGACGGCGGCTGAACTCTTCGGCTGCCGCCCGGAGCAGGTGGTGCTCACCTCCAGCTGCACCCACGGGCTGAACATTGCCGTCCATTCCCTGGTGACGCCGGGGGCGAAGGTGGCGGTCTCCGGCTTTGAGCACAACGCGGTGGTGCGGCCGCTGTACGCCCTGGGGGCGCAGCTCCAGGTCGCCGGACGGCGGCTCTTCGACTGGGACGATACGCTGGAGCAGTTCCGCCGCGCCCTGGACGGCGGGGTGCAGGCGGCGGTATTCACCCATGTGTCCAATGTGTTCGGCTATATCCTGCCGGTGGAGCAGATGGCTGCCATGTGCCGGGAGCGGGGGGTGCCCTTCATTCTGGACGCCGCCCAATCCGCCGGGAGCCTGCCGGTGAAGCTGGACGCGCTGGGAGCGGCCTTCATCGCCATGCCTGGGCACAAGGGGCTGCTGGGCCCTCAGGGCACCGGGCTGCTGCTGTGCGGCGGCGAAGCGGCGCCCCTGCTCTTCGGCGGAACGGGCAGCGAATCCCTGCGCCGAGATATGCCCGGCCTGCTGCCCGAGCGGCTGGAACCGGGCACCCTCAACGTCCCCGGCGCGGCGGGGCTGGACGCCGGAATGCGCCATGTGCTCCGGCGGCGGGAGGCCATTGCCCAGGCGGAGCACCGGCAGGCGGAGCGCTGCGCCCGGGGATTGGCGGCGCTGGGGATGCGGGTCTTTTCCGGCGCGCACCAGGCGGGCACCGTTTCCTTTGTGCCGGAGGCGGACTGCGAGCGGGCGGCGGAGCTTCTGGCCCGCCGGGGCATCGCCCTGCGGGCGGGGCTGCACTGCGCCCCCCTGGCCCACGAAAGCGCCGGGACGCTGGAAACGGGGACCGTCCGTGTCAGCTTTGGCCCCGACGCCGCCGACTGGCAGACGGACGCCCTGCTGGCGGCGGCGGCCCGGGGCTTCGCCGGTTGAGCCGGGCGGGAAGCGGCCCGCGTTTCCCGCCCGCAAGGCCCCTGCCGAATTGGGCAGGCGGGGAAAAATAAATTTTATGCAGAATTTCTATTGCTATCAATTAGGTTTTCCGCTATAATAGAAAAGATACTAGGCAAGTATACGCTGGCGTGGGGCGCTCCCCGTTTTCGGCGGTTATTTGTTGGAATATAAAGGATGTAACTCCCATGGAAATGATAGAATCCGTGCTCCAGCAGCTGGGCAGAATGCGTTGGTCCGACTATCTGGACATTGCCCTGGTGGCGTTTCTGATCTACAAGCTTCTCCCCCTGGTCCGAACCTCCAGCGCCGTGCGCATCGCGGGGGTGGTGGTGGCCATGGTGGTGCTGTCCGCCATCACCGGGCTGCTGCAGCTGTACACCATCAACTTTATCCTCAATCAGGTCATGTCCGTGGGCTTCCTGGCGCTGGTGATCCTGTTCCAGCCGGAACTGCGGCGAATGCTGGACCATTTGAGCGGAAGCGTCCGGCTGCGCAGCTTCTTCGGCGCGTCAAAGCCTGTGGCGCAGATGGACCGCGTGATCTCCCAGACCGTGATGGCCTGCGAGGTCATGAGCCGGGAGAAGGTGGGCGCGCTGATCGTGTTCGCCCGGGAGGTCCGGCTGGATGAGTATTTCAAGACCGGCAGTCTGATCGACGGCATTGTGTCCGAGCAGCTGATCCGCAACATCTTCTTCCCCAAGGCCGCCCTGCACGACGGCGCCATGATCATCCGGGACGGAAAGATCGCGGCGGCGGGCTGTGTGCTGCCCCTGTCCGACAGCAGCCGCCTGAGCGCGGACCTGGGCACCCGCCACCGGGCGGGCGTGGGCATGAGCGAGGCCAGCGACGCGGTGGTGGTCATCGTGTCCGAGGAAACGGGCACCATCTCCGTGGCGGTGGACGGGATGCTCAAGCGGCACCTGGCCCCCCAGACCCTGGAGCGGCTGCTGCACAGCGAGCTTTGCGCCGACACCTCCGCCGAAGAAGAAAACAACCTGGCCGCCCGTCTGCGCAGCAAACTTCGCCGCCGGAAGGGGGAGGAACACAATGAAAAATAAATTTACCGCCGCCGCCCTCTCCGTGGTGATCGCGCTGCTGCTCTGGCTGTACGTCATCACCACCGTCAGCCCCGGCTCCAAGCAGACCTTTTACAATATCCCCCTGGTGCTGGGCAACGAGTCGGTGCTGACCGAGCGGGGATTGATGATTACTTACCAGTCCGCCTCCTCCGTCACGCTGGAGCTGTCGGGCAACCGCACCGACCTGGCCAAGGTCAATACCGGCAACATCACCGTAAAGGCGGATCTGTCCAACATCTATGAGCCGGGCAATCAGATCTTCGTGGGCTACACGGTCTCCTTCCCCGGAAACGTGGCCAGCAACGCCTTCGTCACCGAATCCAGGAGCCCCTCCCGCATCTACCTGAACGTGGAGCGGCGGGTGTCCAAGGCCATCCCGGTGGAGGTCAAGTGGATCGGCTCCGTGCCCGACGGCTTCATTGCCGACCGGGACAATATGCTGCTGGAATACCCCACCATTCAGATCTCCGGCCCGGAATCCGTGGCCAATCAGATCGAAAAGGCCGTCATTGAGATAGACCTGACCGACCTGCGGGAATCCATCAGCTGGGACTGCCCCTATACCCTGTGCAACGCCGACGATGAGCCGGTGGATGCCGGACTCATCACCACCAACGCCGACCAGATCCATCTGGAGGTTCGCATCCAGCGGGTCAAGGACGTTACTCTGACCTACCACCTGGTGGAGGGCGGCGGCGCCAAGGCGGAGAACGCGGAGATCACCCTGAGTACGGATAAGATCCGCGTCTCCGGCAGCGAGGCCGCACTGGAGCTGATGGGCGATCAGCTGGTGGTGGGCACCATCGATCTGACGGAGGTCATCTCCGACACAAATAAGACCTTTACCATCCCGCTGGAGGAGGGCATCACCAACCTCACCGGCATCTCCGAGGTCACGGCCACCGTCACTCTGAAGGGGCTGAGCACCAAGGATTTCCTGATCCGTAAAATCAATGTGGTCAACGTGCCCGAGGGGCTGGAGGTGGAGCTGATCACCCAGGAGCTGAACCTGCGGGTGCGCGGCCCGGTCGATCAGATCGCCAAGCTGACGGCCGACGACGTGATGGTGGTGGTGGACTTCACCAACGCCGAGATCGGCACCGCCACCTTCCCGGTGCGGGCGGTGCTCACCGACGGCTTCCGGGACGTGGGCGTTCTGAAATCCGAAAGCGTATCCGCCAGCGTGGTGGAGGCCGGCTCCCTGGCCGAGCTGACCGAGGAGACCACCGAGACTGTACAGGCCGTGGGCTGACAAGAAGATTAACCGTAAAGGGGATTAACAAGCATGGTGAAAAGCATGACCGGCTACGGCCGCGCCGTAGAGACGGTGAACGGAAGAGAGTTCACCGTAGAAGTTCGCAGCGTCAACAACCGCTATCTGGATTGCTCCGTCAAGCTGCCCCGGGCGCTGTCCTTTGCCGAGGACGCCGTCAAGCAGGCGGTCAAGGGCGTCATCTCCCGGGGCAAGGTGGATGTGTTCGTCACCCAGCGGGCCGAGGGCGCGCCGGATGTGACCGTCAGCCTGAACCGGGACGTGGCCGCGGGCTACATCCAGGCCATGCGGCAGATGGCCGAGGAATTCAAGCTCCGGGAGGACATTTCCGTGGCTCTGATCTCCCAGATGAGCGACGTGTTCACCGTGGACAGGCCCCAGGTGGACGAGGAGCAGCTGCTGGCGGACCTGATGCAGGTCGTCCGGCATGCCCTGGAGGGCTATGACGCCATGCGCGCCAGGGAAGGCGCGGCGCTGAAGGCCGACCTGAGCAGCCGGGGCAATACCATCCGGGGCCTGGTGGGCCAGGTGGAGGCCGGCGGCGCACAGACCGTGGCGGACTACCGGGCGCGGCTGTACCAGAAGCTCCAGGAGGTGCTGGCCAATACCGCCATCGACGAGAGCCGCATCCTCACCGAGGCCGCCATTTTCGCCGACAAGGTGGCCGTGGACGAGGAGACCGTCCGCCTGCGCAGCCATCTGGAGCAGATGGACGCCATGCTGGACGGCGGCGGGGCCATCGGCCGGAAGCTGGACTTCCTGCTCCAGGAGATGAACCGGGAGGCCAACACCATCGGCTCCAAGTGTACCGACCTGCGCCTGGCCAGAGTGGTGGTGGACATCAAGGCCGAGCTGGAAAAGATCCGGGAGCAGACCCAGAACATCGAATAACGCATTTACCCTCACGCGGAAGGGGTGCTATTTATGAAGCTTGTGAATATCGGCTTTGGCAGCCTGGTCTCCGCCGGACGGATTTTGGCGGTGGTGGACCCCGACTCCGCCCCCATCAAGCGGGTGGTGCAGGAGGCCCGGGACCGGGGAATGCTCATCGACGCCTCCTATGGCCGCAAGACCAGGGCGGTGCTGCTGATGGATACCGACCATGTGATTCTGTCGGCGCTGACCACCCAGGCGGTGGGCGACCGCTGGCAGGGAAAATTGGGTGAAGAAGATATAGAGGAGCGTGCGCAATGAGCAAGGGAAAACTGATCGTGATCTCAGGGCCCTCCGGCGTGGGAAAGGGCACGGCGCTGAAGCTCGCCATGAGCCGGCGGCCCGGGCTGGCCTTTTCCGTTTCCGCCACCACCCGTCCCCCCCGCCCGGACGAGACGGAGGGCAAGAGCTATTTCTTCGTGACGGAGCCGCAGTTCCGGCAGATGATCGACCGGGGGGAATTTCTGGAATACGACGCCCACAACAAGGCGCTCTACGGCACCCTCTGGTCCCAGATCGAGAACCGGGGCGAGGGCGACATACTGCTGGACATCGACCCCATGGGCGCGAAGAAGGTCCGCGAGCGGGTGCCGGAGGCGGTGCTGATCTTTGTGATGCCCCCCTCCGTTCAGGAGCTGGAGCGCCGCCTGCGGGGCCGGGGCGATACCCCGGAGGACCAGATTCAAATCCGCCTGGAGCGGGCAAAATGGGAAATGGAGCAGCGCTTCTGGTACGACCACGTCGTGGTCAACGCCAACCTGGAGCAGTGCGCCGCCGATATAATTAAGATTATCGACTCCCCTTGCCTCCCCTGAAAGGGGAGGTGGCGCGCGATGCGCGCCGGAGGGGTCAGGCGCAGTACGCAGAATACCAATAAGAATGCGCCAAGGCGAATTCGTACAATCTCCCGCTGCCCCCTTTGGGGGTGGTGCGCCGCGCAGCGAATCAAGATGGTAATGATTGCCGATGGCAATCATACCTCTGTTTCGTGCCGCGTCAGCGGCAAAGGGGGTGCCGTTGGTATTTTTGAGTTGTTACCATTCAACGAACCACACCCCCTCTGCGACTCGCTAAGAGCCGCCTGACGGCGGTTGCTCGCTTGCATAGCGCCTGCGGGCGCTTAAGTCAGCCCTAACGGGCTGCCAGCTCCCCCATCGGGGAGCCAAGAGGGATTCTACGAATTCGCCGTGGATTTCATAAAACCATAACTGCCTACCGCAAACCCCTCAGTCAGGCCTATGGCCTGCCAGCTCCCCTTTCAGGGGAGCTACGCTAAACTTAAAAAAGCTTCCCGTCTCCCTTCGGGATGCGGGGTTGCCATAAATTATTCTTTGGAGGCTTTGATATGCTTTATCCCCCTGTTGCTGATTTGCTGAAAACCGTTGAGAGCCGCTATCTGCTGGTGAACCTGGTGGCGCACCGCGCCCGTCAGATCGCCGCCGAGGCGGAGGCTCTCCAGGAAGATCTTCCCGAAAAGCCTGTCACCATGGCCATTCAGGAGGTTGCCGAGGGCAAGCTCACCGGCTACGTCAAGGACGAATACAAGAACTGATACCATGATTCGGAGGGCTTATGATCGGGAAAATCGCTGTTTCCGCGGCTGTTTTTGCCATTGACAAGCCCTATTCCTACCGCGTCCCGGAGGGAATGGAGCTGCTGCCCGGCCACCGGGTCCAGTTGCCCTTCGGCCGGGCCAACAAAATGAGCGAGGGCATCGTCCTTTCCGTGGAAGCGGGAGACGAAACGGGGCTGAAGGAGGTCGCACGGGTGCTGGACGATGCGCCCATGCTCACCCGCCGCCAGCTCCAGCTGGCCGCCTTTTTGCGGGAGCGGTATTTCTGCACCTATTTTGACGCCGCCCGGGCCATGCTCCCGGCAGGGGCGTGGTTCCACACCAAGGTCACCTTTTCCCTCACCGCCGACCGCAGCTGGTCCGCCGCCGCCATCCGCAAGGAGGGGGCCAGGGACATTCTGAAGCTGCTGGAATCCCTGGGGGGAGAAGCCCAAGAGGAGGCCCTCCACCCGGCTGCCGCCTCGGACGAGGTTTTCGCCGCCGCGCTGGAATATCTGCTGCGCAAGAAATGGATTGCCACCCAGCAGGACTTCCGCCCCCGGATCGGGGACAAGACCGAGCAGGTGGCTACCCTGGCCGTCCCCGGGGAGCAGGCATTGGATTTTGCCGCCTCCCGTCCTCGCTCCGCCGCCATGCAGCGCAGCGTTCTGGAGCTGCTGGCCAGTGTGGGCAGCGGAGCGGTGAAGGATATCTGCTATTACACCGGCGCTTCCCCCGCCACCCTGCGGCGGCTGGAGGCGCTGGGCTACGTCGCCCTCTCCCAGCGGGGCGTGCTCCGCTGCCGGGAGATCCGGCCCGCCCACATTGCCGGGCCGCTGACCCTCAGCCCTGAGCAGCAGGCCGCCTTCGAGGGCCTGCGCGGCCAGCTGGACCGCCCGGATCCCGGCGTGGCGCTGCTGTACGGCGTCACCGGCTCCGGCAAGACCTCCGTGTACATCCGCCTGATCCAGCACTGCCTGGACCGGGGGAAGGCCGCGCTGCTGCTGGTGCCGGAAATCGCGCTGACGCCTCAGCTTCTGGGGCTGCTGGCGGCCTGGTTCGGCCAGCAGGTGGCGGTGCTCCACAGCAGCCTGGGCATGGGTGAGCGGTACGACCAATGGAAGCGGGTCAAGAGCGGCGACGCCAAGGTGATCGTGGGCACCCGCTCCGCCGTGTTCGCCCCCAGCGAGAACCTGGGCGTCATCATCCTGGACGAGGAGCAGGAGCATTCCTATAAATCCGAAAATTCCCCCCGCTACTGCGCCCGCGAGGTGGCCATGTGGCGGGGCGTGAAGGAAAATACCCTGGTGCTGCTCGGCTCTGCCACCCCCAGCGTGGAGAGTATGTATCACGCCAAAAAAGGGGATTATTCCCTGTATACCCTGCGCAGCCGCTACAACGGACGCCCTCTGCCCCAGGTGGAGATCGTGGACATGCGCGAGGAGATCCGGCTGGGCAACGACCTGACCCTCAGCGGCCCTCTGCGCCAGCAGCTTTACGACAACTGGCAGTCCGGCGGTCAGACGGTGCTGCTGCTCAACCGCCGGGGCAACAGCCGCGCGCTGGTGTGCGTGGATTGCCGGGAGGTGCCTCAGTGCCCCCGGTGCTCCCTGGCCATGACCTACCACAGCGCCAACAACCGGCTGATGTGCCACTACTGCGGCTTTTCCCAGCCGGTCCCCCGCCGCTGCCCCAAGTGCGGCGGCCCGCTGAAGCCCCTGGGCACCGGCACCCAGAAGGTGGAGCAGGAGCTGAAAACGCTTTTCCCGGACATGACGGTGGATCGGATGGACGCCGACACCGTCAGCGCCGTGAATACCCATGAAAAGATTCTGGAGCATTTCCAGAAGGAACATGTGGCGGTGCTCCTGGGCACCCAGATGGTGGCCAAGGGGCTGAATCTGCCCCGGGTCACCCTGGTGGGAGTGCTGGACGCCGACCTCTCGCTGTACACCGGGGGCTACCGGGCGGGCGAGACCACCTTCAACCTGCTGACCCAGGTGGTGGGCCGGGCCGGACGGGGCGAAGATCCCGGCCGGGCAGTGCTGCAAACCATGGCCCCCAATCACCGGCTGATCCAGCTGGCCGCCAGCCAGGATTACGACGGGTTTTATGACCTGGAGATCCAGCTGCGCCAGCTCCAAAGCGCGCCCCCCTTCGGCGACCGGCTGATGGTCACCTTCCAGGGGGAGGACGAGACGGCCGTGGTCCGCGGCGCGGTGAAATTCCGGGACAGCCTGGTGCAGTGCCTGGCTCAGCCGGAGTATGCCGCCCAGCGGGTCACCGTCCTTGGCCCGGCTCCCTGCCCGGTGCCGAAGATCAATTACCACTACCGCCACCGGCTCACCGTATGCGGCGACATGGACCGCCCCATGCGCTTTCTCATCGCCTGGCTGCTCCAGCAGTTCGGCAAAGATAAGGACAGCCGCGGCGTCAGCGCCTTTGCGGATGTAAACGGCTTTGAATAAGCGAAAGATAATAGATTTAGGAGACAAAACATGGGATTACGTAGAATTCTGACCGCCGAGGATCCGGCGCTGCACAAGGTTTGCAGGCCGGTGGAGAAATTTGACCGCCGCCTGCACCGGCTGCTGGACGACATGCAGCAGACCCTGGCCGAGGCCAACGGCGTTGGCCTGGCTGCCCCTCAGGTGGGCATTCTGCGCCGGGTGGTGATCGTGGACACCGGCGAGGAAATTCTGGAGCTGGTGAACCCGGAGCTGCTGGAGACCAGCGGCGAGCAGGAGGGGGCCGAGGGCTGCCTCAGCGTACCGGGGAAATACGGCCTGGTGAAGCGTCCCAATTACGCCAAGGTCCGGGCCCAGGACCGCAACGGCGAATGGTTTGAGGCCGAGGGCGAGGAGCTGATCGCCCGCTGCTTCTGCCACGAACTGGACCATCTGGACGGCATTATGTACACCGAGATCATGGAGCGCTTCCTGACGGAGGAAGAGCTGGAGGCGGAAGCGGAGGAATCCAATTGAGAGTGGTATTCATGGGCACGCCGGACATCGCGGCCACCTGCCTGAAGCAGATCTTAAGCGACGGCTTTGACGTGGTGGGCGTCTACACCCAGCCGGACCGCCCCAAGGGGCGGGGCATGAAGCTGGTGGCCTCCCCGGTAAAGCAGATCGCCCAGGCGGCTGGGATCCCCGTCTACCAGCCGGAAAACTTCCGGGAGGAGGAGACGGTGCGGCAGCTGCGGGACTTGAAGCCCGATGTGTGCGCCGTGGTGGCCTATGGCCGCATCCTGCCCCAGAAGGTACTGGATGTGCCCAGGCTGGGCTGCATCAATATCCACGCCAGCATCCTGCCCAAATACCGCGGCTCCGCGCCCTATCAGTGGGCGGTGCTGGACGGACTGACCGAAACCGGCGTGACCGCCATGTATCTGGTGCGGGAAATGGACGCCGGAGACATCATCGACGTGAGCAGGACTCCCATCGGCGAAAACGAGACCGCCGGGGAGCTGCTGGACCGTCTGGCCGTGCTGGGCGCGGCGCTGCTGAGCAAGACCCTTTCCCGGCTTTCCGCCGGTGAAACGCTGCCCCACACCGCTCAGGACGAAAGTCAGGTCTCCTATGCCCCCATGCTGGACAAGAGCATGTGCCCCATCGATTGGAGCAAGTCCGCCCGGCAGGTGCACGACCAGGTGCGGGGGCTGCATCCCTGGCCGGTAGCCACCATGGAGCTGAACGGCAAGCAGTTTAAAGTACACGAAACCAGGGTCGTCCCGGGACGCGGCGCGCCGGGCACCGTCCTGGAGCTGAATAAAAACGGCCTGGTCATTGCCTGCGGCCAGGACGCGGTGGAGATCCGTTCCCTCCAGGCCGAGGGCGGCAAGCGCATGAGCGCGGCGGACTATTTCCGCGGGCATCCCCTGCAAGGCTGATGGGCGCCCGGGAAACGGCGCTGAACGCGCTGATCGCCTGCCGCAAAAACGGGGCCTGGTCCAACGGCGCGCTGAAGCAGCTGATCGCCCGGGACCGGCTGGACAGCCGGGACGCGGCGCTGGCTGCCCGGCTGTGCTACGGCGTGATGCAGAACCGGGCGAAGCTGGATTTTTACCTGCGGCAGATGCTCACCGGCAAGCTCTCCGGGCTGCACCCGGTGGTGCGGGACATTCTCCACCTGGGGCTGTATCAGCTCCGGGAGCTGGATAAGATTCCCGCCAGCGCCGCCGTGAACGAATCGGTGGAGCTGGCCAGAAAATACTGTCCCAGGCAGAAAAACGCCCCGGCGCTGGTGAACGCCGTGCTGCGCACCGCGGTGCGCACCCTTGGCTCCTGGCAGGAGCCGACCTCCTATGCCGATCGGTACAGCCACCCGGAGGCGCTGATCGCTCTGCTGAAGCAGAGCCTGCCCAAGGGGCAGCTGGAACCCATGCTCATTGCGGACAACACCATCCCCCCCATTACCATCCAGGTAAACACCCTGAAAACCGATCCGCAGGCGCTGGAAAGCGCCCTTATATCCCACGGCGTCACCTGTGCCCGGCACCGCTGGATGACGGACTGCCTTGTCCTTACCAACGCGGGCAATCTGGAGCATCTGGAGGAATTCCGCGCCGGGCTGTTTTACGTCCAGGACCCCGCCTCCCGCCTGAGCGTCCAGTGCGCCGGGCTACAGGAGGGCTGGCAGGTGCTGGACTGCTGCGCCGCCCCCGGCGGCAAGAGCTTTGCCGCCTGCCTTTCCATGAAGGACACCGGGAAAATCATTTCCTGCGATGTCTACCCCCACAAGGCGGAGCTGATCGCGGCGGGGGCAAAGCGGCTGGGATTTGACAATATCGTCCCGCTGTGCCGGGACGCCACCCAGGATCGTGCGGACTGGACTGGAGCCTTTGACGCGGTGATCGTGGACGCTCCCTGCTCCGGCTTAGGCATTATCCGCAAAAAGCCGGACATCCGATACAAGGCCCTGGCGCAGACAGAGCAGCTGCCCGCTTTGCAGGAGAATATCCTCGCCGTGCAGTCCCGGTTTGTCCGCCCCGGCGGGGTGCTGATGTACTCCACCTGCACCGTGCTGCCCAGAGAAAACGAGCAGGTGGTGGCGCGCTTTCTGGAAGCCCACCCTGACTTTTACCGGGAGCCGCTGGCGCTGCCGGAGGTGTTCCCCCGAAATGAATCCGGGATGCTGACCTTGATCCCCGGCCAATACGATACCGACGGCTTCTTCATCTGCCGTCTGCGGAGGAAGCAATGAATCTGAAATCCATGACCCTCCCGGAGCTGTCCGAAGCCCTGAAGGCAATGGGGCAGCCCGCCTTCCGCGCCAGGCAGCTGTATACCTGGCTGCACCGGGGGGTGCGCTCTTATGAGGAGATGACCAATCTTCCCGCCGCCCTGCGGGAGCGGCTGGAGCGGGAAGCCCCGATCCTCCCGCCCACGGTGGTGCGCCGCCAGGAATCCGCCCGGGACGGCACCATCAAATACCTCTGGCAGCTGGCCGACGGCAACTGCGTGGAGACGGTGCTCATGCGCTACCACTACGGCAATACCGTGTGCATCTCCACCGAGGTGGGCTGCCGGATGGGCTGCGCCTTCTGCGCCTCCACCATCGGCGGCCTGGTGCGGCGGCTGGAGCCCAGTGAAATGCTGGACGAGGTGCTGTTCACCCAGGTGGATTCCGGCCTGCCCATCTCCCACATCGTGCTCATGGGCATTGGGGAGCCGCTGGACAATTTTGACAATGTGATGCGGTTTTTGGAGCTGGTGAACAGCCCGGAGGGAATGAACATCTCCATGCGGCACATCAGCCTTTCCACCTGCGGCCTGGTGCCGAAGATCGACGAGCTGGCGAAGCGGAAATTGCAGCTGACCCTGTCCGTCTCCCTCCACGCGCCCAACGACGCCATCCGCGATACCATCATGCCGGTGAACCGGGCCTATCCCAGTGAGGCGCTGCTGGATGCCTGCCGCCGGTATTACCAGGCCACCTCCCGGCGTATTTCCTTTGAATACGCCATGATCGACGGCGTGAACGACTCCGTGGAGAATGCCAAAGAGCTGATCCGGCGGCTGAAGGGCCTGCCGGCCCACTTCAATCTGATCCCGCTGAACCATGTGGAGGAAAGCCCGTTAAAGCCCAGCAGCCGCGCTGCCGTGGCCGCCTTCCAGAAGACCCTGGAGGACGCCGGGATCCCCGCCACTGTCCGCCGCACCCTGGGCGGCGATATCGATGCCTCCTGCGGGCAGCTGCGCAGAAAGTACACGCGGCAAGAGCAGGAAACTTCCTAGAAAAACAGACGAGGTGATCGCCCATGCAGAGCTGGGGCTTGACGGACAAGGGCTGTGTCCGTAAAATGAATCAGGACGCCTATGAGATCCGGCAGCTGGACCGCAGCACGCTGCTGTGCGTGGTGTGCGACGGCATGGGCGGCGCGAAATCCGGCAACATTGCCAGTACCCTGGCGGTGGATGTGTTTGCCCAGGAGATCCAGCGCACCTGGACGCCCAACATGGAATGGGACAAGGCCGACCAGATCCTGAAAAACGCCGTCAAGCTGGCCAATTTCACGGTCTACGACCAGGCCAACCAATTTGAGGAATTCAGCGGCATGGGCACCACCCTGGTGGCCGCCCTGGTGCGGGGCCGGCGGGTGAGCATCGTCAACGTGGGCGACAGCCGGGCCTACGTCATCAATCAGAAGGGCATCCGTCAAATCACCCGGGATCACAGCGTGGTGCAGATGATGGTTGACCGGGGAGAGCTGACCCCGGAAATGGCCAAGGTCTACCCCGGCAAAAATCTGATCACCCGGGCTGTGGGTACGGAAATGACCGTGCTGTGTGATATTTTCCGTCAGGAGCTTTCCAAGGGGGATTTCCTCCTGCTGTGCTCCGACGGTCTGAGCAATTTGATGGACGACCAAGAGATCCTCTTCGAGGTGGTCCACGGGGTCAACAAGGAGCGCTGCTGCAAGCGTCTGCTGGACATTGCCGTCTCCCGCGGTTCCCCGGATAACGTGACCAGCATTCTGGTCAGCGTATAAAAGCGGTTTGCGAAAGGAGCCTATCTTATATGAATCAATATATTGGACAGCTGCTGGACGACCGCTATGAGCTGCTGGAGGTCATCGGCACCGGCGGCATGGCCGTTGTATACAAGGCCCGCTGTCACCGGCTGAACCGGCTGGTGGCCGTGAAGGTGCTCAAGGACGAATTTTCCGGGGACGAGGAGTTCCGCCGCCGTTTCCGGGCGGAGGGCGAGGCTGTGGCCATGCTCAGCCACCCCAACATCGTGCAGGTGTTTGATGTCTCCGCCTCCGATAATGCCTACTACATCGTCATGGAGCTGATCGACGGCATCTCCCTGAAGCAGTATATGGAGGTCAAGGGCATCCTCAACTGGAAGGAGACCCTGCACTTCGCCACCCAGATCGCCAAGGGCCTGGAGCACGCCCACAGCCGGGGCATCGTCCACCGGGACATCAAGCCCCACAACGTGATGGTGCTGAAAAACGGCTCCGTCAAGGTGATGGACTTCGGCATTGCCCAGGTGATGAACAAGAGCAGCACCCTGACCAAGGAGGCCCTGGGCTCCGTGCACTACATCTCCCCGGAGCAGGCCAAGGGAAGCTTTACCGACAGCCGCTCGGATATCTATTCCCTGGGCGTGGTGATGTTTGAAATGATGACCGGCCGCCCGCCCTACGACGGGGATTCCCCGGTGGCCGTGGCCATCCAGCACATCAACGGCGGCGCGCCCATGCCCAGCAGCCTGAACCCCAGCATCCCCGCCGGGATGGAACAGATCATCATG
Organism: uncultured Eubacteriales bacterium; assembly: GCA_900553805.1. GTDB lineage: Bacteria > Bacillota > Clostridia > Oscillospirales > Oscillospiraceae > Faecousia. Next base: position 26,011 of record USEU01000004.1, read on the forward strand.
AAGGCCATGGCCCTGGAGCCCAAGGACCGCTATCCCAGCGCCACGGACCTGCTGAACGACCTGGAGGAATTCCGCAAGAATCCCTCCCTGACCTTTGATTATCACCCCCCCATCAGCGACGCCACCAAGAAGATCGCCCCCATTCTCTCCAAGCCAAAAACCACCGCCGAGCGGATCGCCCAGGCCAAGGGGGGCGTGAAGAGCGTGGAGTCCACCGGCTCCCTGTCCCGGCAGAGCACCGGCTCGGTGCCCCAGCCCGCCGTCAGCCGGGCCGCGCCCAATCCCCTGCCCCCCATTCCGCCGGTGAGTTACAGCCACAGCCAGGATGTCCAGGCCCGGGCCAAGAAGCGCCGGGAGGCCGAGGCCAAGCGGGTCAAGCGGAACCGCACGGCCACCGTGGCCGTGGTGTCGTGCAGCGTGGTGGCCATCATTGCCATTGTGGTGTTCCTGGCCGCCATCTTCAACGGCTTCCTGGTGAACCAGGACAAGGGTCGGGTAGAGGTTCCCTACCTCACCGGCAGCATGTACACCGAGGATTTCGACAGCCGCTATCCCAACTTCACCATCCGCCTGCTGCCCCAGCAGTACGACGACTTCTATGTGGCCGGGCAGATCATGAAGCAGGAGCCGACAGGCGGCCTGATGGTGGCCAAGGGGACGGAGCTCTACCTGACCATCAGCATGGGCGAGGAGCCCAAGGTCAAGCTCATGGAGGATCTGGTGGGCGTCACCCAGGACCGGGCCACCTCCTTCCTGATGGGCCAGGGCCTCAAGACCCTGGTGCGGGAGGAAGCCAGCGACGATTATCCCACGGGCTACGTGATCCGCACGGAACCCGCGGCCGGGGATGAGCTGAGCGACGGGCAGACCGTCAAGCTCTATATCAGCACCGGCCCGGCCAAGGCCACCGCCAAGATGCCCAATGTGCTCAATTATGAAAAGGACATGGCATTGCAGGTGCTGGAGCAGATCGGCTTCAACAATGTCTCCATCTCCATGGTATCCAGCGACAAGGTGCTCAAGGGCTACGTGGTCACCCAGTCCGAGGCCGCCGATACCATTCTGAACGTTACCACCCATATCACCCTGGAAATTTCGGAGGGGCCGGTGATCGCCAGCGCCAAGATGCCGGAGGTGCTGGGGCTGGATATGGACACCGCCATCCAGGTATTGAAAACCAAGGGCTTCCAGAACGTGGAGACCTACACCATCGACAGCAGCCAGCCCGCCAATCAGGTGGTGCGCCAGTCCGAGGACCCGGAGGCCGTGGTGGCACTGAGCAAGAATATCGTCCTGGGGGTGTCCAACGGCTCCGGCTATGATACCGCCCCCACCGCCCCGCCCCAGACCGGCGACTCCGCCGCGCTCCAGACGGAGACGGTGTCCTTCACCGTGCCCGTTCAGGAGGAGGCCTACAACCTGATCATCTGCCCCAAGGGGCGGGCCGACCAGCAGGTGGCCAGCGGCGTGGTCCAGCCGGGGGACTACACCTTCACCGTGACCCTCACCGGCTCCGGGGAACAGGAATACGACCTGTTCGTCAACGGCGAATACTACCAGTCTATGAAAGTGACATTTAAGAATGGCGGATAAACAGACGGGGCGGATCATCCGCTCCCTCAGCGGATTCTATGACGTTCAGCTGCCTGGCGGGGTCATTTCCTGCCGGGGGCGGGGCGTCCTGCGCAGGCAGCACGTCACCCCCCTCACCGGCGACCTGGTGGAGATCACCCTGGAGCGCGGCAAGGGCATGGTGGAGGCGGTACTGCCCCGGCGAAACAGCTTCATCCGCCCGGCGGTGGCCAATGTGGACGCCCTGGTGATCTTTGCCGCCAACGTCAACCCGGTGACGGAGCCCTTCCTCATCGACCGGGTGGCGGCCATCGCGGGCAATCAGAATGTGGAAAGTGTCCTGTGCGTCAACAAATGCGACCTGGACCCTGCCCAGGGGCTGCGGGAGATTTACCGGCGGGCGGGCTTTCAGGTATTTGCCGTCAGCGCCGTCACCGGCGAGGGGCTGGAGCCGCTGCGCGCCTTTCTGCGCGGAAAGCTCACCGCCTTCACCGGCAATACCGGCGTGGGCAAATCCAGCATTCTCAATGCCCTGTGCCCCGCGCTGTGCCTGCCCACCGGCGAGGTCTCCGAAAAGCTGGGCCGGGGGCGGCATACCACCCGGCATGTGGAGCTGTTCGCCCTGGACGAGAGCACCTATGTGATGGACACGCCGGGCTTTGCCTCCTTCGACACCGACCAGATGGACGTGATCCTGAAGGAGAATCTGCAATATGCCTTCCCGGATTTCGCCCCCTACATCGGCCGCTGCCAGTTCGCCGACTGCTCCCACCGCCGGGAACCCGGCTGCGCCATCCGCGCCGCCCTGGACCAGGGACAACTGGAGCCCACCCGGTACGAAAGCTATTGCAGGCTCTACGAAAAATCCGCCCAGATCAAGGAATGGGAACTGAAATAAAAATGACTGCCCGGAGCATTTTCCACGAGGGAAATACTCCAGGCTGTTTTTATATCCTGCGGTGGGACGCTCTGGGTATATCCTCCAGAATTGGGGGAATTCTATTGGGGTAATGAGAACGGGGAGGGACGGAAATGAAAAAGCAGCGGATCATTGCGGCGATATTTGGGGCGCTGGGCGGTGTGCTGGCCGCGGCGGCGCTGACGGTCTGTCTGACCCAGCGGGGGGCCGCGCCCCGGCTGGTGCGCTACCCGCGGGAGGCGGAGGACTGCGCCCAGGCCCTGCTGACCCATCTGAATGCCGGGGACTATGGCGGCGCTTCCCAATACATTTATGGCTGCCCGGCGCTGGATGCAGCCGGGCAATGGGGCAGTGACGCCTGCCGGGTGATCTGGGAGGCCTTTGCTGCCAGCCTGGACGGTTCCGCCGAGGGCAGGTGTTACGCCGACGCCGAGGGGCTTGCCCTGGATGTAACGGTGCGCAGCCTGGACCTTTCCCGGGTGCTGGACGGCATGAAGCAAGCTGTCCCGGCGCTGCTGGAGGAGCAGGTGGCCCAGGCGGTCAGCATGGATCAGGTTTACGACGACGCCCACGAATACCGGGAGGATTTCATCCGTGCCCTGCTGGACCAGGCTGCCGAGGACGGCTTGACGCAGGCCGCGCCCGTGGCCCGGCCCCTGACCCTGCGGCTGGTGCGGGACCGGGGGCAATGGTGGGTGCTGCCGGATCAGGCGCTGCTGAGCGCCGTCTCCGGCGGGCTGCTGGGGAAGGACTGAGCCGCATGGCAGAGGAAAGCATGGCGTCCGGGAGGAAGCGTCCCCCCGCCCCGGTCTGGCTGTCCGCCCTGGTTGCCGGGACGCTGGCAGCGGCGCTGCTGCTGGGCGTGGCACAGTGGGCCGGAACACCCGCCCGCCGGGTCTCCCCCGCCCCGGCGGACACCGGGACGGAGATTCGGCGGAATCTGTGCAGCCGGCTCGCCGGGGCAGTGGAGGGGCTGACTTCCCTGAAGCGCATTTACTGGATCGACCGGCACGACCTGGCCGCGCCCGTCCCCGATCCGGCCCGGTTCGGCGAGGCGGAGGAGGCTGCCGCGCTGGATTTTCTCCCCCAGGCGGCCCAGGCGCTGCTGGAGGGGGATGGCCTCTTTTTTTCGCCGGACATCACTCCCCTGCCCGGCACCAAGATCCAGTATTATCTGGACGAGACCATTCTGGCCATCACCTGGAAGCAGGCGATGGACGGGGGCGTATATACCTTTTCCGAGGTCAAGATCGCCCACCCCTCCCAGTTCCGCCGGTTCCTTGCCGGGGGAGAATTTGGGTCGGACAAGCTGTTCATCACCACGGAAATGGCAAAAAGCGTCAACGCGGTGGTGGCCTCCAGCGGGGATTTTTACAACTACCGTCAGGCGGGCACTTTGGTATACGATGGCCAGGTCCGCCGGGTGCACAACGGTCTGGTGGATACCTGCTATATCGACGAGAACGGCGACCTGCTCTTTTCCTCCCGCTACGACGGTCTTGACCAGCAGGCGGCCCAGGAATATGTGGACGAAAACAAGGTGCTGTTCAGCCTGGCCTTCGGCCCCGTGCTGATCCGGGACGGGGAGATCGTCACGCCGGACAGCTACGCCGTGGGAGAAATTCATGACCACTATCCCCGCTCCGCCCTGTGTCAGCTGGGAAAGCTGCACTATCTGCTGGCCGTGGTGAACGGCGAGGGGGATTATCTGCTCACGCCCACCCTGCGCCGCTTCGCGGAAAATCTGCAATCGCTGGGAATTCAAAAGGCCTACGCCCTGGACGGCGGCCAGACCGCCGTCATCGCCATGGACGGAGAGCTTATTAACGCCGTCCTCTTTGGCTATCAGCGGAAGATCAGCGACATCATCTATTTCGCCACGGCCATCCCGGACAAATAGCGGCGGGAGGCGCATCTATGGAGCAAATCGCATTTATCTCCGGCAATTCCGTTTTCTACTGGAATTCCATCGTCCTTGCCCTGGCAGCCGGGGCGGCAAGCTGTATTTTTCTGGCCTTTTATCTGCCGGGGGGCCGCCCGGGCGCGGCTGCCGCGGCGGTGCCGGGGGCGCTGGTGCTGTCGCTGTTCTTCGGGCGGCTGCTGCACTGGTACTTCCGCCCGGACAGCTATCCGGGGTTTTGGAGCGCCATTACCGACTATACCTCCGGGGGCTATGCCCTGATGGGCTGCTTTGTTGGCTGCGCCGCGGCGGCGGGGCAGGTAAGGCTGCTGCGGCTGGAACCGTTTGCGCCGGCCATGCTGGACGCCATGAGCCTGGGCGGCTGCGCCGGAATCGCCGTGGGACGGCTGGCCTGCTTTTTCAGCGCTGCCGACCGGGGGCAGCTGATGCCCTTCACCGCACTGCCCCTGGCCTACCCGGTGAACAACGTGGTCACCGGCGCGCCGGAATACCGGCTGGCCACCTTTGTGCTCCAGGCCATGGCCGCGGCGCTGATCTTTGCCGCGCTGGCCGTCTTTTTCCTGCTGGGGAAAAAGAGGCGAACGGGAGATGTGACGCTTCTGTTTCTGCTGCTGTACGGCCTGACCCAGGCGGTGCTGGACAGCACCCGGTATGATTCGCTGTATCTGCGCAGCAACGGCTTTGTCAGTGCGGTGCAGCTGCTCAGCGCCGCCGCCCTGGTGGGCGTCAGCGCCCTGTTCTCCGCCCGGATGGTCAAGGGCCGGGGAATGCGGCGGCGGTATGTTCCCCTGTGGATCGGTATGCTCGCCTTGCTGGGCGGAGCGGGCTACATGGAATATTTCGTCCAGCGCCACGGCGACCGGGCGCTGTTCAGCTACGCCATAATGACCGCCTGCTTGGGCATCTTCACCGCCCTGTCCCTGCTGACCTATCGCGCCGCCGTAAAATCCACTTGAAAAACAGCGCCGTTTCAGGTATGATGGGTCCATATTGATTGTTGGGAGATTGGGCCATGATTGTTGCAAAATTCGGCGGGACGTCCCTGGCCTCGGCGGAGCGGTTCCGGCACGCGGCGGACATCATCCGCGCGGATGAAAACCGGCGGTATGTGGTGGTGTCCGCGCCGGGCAAGCGCCGCGACGGAGATATCAAGGTGACGGACCTGCTGTACCGCTTCCGGGAGACCGGTGACCCGGCGGACCTGGCACCCATCCGGGAGCGGTTTCTGGAGATCGAGGAGCAGCTGGGTCTTTCCCTGGACCTTTCCCGGGATTTTGAGGAAATGACGCACCCGCACCCCAACGCGGACTATTTGGTCTCCCGGGGGGAGTATCTCTCCGCTCGGATCATGGCGGCCTACCTGGGATGGACGTTTGTAGACGCAAGGGACTGCGTATTCTTTGACGATGCCGGGCAGCTGGACCTCTTGAAAACCCAGCACGCCCTGTTCCAGCAGCTGCGCGGCCTGCCCCACGCGGTGCTCCCCGGCTTTTACGGCGTGATGCCCGACGGGGAGGTCCATACCTTCACCCGGGGCGGCAGCGACATCTCCGGGGCGCTGGTGGCCAGCGCCATGGACGCCCAGGTCTACGAAAACTGGACGGACGTGGACGGCATGCTGGTCACCGACCCGCACATCGTCCCCCAGGCTGCCCCGCTCCACGCCATCACCTACCGGGAGCTGCGGGAGCTGGCTTACCGCGGGGCCACGGTGCTGCACGAGGATTCCGTCCTGCCGGTGCGCCGCAGCGGCATTCCCATCCATATCTGCAATACCTTCCATCCCCAGGCCCCCGGCTCCTGGATCGTGGCCGAGGCGAAGCAGACCCCCGCGCCCATCACCGGCATCGCCGGGCGGAAGCACTACTCCACCATCCAGATCGAGCGGGAGAACACCAACAGCATGGTGGGCTACGTCCGCCGCATTCTCTCCTGTCTGGAGGATTTCGGCATTCCCTTCGAGCATCTGGCCACCGGCCTGGGCAGCGTCTGCCTGGTGGTGCCCACCGACGCCCTGGAGGGCCACCGGGAGGCCCTGCGCGACCGGGTCACCCGGGCCATCCACCCGGACAGTCTGGTGATCGAGGACGGTCTGGCCATGATCGCCGTGGTGGGCCGGGGCATGGTGGGCCGCCCCGGCATCAGCGCCCGCCTCTTCTCCGCCCTGGGCGCGGCCAAGATCAGCGTCCGCGTCATCGACCAGGGCTCCACGGAGATGAACATCGTGGTGGGCGTCAACGAAGCCGACTACGCCCCGGCCATCCGGGCGATCCATCAGGAATTTTTTGAATAAGCAAGCCCCTGGACGGACCAAACGGTTCATCCGGGGGCGTTTGCTTTCAATCTCAATACTCTCTGGCGGCAATGAAATCCTCGGTGAGGGAATCGGGGGTGAATACCTGCTCCTCCACAAAGATCTGCTTGGGGATGGACTGACCGGCAAGATACTGGTGGATCAGCTCCGCCACCCGGGGGCCGTGGAGGGGGTTGCATTCCACGCACAGGTCGATCTTCCCCTCCATGCAGGCGGTGAGGGCCCGGCGGACGGAATCGAAGGAGATGACGGCCACCTCCCCGTCCCGGCCGTAGGTGATGCCCGCCTCGTCCAGGGCGCGGAGCGCGCCGAAGGTCATGTTGTCGTTCTCGCTGTACAGCACGTCAAATTCCCCGCCCGCTTCCAGGAAGGCGCGGACCTCCTCATAGGCCTTGGACTCGGTATAGTCCCCGGCCAGCTGGGCGGCAAACTGCCAATCCTCATTGGCCTCCACGGCGTCCTCAATGGCCTTGGAGCGCATCAGCTGGGCGGTCGCGCCGAAGCTGCCCTGCAAATGCAGTATGTGCAGCGGCTGGTCGGGGAAGCGCTGCTCCATCCACTGCACGGCCCGCTTGCCCTCGGTGAGAAAATCGGAGCCGATGGCGGTCAGGTACAGCTCCTTGTCCTCCACCGCCACCTCCCGGTCCACAATGATCACGGGGATGCCCGCGTCCTTTGCCTCCTGGAGCACGGCGTCCCAGCCGGTCTCCTCCGCCGGGGCAATGACGATGATGTCCACATCCTGCACGATGAAGTTCCGCACGGCCAGCAGCTGATTTTCCTGCTTCTGCCGGGCGTTGTCATAGAGCAGCTCGAAGCCCTGCTCCTCGCTCAGCGCCTCCATCATGGAGGCGGTATTGGCCACCCGCCAGTCGGACTCCGCCCCCAGCTGGGAGAAGCCCACCACGGTCCTCTTGGGCTCGGGAGGCGCTTCCTGGGCGCAGGCGGTGAGCAGCAGGGCGCACAGAAGAAGAATCAGCAACGGTTTACGGCTCGTTTTCATGACTTTCCTCCAATCGCAGCGGGAAGGTAATGGTAATGGATGTGCCCATACCGGGGCTGCTTTCGATGGTGAAACGGCAGTCCCTGCCGTACATCAATTGCAGCCGCTTATAGGCGGAGATCAGGCCGAAGCCCTTGGCCTCGTCGTTTTCCAGCTGGGATCGCAGGCGCTCCAGCTCCCCGCGCTCCATGCCCGCGCCGGTGTCCGCCACCCGGACCGTGACGGTGTCGCCCGCCAGGCGGCCGGTGACGGTGATGGTCCCCTTGCCCCGCTTGGGCTTGATGCCGTGATAGATGGCGTTTTCCACCAGGGGCTGCAGGGTCATTTTGGGGATCAGGCAGCCCGCGGTGGCGGGGTCGATCTGGATGTCGTAGTCCAGGATGTCCTTATAGCGTACCTGCTGGATCTCCAGATAGCTGCGGATGTGCTGCTCCTCCTGGGTCATGGTGACGATATCCCGCCCGTTGCTCAGGAAGGAGCGGAAATAGGTGGACAGGCTGGTGACCATTTCCTCCGCCTGCTCGTTTTTCCCGGTCTCGATCAGCCAGACGATGGCGTCCAGGGTGTTGTAGAGGAAATGGGGATTGATCTGGGCCTGGATCAGGGACAGCTCGATGCCCCGCAGGCGGATCTGCTCCTGCCGGTTCAGCTCGATCTGGCGGTCCAGCCGGACGGCCATTTCCTCAATGCCGGTGCTGAGCACCAGCAGCTTCGGGTCCTCCGCCTGCACCGGGGGCTTGGGGGTCAGCTCTCCCCGGCCGATCTCGGCGACCCGGGCGGCCAGAGCGTCGATGGGGTCGGTGATGCTCTTGCCGGTGCGGATGGCCCGCCGGGTGGCCAGGGCCACCAGCCCCGCCAGGGTCAGCCCTACGGCCAGCAGCTCACCCCACAGGACGCGGTTGAGCCGCTGCTGCAAGGCGGCCAGCTGCCCGGCCTCGTGGTAGAGGTAGGTATACATGTATTCCTGGATCAGCTCGGTGATGATGTACACACTGGTCTCCAGCTGCTCCATGCGCTTGTCGTAGCCGTCGGTGCCCTGGATCTTATTGATGCTGGCCGTCAGGCTGTCGCACAGCCCCACCACGCTGCCGATGGCTTTCCGGCTGTCCGGGTTGGTGGTGCCGGAGAGCAGGGTCTGCGCCAGGGTGCGGGCCGCGCCGATCTCCTCCAGCGGAAGCTCCTGGGACGCGCCGGAGACATAGTAATACATTTTCAGGTCCACGTCGGACTTAAAATCCTGGTTGAACCGGGAGGCGGTGGTGATGTTGCCGGTGATGGCGGAGTTGCGCACATTGTAGCTGACCAGCAGGGTCAGGATGACCGCCGCCAGCACCACCATGGGCACGAATATATTCAGCATCAGGCTGTACAGCTTCCCGGCAATGGAATTGGACTGGAAGCGCCGCCGTCTCATTCCGTCTCCCCCTCGCCGGAGCGGAAGGCCCGGGGGGTGCAGCCCTGGGTCTTGCGGAACACGAAGGAGAAATAGCGGGGGTCGCGGTAGCCCACCTCAGCCGCGATCTCGCTGGTGCGCAGATTGGTGCGCACCAGCAGCTGCTTGGCCCGGCTCATGCGCTTCTTGGTCAGGTATTCCACAAAGGAGATCTCCATCTTCTGGCTGAAGCAGGCGCTGAGGTAATTGGCGCTGATGTTGATGGCCTGGGCCACGGAATTCAGGGAGATGTTCTCGTCGGTGTAGTTCTTCTCGATGTAGCGGACGGCGCTGTTGATGATGTCGCTGCTCTCCTGCTGGCTCTTTTCGTCCCGCAGGCGCAGGGCGGCGGTGAGCACCGACTCGATGTACCGCTGGATCTGATCCACCGGCAGGTTCATCTCCGGGGTGGGCAGCTGGGAGAAATCCTCCATCCGGCAGCCCAGCTGCTGGAGCACCACCTCCGCGTTGATGCGCACGGACATGAGGATATAGTGCCGGAACATGAGGGATCGCTCCGCCCCGGCCAGGCCGGACAGATATTCCGCCACGAAGCCCTCGATCTCCTCCGGGGTGCCGGACTGGATGAAGCCGCGGATCACCGTGGCGTCCAGCTTTCCGGGGTCCAGGGTCTTCAGGCTCCCCACTCCGGCGTTCTCCCCCTCGCTGTGAAGCATATCGGCCCTGAACACATGGACGCCGGGCATCAGGTGGCGGTAGGCCAACACATGGTTGGCCTCGCTGTAACACTGGGCCAGGCCGCTGACCCGGTAGGTGGGGGTGCCCACGGCGGCGCACCAGCTCAGCGATTCCCCCGCCGCGCCGCACCGGCGCTGGATGGTATCCAGGGCACGCCCGGCCAATCCCTCCAGGGCGTCCTTGTCCCCCATCATCAGCACGGCATAGGACAGCAGGCCGCTGCGGAAGAGCACATAGCCGGGGTAACGGAGGAAATAATCCAGCAGCGCATCCAGCGCCGCCGTAGCTTCCTCGGAATAGGCGTTGGACCGAGCGGACTGGACGGAAAAGAGGATGAAATTATACCCGTCCGCGTTCAGGTCCAGGTGGAGCCGCCGGGCCTCCTCGTAGATCTCCTGGACGGACATGGAGCCCTCCACCAGCCGCTCGAAGAACGCCCGGCGGGAGAAGCGCTCGTATTTCTGGGTGTCCTGCTCGTAGCGGCGCAGAAAATCCTTCTGCTCCCGCTCCTCCTGGATCTTCTGGCCGGTGAACTCCAGCGCCTTCAGGATGGCGGACTTGGTAATGGGCTTCAGGAGGTACTGATCCACCCGCAGATTGATGGCCTGGCGGGCGTACTCAAAGTCGCTGTAACCGCTGAGGATGATGATCTTGGTATCGGGCAGCTCCCGGCTGACAATGCTGCTCAGGGCCAGCCCGTCCATAAAGGGCATCTTGATGTCCGTAATGAGCACATCCGGCCGCAGTTTGCGGATCATGGGCAGGGCGATCTCCCCGTCCGGGGCGTCGCCCACAAATTCGAAGCCGTATTTCTCCCAGGGCACAATGTCCCGCAGCCCCTCCCGGACAATGCTCTCGTCCTCGGTAATAAATACCTTGATCGGTTCCATGCTACGCCCTCCCAGCGGTTTTCTCTGTTTGACCTATTGTATCATATTTCCGCCCCACTTTCCAATCCCCCGGGGCAAAAAATTCCCCCGCCGAAGCGGGGGAATTTGGGTGGGACGCTCTGGATCAATCGTTGTAGCCCATCTTCTTGCGGTAGTACAGTACGCCGAAGGTGACGGGGATGGCGATGGCCACGATTACAGTCAGCAGCAGGATGATGCCCCAGGGGCCGTTGCCGGACCGGGCGCTGGTCGCGCCCTGCTTGACGGTGAAGCCGGTGCTGGCCACGCCGTCCTTGGACACGATGGACAGGGTGTGGTGACCCAGGCTCAGGCGCTTCAGGTAGCCGGCGCTCAGCTCGATCACCGTAGAGCCCTCGCTGACGGAGTAGTTGGAGGCGTCAACGGCGGCGTTGTCCACCTCGATGCGGTCAAACTTGGCGTACTCGGCATTGGAGCGGAACACCATGCCCTGATTGGAGGTGTTCAGCCAGGTGGCCTCGCCGCCCTCGGTGACCTGGTATTCCACGGTGTTGTCCAGCCGCTGCTTGCATACGTCGCAGCGTCCGTCGTTGTTCTGGTCCACATGGCCGGTGGCGGGGATCACCACGCTCTGCTGGTCGGTAATGGGAGTGGTGCAGGTCACATCGGTGAACCACGCGCCGCAGTCGCAGACGTAGTAGGCGGTGTTGCCGTCCGTGGTGCAGGTGGCCGCCTTGGCGGGCACCCGGGTCAAATGGCTGGAGTGCACGTGGGACTCCTCCTTGGAGTAGCCGCAGACGGTGCACTTGCCGGCGCTGTCGAAGCTGTGGGCCACCAGGTCGCCCTTGGCGCCGCAGCGGGAGCAGACGTTCCAATGGTAGTTGGCGTCCTTGCCCCAGGTGCCGGAGGCGGTGTGGCCCAGAGCGGAGCCATAGGTAAAGGTTTCGGTGCCCTTCGCGCCGCAGGAGCAGCTCTTATAGTACACTGCCGGGCTGGTGCAGGTGGCGTTGCTCTTGAGATAGGCGGAGGAAGCGACCATCTGATCAAAGGTGTGGGTCTGATTCAGGGTCTCGGTCTTGGTCGCGCCGCAGGTCTGGCAGGTATAGGTCTTCTGGCCGGTGGTGGTGTGGGTGGGCCACACATTGACCACGCCCGCGTTCCAATTGTGCTCACCCAGGCCGCTGACCACATTGGTGTGCTCGCAGGTGGCGGGGTGCCAGTGGTAGGTGCTGTTGCCCTGCCAGGCGGTGGAGAAGGTATGCTGGTGGGTGGAAGGCTCCACCTCCTCCGTCTTGGTCGCGCCGCAGACGGAGCAGGTATAGGTCTTCACGCCCTTGGTGGTGGCGGTGGGCTGGGTGGTGATCACGCCGGGGTTCCAGATATGGTCGCCCACCTGGACCTTTTCATTGGTGTGCTCGCAGGTGGCGGCTCTCCAGTGCTGGAGCTCGTTGTAGCTCCACTTGTCCGCGAAGGTGTGGCCCTTGGCCTCGCCATAGGAGAAGGTCTCGGTGCCCGCCAGGCCGCAGACGCAGCTGTAATAATACTGGGCGGGGGTAGTGCAGGTGGCGGCGGCGGCCAAATACTTGTCGTCGGGGACCATCTGGTTATATTCGTGGGCCTGGCCGGGGATGACCTCGGTCTTCTGGTAGCCGCAGTCCACGCAGGTGTAGAGCTTCTCGCCGTTCACGGCGTGACCGGCATCCTTGGTGATCTTGCCGTCGTCCCAGCGATGGGGACCCAGGTCGCCCTTTTCATCGGTGTGCTCACAGGTGGCCTTGTGCCAGTGGTTGGTCTCGTCGTAAGTCCACTCCGTGGAATAGGTGTGGCCCTTGGCCTCGCCGTAGGAGAAGGTCTCGGTGCCCGCCGCGCCGCAGACGCAGCTGTAATAATACTGGGCCGGGGTGGTGCAGGTGGCGGGGGAGGCCAGATAGGCGTCGCTTGCCACCTGCTGGTCAAATACGTGCTCGGCGGAGGGCTCCAGGGTCTCGCTCTTCTGCGCGCCGCAGACGGCGCAGGTATACACCTTGGTGCCGGAGGCGGTGTGGGTGGGCTGGACGGTCACAACGCCCTCGTCCCATTCATGGGGCGCGTAGCTGTCGGTCACATCCGGGTGGCCGCAGGTATCCTTGTGCCAGTGGTAATTTTCGTCATAGGTCCAGGCGGATTCAAAGGTATGGCCCGCCGCCTCGCCATAGGTGAAGGTCTCGGTGCCCTTTTCGCCGCAGGTGCAGCTGTAATAGTACCGGGCCGGGCTGTCCGCCGTGGCGGGAGATGCCAGGTACTTTTCATCGGCGACCATCTGATCGAACACGTGGCCGGTGGGCTGAAGGTCCTCCGTCTTCTGGTAGCCGCAGACCGTGCACTGATAAACGATGGTACCGGCATCGGTATGGGTGGGCTGGACCGCCACCGTACCGGCGTCCCAGCTGTGGGCCGCGTAGCCCTCGGTCACATCCGGGTGGCCGCAGGTATCCGCATGCCAGTGCCCATTCTCGTCACTGCTCCAGTCGGGGCTGAAGGTGTGGCCCGCTGCCTCACCATAAGGGAAGGTCTCAGTGCCCTTTTCGCCGCAGGTGCAGCTGTAATAGTACAGCGCCGGGCTGTCCGCCGTGGCGGGGGAAGCCAGGTAAGCATCGCTTACCACCTGCTGGTCGAACACATGGGTGTGCTCCGGGACAGACGGGGCGGCAGGCTCGGTCGTCTCCGGCACAGTGGTTTCCGTGGTGGAAGGCTGCTGGGTCACAAAGGAATAGGTCACCGCGCCATAGTAGCTCCCGGTCGCGTCAAAATTCGGATACTGCGTCGACGCGGTGCTCGGAGACGGGTTCACGCAGATCAGGCCGGTGCCCGTATCGCCTACCAGCCAGCCGAAGCTCTCCACCGCGGACAGTTCCCCAGACACGGCGCTTGCGACCTGCTGCCCCATGCCCGAATAGTCCATCAGCGCGGACATGCGGAACTCGCCGCTGGTGGAGCCGATGACCGCGCCAGCGCTTACGGCGCTGCCGGAGGCCAGGGAGCCATCCTGCTGGACCTGGCCAAGCAAGATATAGTAGGAGAAATTGCCATCCACCGGCACCTCCAGCACGGCGGCGCTGCCCCACTTCTCATCGGTGCCAAAGAATACGGTACCGCTGGCCGGGGCATATACCGGCTGGGTGGCGTCCACCTTGATGTACATGCTGTCACTGCCGGTTGCGGCAGCGGCGTGCTCATCGGGATAGGCGCAATTGGGGTTTGTTGTGCCGTGAAGCACATCCGGGGTCGAATTGCCCCGGCATCCCGCAAAATCCCTGATGTCGTCAAAGCATTCCTCGGGCAGCGGGAAATACCAGCTGATCTGGCGGTTCAGCACCGCCTGCTTCTGCTCATCGCTCAAGCCGGCGTCCGCGCCCGCTTCCTCCGCATGGACATGCACGCCGGGCAGGAATCCCAGGGTCAGGACTGCACACAGAAGCAGCGATACAACTTTCTGAAATACAGATTCTCTCATAGAGTACAACTCCTTTCACATGCCGCCCAGGGGTACGGCATTGGTAACTACATTATACATAATTTTTCACACTTTGCAATGGGGTCTTTCCCGGCTTTCTCCGGGGGAAAGCCGGCAAGCGGGAATCTTTCGTTAAAAATACTCCTTGCAAATTTCTTTTGAAAATTGCAACATTTTGTAATTTATCGTCATTTTTGCAAGGCGTTTTGTTTCATTTTTCATCTCTTTATCCGCCCCGCTTTTGCCCCGCTTCCAAATTCCGCCATTTTCTTTGGCACAACTTTAATATATTCTTAAAGAACGAACATTCTGTAACATCCGGGGAAAATTCAAAGAAATATTACATTTTCTTCATATTTTTACCATTCTTTTCCTACCCTCTTTCCATATACTCTTATAAATACAATTTTTACGCATATCATTGCACTTTGGGAAGCAATGTGATAGAATAAGTAAAACTTTACCGATACCCCCCTTGTGCCTCCTCTCAGAATGCAGTCCATCACGATTGTAGGGCAGTGTTTAATTTACCAGTTGACGCAAGGGGGAAAATCAAATATAATACGGATTAACGTTTATCTTTCGTCTCCATCCGCCCCCGGGGCGGGTGCATCCAGGAGGAAAAACATGAAAAAGATCTTATCCATGATATTGGTGCTGGCCCTGGCCTTTGCCCTGACGGTGAGCAGCCTATCTGCCCTGGCCACCGCGCCGGTAGTCGCGTTCTCCAGCGAGGAGTCAGGTGCCAGTTCGCAGAACGAAAATACGCCCGGAGGCAATGGCGGCTCTGATACTGGCGATAAATCCGGCGGTGGTTCCGGCACTGGCGGCGAGTCCGGCGGTAGTTCCGGCACTGGCGGCGAGTCCGGCGGTGGTTCCGGCACCGGCGGTGAGTCCGGCGGTGGTTCCGGCACTGGCGGCGAGTCTGGGGATACTACTCCCAGCAATCCCACTCCGCCCACGGATCCGCCGACGAATCCCCCTACCAGCGGGAAGCCCATCATCACCAAGCATCCCACCGGCGAAAATGTGCGCGAGGGCGGGTATGCTGAATTCGTGGCCCGGGCGGATTCCTGCCTGGACATCATCTGGCATCTGCAAAATCCCGGCGGCAGCATTGACGTGCTGGCCGAGAAGGCCCCGGAGCGCTTCCCCGGCCTGATCGTCACCGGCCTGAACAGCGAACGGCTGGGGCTTGACCGCATCCCGAAGGCGCTGGACGAGTGGCGGGTGCGAGCCGAGTTCGTCGGCCTGGACGGCAACGTGTGGAGCGATCCCGCCGTCATCAGCGTGATGAATCAGGAGCTGACCGCTCCCACCATCCAGCGGCAGCCCGCCAGCGCCAACCTGAAGCCCACCGGGGGCACCGCGCTGCAAATTTCCGCCCTCACCTCCGAGCAGAACACCACGCTGACCTATCAGTGGTATAAGAACACCATCAATTCCAACGTAGGTGGCAAGGCCATCCTGGGGGCCACCTCCGCCAGCTTCACCCCGGATTACGAGCCGGGCACCACCTACTACTACTGCGCCGTCCGCTGCACCAACGGCAGCGAGATCAGCGCCGCCACCAAGACCACCTGCGCCGCCGTGACCTACATCACCACGCAGGGGCAGGAAAGCACCGCCCCCACCCAGGCAGCGACCCCGACGGTAACAGTGAGCCCCACCGCCTCCACCCTGACCCCCTGGGGCGAGGCCACGGCTACGGAGGAAACGCTGCCCACGGTGATCCCCGATGCCCCCACCCGGTCGAATAACCTTTTGCTGGTGGTGGTCGGTATGATCATCCTGATCGCCATTCTGGGCATTGTGGCCACGGTCATCATCCTGAAGCTCTACGGCGACCGTCAGGAAGCCCCGAGGCGTCAGGAGCCGCCCAAACGTCCGGCCGCTCCGGCCGCGTCCTCCCAGCGGCGGGCCTCCCAGTCCGGGGAAGCAGCCCATACCCCCAAGTTCGCCGCCAAGCAACCCCCCGCAGACGAAGATCCCGCATGGGACGACCTCAGCGACCTGGGCGATCTGAGCATCTACTTTGATGACGAGGACGACCCTGAATGATCCGCAGACATGCCCCTCCGAAAATGGAGCGGGCATGTAATTTTATATTTTCAAAAAGCAGGATCTCTGCTATAATAGAGCCAGAAACAGCGCAGGAAATGACCTTGCGTACAAAAACGGAAAAGGAGCGGATATACGATGACGTTGAAGGAACAGATCCATGCCTGGATGACCGGGCGGGAGGATGAATTTACCCAGGCACTGGCCAGGCTCATTGCCGTGGACTCCACCATGGGGGAGCCCGCCCCCGGCTGTCCCTTTGGCGAGGGCACCGTCCGGGCGGTGAAGACTGCCCTGGAGCTGGCCCGGGGCTGGGGCTTTGCCACCGGCGAGGACGAGGGCTATGTGGGCACCATCGACCTGAACGACCGGGCGGACCTGCTGCACATTCTGGCCCATCTGGACATTGTGGGCATCGGCGAGGGCTGGGACACCGATCCCTTTGCCCTGGTGCGCGACGGCGATATGGTCTATGGCCGGGGCGTACAGGACGACAAGGGCCCGGCGCTGGCCGCCCTGTTTGCCATGCGGTGCGTCAAGGAGCTGGGGCTGCCGGTGCGGCACAACGTCCGGCTGATCCTGGGCACCGATGAGGAGACCGGCTCCCGGGACATCGCCCACTACTACGCCTCCCACCCCTACGCGCCCTACGCCATCACCCCCGACGCGGATTTCCCGGTGATCAATGTGGAAAAGGCCCGCTATGCCCCCACCTTCCGGGCCGTCTGGCAGCCCCAGCCCCAGGCCGCAGGCCATGTGACCGCCATTGACGGCGGCATCCGGGTGAATGTGGCTCCCGGCAACTGCGCGGCCGCCATCACCGGCCTGACCGTTCAGGATGTGACGCCCGCGATGCAGGACGTACAGGCGCGCACCGGCGTGAGCTTCTCCGCCCAGGCGGAGGGCGGCGGCGTGGCCATCCGGGCCTCCGGCGTTCAGACCCATGCCGCCCATCCCGACGGGGGCAAGAACGCCATCACCGCCATGCTGGAGCTGCTGTGCGCCCTGCCCCTGGCCCAGGACGAGGCAGCGGCGGCCATCCGCGCCCTGCACCGCTTCTTCCCCTACGGGGACAACGAGGGCAAGGCCCTGGGCATCGCCATGGAGGACGAGATCTCCGGCAGACTGAGCCTGGTGCTGTCCATGCTGAACCTGAACGAGGGCGGCTTCACCGCCTGCTTCGACTGCCGCGCCAGCCTGTGCGCCACCCAGGCGACCACCCAGGGCCACGTGGAGCAGCTGTTTGCCGCCCAGGGCTGGGAATGCGACGGAAAATTTGTCGAAGGCCACGCGGTGGACGGGGATTCCGAATTTGTCCGCACCCTGCTGCGCAGCTATGAGGCCTACACCGGCAAGCAGGGCTACTGCCTCTCCATCGGCGGCGGCACCTATGTCCACGAGATCCCCGGCGGCGTGGCATTCGGCCCGGCGGAGCCGGGATTTGAAAACAACTGCCACGGCGCCAACGAGCGCGCCTCCCTCAAGGGGCTGCTCCAATGCGCCGCGATCTACGCGGACGTGATCGCAAACCTGTGCAAATAACCCGTGCCTACGGCAAGGCTCCCAGGCGGATACCGCCTGGGAGCCTGTCATATATTGGATCATTTTCCCTTCGGTTTATTCGGGGGCTTCCCCATTCTCTTCCTTTTGCAGCCGCTTTTCCAGGGCAGCCTGCTTGGCGAGGATGGCGTTGACCTTGTCATAAATGTCCTCGATCATGATCTCGGTTTTCAGATTGACCTTATAGTCGTTTTCCGCCCGGCGGCGATCCTTTTCCTCCTGGCGATTCTGACTCATCATGATCAGCGGAGCCTGAATGGCGGCCACGCAGGAAAGCACTAGGTTGAGCAGGATGAAGGGGTAGGGGTCAAACGCCCTGGCAGCCAGGAGCACATTGACAACCATCCACAGGATCAGCACGCCGGTGAATGTGAAGATGAACGCCCAGCTTCCCGCAAACCTGGCGATCATGTCCGCCGCCCGCTGTCCAATGGTATACTGTTCCCTTTCCTTGGCGGGATTAACGGAGATCTTACTGTCTGCCAGCAGATTCAGCACCTCTTCATCGGTCATATCGTGCTGAATATCCGCCAGCACCTCCTTCAGGAGCTTACGGTTTTCTTTCACTTTGCAGATTCTCCTTTCTTGCCGCCGAACACGATCCAGCCGATCACCGCCAGGAACGCGGCGGCTACGATCATCCAGGGGATAAGGTAGCCGTTCCCCTTGGGCTGGAACATGTCCCAGTAGCCCTTGACATAGATAATGACCACGATGGCGGGCAGCATGAAGCGCATATAGCCTCTGGCCCAGCGGGGGAAGCGCATGCCCTTGCCCGCGTCTGCCTCGGCCAGGAAATTCTCCCAGCCCCAGCCGTAGCGGTTGACGCAGAAGGCCAGGTACACCAGCGAGCCCAGGGGCAGCAGATTGTTGGAGACGATGAAGTCCTCCAGGTCCATGATGCCGGAACCCGCCCCCAGGGGCTGAATGCCGCTGAGCACGTTAAAGCCCAGCACGCAGGGGGCCGACAGCACGATCATGGCCACGGTGTTGATCACCACGGCCTTTCCGCGGCTCCAGTGCCACAGGTCTATGGTGCACGAGAGGATGTTCTCAAACACGGCAATGATGGTGGAGATGGCGGCAAAGGACATAAACAGGAAGAACAGCGTGCCCCAGATCCGCCCGCCGGACATCTGATTGAAGATATTGGGCAGGGTGATGAAGATCAGCGAGGGGCCGGAGCCAGGCTCGATGCCGAAGCTGAAGCAGGCGGGGATGATGATCATGCCGGCCATCAGCGCCACGAAGGTATCCAGAATGGTCACGCTCACCGCGTCGCCGGTGAGGGAGGCGCTCTTATCCTTGTAGCTGCCGCAGATGGACATGGCCCCGATGCCCAGGCTCAGGGTAAAGAAGGACTGGCTCATGGCGGCAAAGATCACATTGCCCATGCCCTGCTCCGCCATGGCGGCGAAGTCCGGCACCAGATAGAACTTGACGCCCGCGCCCGCGCCGGGCAGCAGCAGCGAGTGCACCGCCAGCACCACGATCAGCCCCAGCAGGCCGACCATCATCCACTTGCTGATCCGCTCCACGCCGTTCACCACGCCCAGGGCGCAGATGCCGAAGGAGAGCACGGTGGCCAGCACGGCCCAGAACATCATCTGGGTGGGGTTATTCGTCAGCGCGCCGAACTGGGCGGCCACCTCCTCGGTGGTCATGGCGGCGGCGGTGAAGTCGCCGGTGAGGCACTTCCAGAAATAGCACATCATCCAGCCCGCCACGGTGGTGTAGAACATCATCAGCAGGTAATTGCCGCCCATGCCCAGGACGCCGTAGCAGTGGAATTTGCTTCCCTTCGGCTCCAGCACCTGGAAGGAGGCGACGCAGCTCTTGCGGCTGCTGCGGCCCACGGCGTACTCACACACCAGAATGGGGATGCCCAGGACGGCCAGGAACAGCAGATAGATCAGAATAAAGGCCGCCCCGCCGAACTTTCCGCAGATGTAGGGGAATTTCCACACGTTCCCGATCCCCACCGCGCATCCGGCGGAAACCAGGATGAACCCCAGCCGCGAACTGAAGGTCTCTCGATTTTCCATTGTGCCTCTCCTCAATTGATTATATTATTTTATTAAGTATATCGTATTCTTTGATAAATAGCAAGCCTCAAATGGGCCAAAGGCGTTTTTTCACTTGTGACGGCCCGCAAAATATGGTATAATGGGGCAGAAATGAATCAATCACAAGGAGTGAACGATATGGATTCCATTACAAGACTTGTTGACCGGCTGAATGACCGGCATTTTGACGCGGCGCTGATCAGCGACCCCAACGCCATCCGGTATTTCACCGGCGTCCGCTTCTCCCCCGGCGAGCGGCTGCTGGCGCTGGTGGTGACCAAGGACGCGGCCGCCACGCTGCTGGTCAACCGTCTGTTCCTATATGACGGGACGCTGCCTGCGGTCTGGTATTCCGACGCCCAGGACGGCGCTGCCATGCTGGCCCAGCTGCTGGAGGGGCACGTTGCCGTGGACAAGAGCTTCCCCGCCCGGTTCCTGCTGCGGCTTCAGGAAATAAAGCCGCAGCTGAAGCTGACCCTGGGCACGGTGATCGACGAGGTAAAGGCCGTAAAGACGCCCCAGGAGCAGCAGAAGATGATCCGCGCCTCCCTGGTCAACGACGCCGTCATGGCGGAGGTGGCCGGGATGATCGCCGTGGGCAAGAGTGAAAAGCAGCTGCAAAGCGAGATCGACGCCCTGTTTGCCAAGGTCTCCCAGGGCAATTCCTTTGATACCATCGTCGCCTACGGCGACCACGCCGCCGACCCCCACGGCGTCCCCGGCGACCGGGTGCTGAAGCGGGGCGAGAACGTGGTGGTGGACATGGGCTGCATCGTGGACGGCTATTGCAGCGACATGACCCGCACCTTCTTTGTGGGCGAGAACACGGAGAAGGAAATTTACGACACGGTGCTCCGGGCCAATCTGGCCGGTATCGCCGCCGTCCGGCCGGGCATCCCCTTCAAGGAGATCGACCTGGCCGCCCGCAAGGTCATTGAGGACGCGGGCTACGGCCCCTACTTCATCCACCGCCTGGGCCACGGCATCGGCATGGAGGTCCATGAGCCCTTCGACGTCTCGGCCACCGACGAGGTGATCGTGGAGGAGGGCATGTGCTTCTCCATTGAGCCGGGCATCTACATCCCCGGTCGGGTGGGCATCCGCATCGAGGACCTGGTCTGCGTCACCAAGGACGGCTGCCGGGTGCTGAACGCCTACCCCAAGGACGCGGAGGTCCTGTGACCCCTGGCCGCAACGGGAGGACGGCCCGCTACCATCTCCCGGGGCTGTTTGAATTCTACGAATTTTACCGGGTCTTTCTGCCCCTGTTCCGGGAGCACCGGGAATATTTTTACGACTGGTGCGGCATCGGCTCCATCTACGGCGCACCGGCGGACTGCGTCTGGGGCGGCGGCCGGGTGGGCTTTGGGGACGACGACCCCCGGCAGGTGCTGGCGCTGATAGAGGAATACGGCATCTCCGCCCGGCTGACCTTCAGCAATTCCCTGCTGCGCCCCGAGCATCTGGCGGATGGGAAATGCAACCGGCTCTGCGCCCTACTGAGCAGGCGTCAGGGCAACGGCGTGATCGTGCATTCCGACCTGCTGCTGGAATATCTGAAGGAGCACTATCCGGGGCTTTACTTTGTCTCCTCCACCACCAAGGTGCTCACCGATTTCCGGGCGCTGCGGGCGGAGCTGGACCGGGAGGATTTCCGCTATGTGGTGCCGGACTTCCGGCTGAACAGGGCCTTTGACCAGCTGGGCAGCCTCACCGCCGCCCAGAAAAGCAAGGCAGAATTCCTGTGCAACGAATGCTGCTGGTTCGGCTGCACCCAGCGGCGGGAATGCTACGAGGCCGTCAGCCGCAAGGCCCTGGGGGAGGACGGCCCCGACCACCGCTGCCGCGCCCCGGAGGGGAGCCAAGGCTACCGCTTCTCCCGCGCCATGGCAGGCCCCGGCTTCATCGGCACCGGCGATATTCAAAGCATCTATCTTCCCATGGGCTTTACCAACTTCAAGATCGAGGGCCGCAGCCTGGGCAGCGCTCTTCTGCTGGAATTTTTGCTTTACTACATGGTAAAGTCCGAATACCACATCCACGTCCGGGAAGCCATCTACCTGGACAGCACGCTAGACCTATTTTAAGGCATCTTAAGGGAAAGGGCCGGGGCAAATTGCACCCGGCCCTGTTTTGCTATCGCGCCGCGATTTCCGCGACGATTTTCTCATAGGCTTCCTCGGTGAGGCGATACTTTTTGCGGATCAAAAGGTACGCGCCGGTCAGGGTCAGGATGGGGATCGCCACCATGCCCAGCCGTAAAAGCAGGGTCTGCCGGGGCTGCACCTGGGCGGCGAAGGCGTTGGCTTTTTCCAGGGCCTGGGCGCTGGTCAGGCTTCCCTTGCCCACCTCGATCTCCAGGCCGGAGATATTCTGACTGACGGTATAGATACCGCTGACGATCAGCACCAGGGCGGAAATGCCCTGATTCACCGCACCGGCCAGCTTGACGGAGAAGGAGCGGATGGCGGAGATCACGCTGTCGTGCCGCTCGCCGAAGCGCAGCTCGTCATATTCGATGGTGTTGTTCAGCATGACGATCACCGCCAGATTATAGAGGCCCTGGAAGAAGAAAATCACAAAGCCGATGGCATTGAGCAAAACGATGCTCCTGGGCAGCACGTATCCAAAGGCCATGAGCATGGCGTAGCCCACCCAGATGGCCGCCATGCACAGCTTCAACATGGTCATGCGGTGCATTTTGCTGGAGAGAAGGGCATACAGCGCCTGGGATACCAGGGTCCCCAGCCCGTACATCACGGTAAACAGGAAGATCAGCTCGCCGCTGCCGGCATAGCCGAATTCGAAATAAAAGAAGTTTACGCCGAAGATGATGAGCAGTCCGCTGCCCACATTGAACAGCACCGAGGCAATGCCGATGGGCACCAGCTGGTCATTGCGCATGAAGATGGTGAACATCTTGCGCAGGGTCACCTTCTCCCCGTCATCCCGGCGGGGGGCCTCCCGCGCGCCCAGCACCACCAGGGCCTGAAAGGCGATAAACGCCAGCGCCACGATCAGGGCCGTCACCCGGTAGGCCTGGATGGCGTTGCCCGCAATGACCGTGGGCACCACCCCGGCCACGGTAAACTGGCCCACGCAGATGAATACGCTCATCAGGGTCACCAGGGTATCCCGCTCCTTGGGGTCGCTGCTCAGGCTGGGCAGCATGCCCCAGTAGGCAATATCATTCATGGTGTAGGTCATGCCCCAGAGCAGGTAGCCCAGGCAGAAGAAGGCGACGAAGCCCCAGCCCTGGGGCCGCAGGGTAAAGAGTGCGGCGATCACCAGCGCGTTCAGTATCGCGCCGGACAAAATCCACGGCTTATATTTGCCGCTTTTAAAATGGGTGTTTTCAATGATGATCCCCATCAGGGCGTCATTCACCGCGTCCCAGACCAGGCAGGCCACCATGCAGGCGGAGATCACGCCGAACTGGGCGACGGTCAGCTTCATGGTGTACTGGACATAGGTGAGCAGATACATGCTCACCAGCGCATAGGCCGCGTCCCGCCCGGTGGCGCCGATGCAGTAGCACCATTTGGTTCTTCCGTCCAGACCCTCTTTTTTCATACAGATTACCCCCTTATCAATTTCAGGAATGCTTTCGCGCGGTGGCCGTTGGCCTCCAGCACCATGGCCTCCGCCAGGCGGATGGGCAGCATCCCGCCGCTCTGGCACACCACGCAGTCGATGGTTCCGTGCTCCACGCCCTGGAGCATCATCACCACCTCCGGATCGTCGTGGGGAATGCCCTTGAACATGGAATAGACCAGCGGCCGCGCCGCCCGGTGAAGCAGCCGCGCCAATATGGACGCCTCCGCCAGCTGGCGAAGGGAGCAATACAGGCTGTAATCTCCCCGCTTCCGCTCACTGAAATGGCTCAGGGGCGCGCCGTAGAGCGCGGCAAACTGCTGCCGGGACACGCCGTGGATATCCTTTTGGAAATATTCCGAAAGCCGCTGCCGGTCGTCCCGGTTATACGCCTCACCCGCAACCTTTATACTTTGGGCCAGGCGGATATCCCGGCTGGAGCTGCCCACCAGCACCCGGTACCGGCCGCCGGGGATCAGGAACCGGCCCCCATCGTAGATGGAGAAGCTCCGCTCGTCCAACTCCAGGGTGACGCGCGCCGTCTGGCCGGGGGCCAGCGTCACCTTTTGGAAGCCGCGCAGCTCCTTTTCCGCCCGCAGATAGGCGGCGGGGGGATTTTCCACGTACAGCTCCACGATCTCCGCCCCGGCCACCGGGCCGGTATTGGTCACATCCAGGGAAGCGACCAGTGTTCCGCCGGTATATTCCCCGCAGCTTAGCTCCAGATTCGAGTAGGAGAAGGTGGTGTAGCTCAGCCCGAAGCCAAAGGGGAAGCGAACCGGGACGCCGAAGCGGTCGTAATACCGATAGCCCACATAGATGCTCTCCCGGTATTCGATGTCATCGCTACCCGTGGCGAAGAAGCCGTGGCAGGGGGTGTCCTCCACCGCGTAGGGCCAGCTCTCCGCCAGCTTGCCGCTGGGGTTCACCCGGCCCGTGACCAGCGCCGCGCAGGCCTCGTCGGCTGCCTCGCCGCCCAGGTACATCTGCAAAATCCCCCGCACCCGGCCTTCAAACGCCATGTCATAGGGCGCGCCGCTGACGGATACAAAGACCACGTTGGGGTTTACGTCACAAATACGGTTCAGCAGGCGCAGCTGGTTTTCGGGCATGGAAAGGCTCCTGCGGTCGTAGCCCTCCCCCTCGTACTGATCCGTCAGGCCGCCGAAGAACAGCACCGTCTTTTCGCCGGAGGCCAGGGCCAGGGCCTGCTCCTCCAGCGCCGGGTTTTCCTCATCCCGGAGGGAGTACCCCGGTGCGTAGGCAGCGTTCACCCCCAGGCCGCGCAGGGCCGCCAGGGCGTTGGGCGTCCGGGCCGTGTTGATGTGGCTGCTGCCGCCGCCCTGGAAGCGCATCTGCTCCGCCAGAGCGCCGATCACCGCCACCTGCGCATCCGGCGCAAGGGGCAGAATGCCGTCGTTTTTCAGCAGCACCGCGCTTTCGCAGGCCAGCTGCCGGGCGATCTCGTGGGAATCGGCGGTGTCCTTCTTCTCCCGCCCCTGGGGGGCGTAGGCCCTGACCAGCCGCTCCACCCGTCCGGCGGCCCGGGCGATCTCCTGCTCGGATACCTCCCCCGCCGCCTTGAGCTTTCGGGTGTGGATGCCGCAGCTGTCCGGCATTTCCAGATCCATCCCCGCCTGGATGGATTTTGCCAGATCGGCGCAGGCCCCCCAGTCGGAGATCACCGCGCCGTCGAAGCCCCATTCCTCCCGGAGGATCCGGGTCAGCAGCGCCGGATTTTCGCAGGCATAGCAGCCGTTCAGGCGATTGTAGGACGCCATGACCGTGGCGGGCCGGGCGGTTTTCACCACATATTCAAAGGCGCTGAGATAAATCTCCCGCAGGGCGCGCCGGTCGATCTGGCTGTTGGCGGTCTGCCGGTTGGTCTCCTGATTGTTCCCCGCGAAGTGCTTCAGCGACGCCGCCACCCCCTCGCGCTGCACGGCGCGCACATAGGCCGCGCCCAGATGGCCGGAAAGGTAGGGATCCTCGCTGAAATATTCAAAATTTCTGCCGCACAGCGGCGAGCGCTTGATGTTGATGCCGGGGCCGAGAAGCACAGCCACATCCTCGTTCCAGGCCTCCCGCGCCACAGCCTGCCCCAGCCGCGCCGCCGCGCGCTCGTCCCAGGCGCAGGCCAGAGCGCTGGCCGTGGGATAGCAGGTGGAAACCTGGCTGACATTGTTCTGCCGCTCCTGCTCCTGCTGCTTGCGCAGGCCGTGGGGGCCGTCGGACAGATGGATGGACGGCAGGTCCCCCACCGGGCGGGTATGCCACATCCCTTGGCCGGTCAGAAGCGCCATGTTCTCTTCCAGTGTTCTTTTTCCCATAGGGTTCCCTCCTTTGATTTTATTGTAGCATTGACATGAAATCGGATATATCAGAATTCTGTTGTAAATATCGGTTTTCTGCTGTATGATGGGAGTGAGGTGAACGCCGTGAAATACAAGGTCAAAATACTTCCTCCGTCTCCCGACGCACTGTTTGCCCAGCGGGAGGACGGGTTGACCCACTCCGCCTTTTCCCTGGAGCTTTCCCTGTACACCGCCCTGCGGGACGGGGACGAGGCCGCCCTGCGCCGGGCGATGGACCGCTATTTCGCCGCGGGCTTTGTCATCGGCCGCATGTCCGCCGATTCGCTGCGGCAGATGAAATTCTGGGCCGTTTCCGTGGTGGCCATTGCCACCCACTATGCCATTCTGGGCGGACTGGACGAAACCGACGCCTACAACCTCAGCGACGAATACATCCGCCACATCGATGGGCTTTTCTCCATTGACCAGTGCGTGGAATACCTGAGCGGCCGGGCCATCGAGCTGGTCCGGGCCGTGGCGGCGTCAAAAAAAGAACACACCCTTTCCCCGAAGATCAAGGCATGCGTCCACTATATCCATATCCACCTGCACGACAGGCTGACCGTCGGGGCACTGGCCGGGCAGGTGGGCCTGTCCGAAAGCCGCCTGTCCCACCTGTTCCGCCAGGAAACCGGCCAGTCCGTCAGCCGCTACATCCAGGAGCAGAAGCTGGCCGCCGCTCTGCCTCTGCTCACCGCCGGAATGCCCTACGGCCAGGTCGCATACAGCCTGTCCTTTTGCAGCCAATCCTACTTCATCCAATGCTTCAAAAAACGCTACGGCACCACCCCCGCCGCCTACGCGCGGGCACATAGGGGATGAGGGGGCGTTTTCAGGCCGTCATTTTGGCGGGCTCCGGCATTTGGAAATCCCGCACTTTGCAGGCTGTCGTTTTGAAGGTTTTCTTTGTATAATATTGCCAGAAATCAATACACAGGAGGTAAACAATCATGGCATTTTCTCTCGACAGCAAGGTAAAGGATATTCTGAAGAATCCGGCAGCGGCAGCTATTCTGGATAAGTACAGCCCCGACGCTTCCAAGAACCCGCAGATGAAGCTGGTTGGCGGCCTGACCCTGCGAAAGCTGGCATCCTTCCCCCAGTCCGCATTTCTGAAGCCCCACCTGGAAGAGCTGGACAAGGAACTCCAGGCAATTAAATAACCACCTTGAAAGAAGGGGCTGTTGCAAAATTCTTTTTTGCAGCAGCCCTATTGCTTCACCCTGAGCATTCTATTTCGAGGCCAAGGTTGCCGGTTACAGCCCAAATTTTTATTTTAGGGCACAGCAAAGCTGACCGAGGCATATTTCCCGGTCTTCCTGTGGATAACTTTTTATGTTCTACGACTACGAAGCTTTTTTCTCAGAATAATGGGTTTCCAGCCTGTTTTTTTGCTGCTTCATCCACCGCTTCTTGAGGTTAAAGCCCAGTGCCAGGAAGAATAACTCGATACGGATATTCCGTTTTCCGGTTGTCATGAACCTACGAAAGCTAAAATCGTTCTTTAGCAGCCCGAATGCCCCTTCTACCTGGATAGAACGGTTCATTCTCAGCATAAT